>CACGMR010000001.1 GCA_902574215.1 uncultured Pelagibacteraceae bacterium
CCAAGCTCAAGATCATATATTAGGTTATTGTTTGGTTAATGATGTGAGTGAAAGGGAATGGCAAATTGAAAAAATGGGTCAATGGGTTAAAGGAAAATCCCACGATACCTATGGACCAATCGGACCTTACTTTGTTACTAAAGATGAGATTGCAGACGTTAACAACTTAAATATGAGTTTAGATGTTAATGGAAAAAGAATGCAAACAGGTAATACAAGTACAATGATATTTAACGTTGATGTTATTGTTTCTTATTTAAGTAAATATATGTCTCTTCAAGCAGGCGATATAATTACAACTGGAACACCTCCAGGAGTCGGTATGGGAATGAAACCTCAACAGTTTTTAAAAGCGGGTGATACAATGAAATTATCAATAGAAAACCTAGGAGAGCAAAACTCGAAGGTAGTTGCTTTATAATTAATTGTGAAAATAACTTCTATTAAAAGTCATGTACTTAGATATGGGTTAGAAAAAGAACTGGGTTACTCTCAACAGTATTACAAACATCGTACAGCCCATCTAGTTGAAGTCCAAACAGACGAAGGAATAACGGGTTGGGGTGAATGTTTTGGTCCTGGAAATATAGCTTTAGCCAACAAATTCATTGTTGAAAAGGTTATACAGCCATTAGTAACTGGTGAAGACCCTTTAAATAAAGAATATATATGGCAAAAAGTATACAATCTTTTAAGAGATAGTGGTCAAAAGGGCATGCCCATTCAAGCATTATCAGGGGTAGATATTGCTTTATGGGATATTCTTGGAAAGAAAACAAATGCTCCTCTTTATCAACTTGTTGGTGGTAAATGTAATAATGACGTTCCTGTTTATGGATATGGAATGATGTTACAAAAAAAATCAGTTGATGAATTGATCGCCTTGTTCAAAGAAGAGTCTAAACAAATAAAATCAAAAAATTTTAAAGCCATGAAAATGAAAGTTGGATTAGGCCCAAAGGAAGATTTAAAGTTGGTTCAAGCTGTAAGAGACTCTGTTGGAAAAGATTTTAAATTAATGGTTGATGCAAATCACGCTTATAATTTGAAAGATGCTCTTTATGTTGGAAAAGGTTTAGATGAGTTAGATATTTATTGGTTTGAAGAACCTGTTGCTCCTGAAGATTATGAGGGTTACAGAGAATTAAAACAAAAAATATCTACTAGCATTGCAGGAGGAGAAGCTGAATTTACTAAATATGGCTGGAATAAATTAATATCAAATAAATGTATTGATATAGCTCAACCAGAGGTTTGTGGACTTGGCGGAATTACGGAGTATTTAAAAGTTGCAGCATTAGCACAAGCAAATTTTATACCAGTAATTAATCATGTATGGGGCTCTGCAGTTAGTATTGCAGTTAATCTTCATTTGTTGACTGCTCAACCTGATATGCCAGGCGGACTATTTCCATCTAAATCGATGCTTGAGTTTGATACAACAGAAAAAAATATTTTTATCACTGATTTGCCAAAGGAAGAATTTTCAATTTTAGACCAAGTTAAAAACAATAACGGTTATGCATCAGTAACAGATAATATAGGTATTGGGATAAACCCAAATGAAGATTTTATTAAGGAGTTTGAGGTAAATGAATAAAATAAAAACATCCAAACCAAAACCTCTTTGGAAATTAAGATGTACTTTAGGTGAAGGAACGTTATGGGTTAGTGAACATAACTCAATTTATTTTGTAGATATTAAAAAAAAGAAAATTTGCTCTTTCAATATTAAAAATAAAAAAAAGAAAATCTTTAAAGTAAATAAAGAAATTGGTTTTATCGCTCACATCAAAGATTATATTTTTATGTTAGGTCTCCAGGGAGAGTTAAGAATTCAAAATTTAAAATCAAAAAAAATTTTAAAATCAATAAAGATAGAAACAAACTTGAAACTAAATAGAATTAATGATGGGAAAACTGATCCTGCTGGAAATCTTTGGTTTGGTACCATGGACAATTTGGAAAGAAAAATTGAAAAAGGTTCTTTATATAAATTAGATAAAAATTTTAAATTAATAAAAGTTGATAAAAATTATAGAATTACTAATGGACCAGCGTTTATTGATCAGTATAATTTTTATCATACCGATAGTCCAAAAAAAACTATCTATAAAATTAAGATAAATAAAAATAATAAAATAGTTAGCAAAAAAGTATTTAAAAAATTATCTTCTGATGAAGGTTCACCAGATGGAATGACTTTAGATAAAAATAAAAATTTATGGGTAGCTCATTTCCACGGTGCTTGTATTTCTGTTTTTAATAAAAAAGCAAAATTAATTCACAGAATTCAGTTTCCTGCAAAAAATATAACTAATTGTGCATTTGGAGGTAAAAATACTAAAGAACTTTATGTTTCAACAGCTACAAAAGGGATGAGCAAAGCAGATCTGCGAAAATTTAGATATTCAGGATTCTTTTTTAGTGTAAAAACAAATGCTAGAGGAGTTTTACAAAAAAAATTTATTATAAGTAATGAAGAAAAGAGATCTTTACTATGAGCGAATACCAACAAAGCTTTTAAGAGAAGATATTAGATTATTAGGAACTTTTCTTGGAAGAGTAATTAAAGATCAGGAAGGTTCAGTTTTTTTTTGAAATTGTTGAAAAATTTAGATTATTATCAAAAAATACTTTATCACACAAAAATAAAAGTAGAATTTTTTCAAAAATTTCGAAAGAAGTAAAAAAACTTTCTCCTAAAAATACGTTTAAATTAACAAGAGCATTTTCACATATTTTAAATTTAATGAATTTAGCTGAGTCATTAGATGCATCTAGAAAATTAAATGAATTTGAAAATCCATATTTTAAAAATAAAAGTCAAAATCTTTTCATTGAAGATATAATTGAAAGTTTATTTAAAAATAAAAAAATTCCGGATAAAAAAATTTACGAACAAGCTACAAAACTTGATATAGGTATTGTACTTACCGCTCATCCTACTGAAGTAAAAAGGAGAACTTTAATCCAAAAATATGCCAATTTAATCGAAATTATGGAGCAAAGACATCTCTATAAAAAATATCCATCAAAGATAATTGAATTAGATAGAAAGCTTTACTCGGAAATTGCAATAATATGGAAAACAGATGAACTAAAAAGGACTAAACCATCTCCATTAGATGAAGCAAGGTGGGGTTTAGCCGTTATCGAGGATAGTCTATGGGATACCATTCCCAAGGTTTACAAAAGATTAAATGATATATTTAGAAAAAACTTAAAGAAAGATTTGCCACGTGATTTTAATCCAATTCAATTTGGATCATGGATGGGGGGAGACAGAGATGGAAATCCCAATGTAACAGCTGAAGTTACAAAGAAAGTAATATTATTTTCCAGATGGCAAGCTGCAAAATTGTATGAGAAAGAACTTACCAAATTGATTCAAGATTTATCTATGGAAGAATGTTCGACAAAAATAAAAACAGCAACAGGAAACAGTTACGAACCTTATAGAGTTTATTTAAGACCGATTAGGGACAAGGTAAGACTAACCTATCAAATAATTGAAAATCATTTAAATAACAATGCAGATTTAGATGAAAAAAAATTAATTCAAAATAAAAATGAAATAACTCTTCCATTAAGAGAAGTAAGAAAATCATTAAAAGCAAATAGAGGAGAGTATATTGCAAACGCAGACCTATTGGATTTAATGAGAAGAGTGAGATGCTTTGGAATTAATTTAGCAAGATTAGATATAAGACAAGAGGCAGATAGACATGAAAAACTTTTAAACGAAATTTTTAAAAAGAAAAAAAATATAAAATATTCTTTTTTAACTGAAACAGAAAAAGTAAAATTATTAAATAAATCTATAAAAGAAAAAAAATTTTTTGTAGATAAAATAAAAATAAAAGATAAAGAAAATAAAGAAGTTTGGAACACTTTCAAAGAGATAGCGAAAACACCAATTGAGTGCCTAGGTGCATATGTAATATCAATGACCTCAACAGCATCTGATATTTTATCTGTTTATTTTTTACAAATGCAGGCACAAAACAAAAATTTATTAAGAGTTGTGCCACTTTTTGAAACTTTGGATGATTTAAAAAATGCTAATGGTGTAATGACAAATTTATTCAAACTTTCATGGTATAGAAAAATGATTGATTCAAAGCAGGAAGTAATGATTGGATATTCTGATTCCAGTAAAGATGCTGGAAAATTATCTGCGAGTTGGCATCAATATAAACTTCAAGAGGAGCTTAGAAGTTTAGCTAAAAAATATAAAATAGATCTTGTTTTCTTCCATGGTAGAGGCGGATCTCCAGGAAGAGGTGGTGGACCTATTCAGGCTACTTTAAAATCACAACCTTCAGGAACAGTTAATGGTAAAATAAGAATTACTGATCAAGGGGAGGTAATTCAACAAAAGTATGGATACAAACCATTAGCTGAATATAACCTCTGTAGCTATATCGGCTCAGTAATGGATGCGTCTTTAAATCCACCACCAAGATCAAAATCAAATTGGCGTGATTTAATTCAAAAAATGTCAGAAATTTCAACATCCTCATATAGAAAATACTTAAATCAAAGTGAGGATTTTATTCGTTACTTCAAAACCGTTACACCTCATAAATCACTTGGAAAACTTGCGATCGGTTCAAGACCAACCAAAAGAAAGAATGTTGATAACATCCAAAGTTTAAGAGCAATCCCCTGGGTTTTTGCATGGACACAAATTAGATTAATGTTACCTGCTTGGCTTGGGACAACTGAGGCGTTGAGATATGGTTCAATCAAAAAGTTCAAAAGAACAATGACTGACATGGAGAGAAATTGGCCTTACTTTGTATCAACTATGGATATTTTGGATATGGTAATTTCTAAAGTAGATCCAGAAATATCAGTTATTTATGAAAATAATTTAGCTGATGCCTCATTAAAGAGAATTGGTAAAAAATTAAGATTTCAATTTGAGGCATTGGTCAAATTGCATAATAAAATTACCCCTAAAGAAGTGGTAAAAGAGAGAAAAGAATTTAGAAAGTCTTTATTTATAAGAAACAATTATACTGAGATGTTAAATATACTGCAGGCAAATGTAATGAATAAATTAACAAATAAGAAATATAAAAATTTAGATAAAAAATTTCTTGAAGATGCCTTAATGACATCGATAGCAGGTATTTCTGCAGCAATGAAAAATACAGGATAAATGTTTGAATACTTAATTGCTTTTGGAGCAGGACTTATAAGTTTTTTGTCTCCATGTGTTCTACCCCTAATTCCTGGATATATTTCTTATATCTCTGGTCAATCTTTACAAGAAATTTTAAACCAAAAAAAAATCAATTTTTTTCCATTAATTTTATTTTGTTTAGGGTTCTCAACTGTTTTTGTTATTTTAGGCGCATCAGCATCATTTTTAGGACAGGCACTATTACAAAATTCAGAAGTGTTAAGAATTTCAGCTGGAATAGTTATTATAATTTTTTCTCTTCAATTAATTGGAATAATCAATATTCCATATTTAAATTTTGAAAAAAGATTTGATGCAAAAGAATCAAGAAATATTCTATTTCCATATGTAATTGGTGTTGCTTTTGGTTTTGGTTGGACACCGTGTATTGGTCCAATTCTAGGTTCAATTTTAGCTTTAGCATCTATTGAAGAAACTTTATCAAGAGCTGTGATACTATTAATTTCTTATTCATTAGGTCTTGCTATTCCTTTTGTTTTATCTGGATACTTAATTCAAAGATTTTTATTATTTTCTAAAAATTTTAAGAAAAATATTAGTTTAATATCAAAAATTGGTGGAATAACTCTATTAGTTACAGGTATTTTAATTTTAACTAATCAATTACAAGCAATAGGATTTTATATAATTGAAATCTTTCCTTTTATGCAAAAATTCGGATAAAAGGTATTAATGAAGATTTATCAAATAGACTCTAGTGCTAGAAAAAAAGGTTCAACCTCTAGAGCTTTAGCAAAAAAACTTTTAGATAAAATAAAAAAACCAGGAGATGAAGTAATTTATAGAGATTTAGATGATGAAATGCTTTTTGTAAGTGGGCTTACAGAATCTGGAATGAATATAGATGAAAAAGATCAAACAGAAGAGCATAAAAAAATGTTCAAACTTTCAGACAAACTTGTAAAGGAATTGAAAGAAAGCGATGTAATAATAATTTCGGCTCCAATTTACAATTATGGTCCTCCTGCAACTCTTAAAGCTTGGTCAGATTTAGCTGCTAGAATAGGTGAGACTTTTAGATTTAAACCAAACGGGAGAAGAGAAGGGTTATTAAAAAACAAACACGCTTATTTAGTTATCACTTCTGGAGGAACAAAATTAAATAGCTCAGAAGATTTTTTAACTCCTTGGCTAAAATTTATTCTTAATTTCTTTGGTATAGAAAAAGTAGATATAATCAGTGCAGACCAAATGGCACTAGATTATGAAAAATCAATCAAAGAAGCTGAAGCACAAATAGAAAATTTATTTAAAGATTAAACTTCCTTTTTAGGTGTCTAAGCTTTCCTTCAGTACTATCGTAATCAATATAACAACCTTGTAAAAATCTTTCACCTTCTTTGATTTCATAGGCTGTTCTCCCATGGAGAAGTCTGTAATTGTCCATCATCATTAAGTCTTTAGGTTCTAGTTTAAATTCAATTCTATATTTATCTGAATTATACATTTCAGATATCTTTTTCCTCGCTTGATAGTAAAGATCTAATTTTTCTTTTTCTAATATTGGAACATAGTCTAATCTGGGACTAAATCTTACTTGCTTGAAACTTTTATCATCATTTAGTTCAATTAAAGGAGAAATAGTCTCTAAAATAACTTCTTTATCAATAAATCTAAATCTTACCTTTACCTCTGTTAATATTTTGTAAAATTCTGGGTATTCATTTTTCAAATCTTCGGTAACTGTATAACCATCCACCAATGTTGATAATCCACCTGAAACGTTACTTTCAATACAGTGCAAAAGTTGAATACATGGAACAGGATTTCTATAAGGGTTATCTGTATGAGGCGCCAAAGCTAATGACGTATAAGCAAGATCGTTTGGATCAGGTTTGGATTTTACGTCAAAATATTCTCCAAAATTTGTTCTACGAACACTGCCTATAGAATTTGCAAATTCCACGATATAATTTTTAGATGTTGGAATATTTTTTACTATTACAAATCCATATTTATAAAATGAAATAAGTAGATCATGCATATCTTTACTTTCGTAAAAATTTTCTTGGTATTCAAAATTTTTTATATTTTTTAAAGAGGAATCCCATTTGATTTTTTCAATAGCCCTTATGACAATATCTTCTTTAGCAAACTCAGAAGTAATTTTATCAATTTCTAGTTTTGAATTAACACCATCATTAAAATTAACTTCTAAGTATTTTTCATTAAGATTTACTTTATTTATTGAAATATCATTACTTAAGAAAGTAGGATCAAAAAGTCTTTGCTGAGTTCCTTTATCTAAATATTCTTCACCATCTACCCTTTCACGTAACCAGAATGGGTGAATTTCTTTTTTTTCAGACCCATTATTAAAATAAACCTTGTTTTCAACTAGCTCGATTTTCATAATTGTAAGCCAAGGATTATTTAAAATTTAACTTTAATCAACATAAATTAAATAGTAAGAGTTCATTGTGAAAAAATTTGATACAAAAAAATATCCAATATATGCAAGCTTTTTAAATCAACTTGCTAAAGATTTAACTAGATTTTACTACGCTAAGTTAGATAAGCCATTTAAAATAACTAACAAAATGAAAGGCAAAGGTTACGATCCTGTAACAACATCAGACAAAGCCTTTGAAAAATTTATAAGGTCTAAAATTTCAAAAAAATTCCCAAATCACCAAATTATAGGTGAAGAATATGGTCATAAAAATACCAAGAGTGAGTTTTCATGGGTAATTGATCCAATTGATGGAACCAGATCATACGTTGTTGGTAATCCCAGTTGGAGCAATCTCATTTCATTAAACTTCAATGGTGAACCAATTTTAGGATTAGCAAATTTTCCTAAAATGAGAAAATATTATTTAAATATAAATAAAAATTCTGCATTTGTTTTTGAAAATAATAAAAAAAGAAAACTTAAAGTTAACTCAAAATTAAATTTTACTAATGCAAAATTAGCAGCTGCATTTCACAATCAATTAACTTTAAAACAACAATCTAAAATTCAAAAATTTATTAGAAGAATGCAATTTCCATGTTTTGATGCATTGACTTATTGTCAATTAGCAGAGGGTAGGCTTGAAATGGTTGCACAATGTGCAAATAAGATTTGGGATATTCATCCGATTATGCCAATTGTGAGAGCAAGTGGAGCAATAGTTACTACTTGGGGCAACAAAAACCCTGTTGTTGGAGGAAATATTATTGTTTCAAATAATAAAGCTAATCATAAAAAGATTTTAAAATTATTAAAACCATTAGCTGAATGATACCAGAAAGAGCACAAACAATTCTAGATTTTTGGTTTAAAGAAACTCCTTCTGAGATGCGTTTTAAAAAAGATGAAAACTTTGATCAAAAAATTAAAGATAAATTTTTAAAAGATTATGAATTAGCTTTTCAAAATGAATATGATGATTGGCAAGATAACCCTATGAGTTGTTTAGCGTTAGTTATTTTATTTGATCAATTTTCAAGAAATATGTTTAGAAATGATAAAAAGGCTTTTGCACAAGATCAAAAAACTAGGTTAATTGTAAATGATGCAGTTTATTCAGGTTATTTAGAAGCTATGAACGTTAATCAAAGATTATTTATGTTATTACCATTAATTCATAGTGAAGAAATCAGCGATCATGAAATGGCTTATTACTTACTAAACAAATATTTAAGAGAACACGAAGGATACAATGAAATAAAAAAGTTTTGGCAAGATCATACAAAAGTAGTCAGACAATTTCATAGATATCCTCATAGAAATGAAATTTTAGGAAGAGAATCTACTGAAGAAGAAATAGAATTCTTAAAAGGTCCAAATTCTTCTTGGTGAAATGAATTTAGAATTTATTTTCAAAGTTATAGACAAAGATGAGTGGCAAAAGGCCAAACAATCTGGAACTTATGGTGGGTCAGAAAAAGATCTTAAAGATGGATATATTCACTTTTCAGAAGAAGATCAGGTAGAGGAAACTTTAAATAAACATTATCCTAAAAAAGAAAATCTAGTTTTGTTAAGAGTAAATGCATTTAAGCTTGAACATTTATTGTGGGAGCAGGCATCAAATGGTGATATGTATCCTCATTTATATTCATCTTTAGATACTAGTACGGTTGTTAACGAATATGAGTTACCATTAAATGAGGATGGAAGTCATGAGCTTCCAGAAATTTTAAAAAAGTATCAGTTTAGTCGACCAAGGTAATTAACCATTACTACGCCAATTATAATTAAAACAATTCCAATAGTGCCATAAATATTAGGCACCTGGTTAAATTTTAAAACAGCGAAAAGGACAACACCCGTAACTGTTAAACCACTGTAAGTAGAGTAGGCAAATCCAACTGGAAGTGCAGACATTGCTTTTGCAATTGAAAACATGGTGATACACATAAACAAAATGCATAAAATAGATGGAGTTAATTTAGTAAATCCCTCAGAAATTTTAGCAAAGCTATTTGACGCGATACCAAAAATAATTCCGTTAGCTAAAAATAAATACCCCAACAACGGTTTCATGATTATTCTTTTGAAGCAATTTTATTAACTAATGGTCTCATTATTGGAGCCATTGTAAAGGCAGCAATTAATGCAACTGGAAATGCAAACATCCAAGAATAAAACCATCTACTTATAAAGCCATCTGTAACTCCGGTGTTTACAGCAACTACAACTCCACTCATAATCACACTCATGCCAAAGGACATAAAAATCATGAATAAAGGTTGAGCGTATTTTTTATTAATCATATTAATTATTACCTAACAGGTTGACCATTAAAACACCAACAATAATAAAAGCTAAACCAATTAATGAATATAAATTGGGTACTTGATTAAATCTAATTACTCCAACCACTACTGTTGCTATAATTGTTAAGCCTGCAAAGGAAGCATAAGTGATTCCCATTGGAATATTTTTCATTACTAATGAAAGAGCGTACATACATAATACAATTGTAATAGCAGTGATTATGCTTGGAATTAGAAGGGTAAAGCCTTCTGCACTTTTAGCAAAACTATTTGAAGTAACTCCTAGAAAAACTGCAATGCCTAAAAATAAATATGAAGTTGTAATACTCATTTCGAGACTTTAAATGAATTTAAGGAGAATATATAGAATTATTTAAGAGACCATTTAATAGCATCTTCCATTCTATCATCTCCCCAAAAGAGTTCATTTTTTACAATAAAAGATGGACTGCCAAATATTTTATTTTCACGAGCTGAGTTTGTGTTTTCATTATATTTTGTTTCTATATCTGATGATTTTGCTTCAGAGATGATTTCATCTTTATCAAGTTTTAATTCTGAGCAAACTTCCGAGATACTTGGCTCGATGGCTGGTTCCTTACCTTCTTGAAACCATTTTTTATAAGTTAGAATAACAAATTTTTCTCCCCAACCTTTTTCAAAACCAAGGATTGCAATTTGGTTTGCTAAATCAAATTCTGATAATGGATAGGGAACTGGCGTTTTAGCAAAAAAACCATAACCTTCAGCTCTTCTTTCAATATCTCTCCACATGTAATTAACTTTATTCATTTTATCCTTTGGAAATGGGATATTGTTCATTTCTTTCATGATTGCTCTTACTGAAAAAGGTTTCCAGTTAAATTTTACTTGATGTTGTTTTTCAACATCAAGTATTCTAGTTACGGATAGATAGGTATATGTGCTTCCTATCGAAAAATAAAAATCAATTTCACTCACTTATTTTGGTATTGGTGTAGCACCAGTTTCTAAACTAACAATTTTTCCATTGTCATATTTATAAACTGCCATTACCGCCTCAACATTACCATCATTAAATGTTACAAACGCATGATGAATACCGACTTCGTCATTTTCATAAACAATTCTAACCTTATCTTGATTAATATCACCACTCATCGCCCATTTGATAACATCACTTTTGGTTAAAACATTTCCTGACTTGTGCATTGTGAATTTAAAATCGTCATGCAAAAGTTCATTCATGGCAGCTTCATCTTTATTTTTTAATGCAGCACTATATTTCTCTAATATAGACATGTTATTCCTTTCTATTTAACCTTAGTTAAATCATATATTGAGTAACTGTCTAACACTTCATCCATTATTGGTTTTGATACCTCGGTACCTTCTATAAACTTATGAAGTGCAGCTTCATCAGTACAAAATATTTTAAACATTACAGTACTTTTGTCTGGAGTTACAGTTCCAATTGTTTTTTCAACCACTGCAACTTTTGCTCTTTCAGCAAGTCCTTCAGGAGATTGCATAAATCCCATGAATTTTTCAAAAGTACCCTCTTTTAACTTTGCAACTACTAACATTTCTTTTTCCATTTTTTCTCCTTTTTTTTTATTAATATAGAGTTTGAACTACCTTTTTAACTCTATCTTCTCCATTAGGTATTGTTGAATTTACAAAGTCATGACATGCATTAGTTTCAGCCTCGTCAAATTTAGAGCCATAATGCTTATCCACAGCTTTGTTTACGCCTTCATCCCATTCCTTTTCAGGAATTCCTACTTCTAAAGCATAAGCTTTTAAAACTTTTACTGATGCCATAGATTTTTCTTTCATACTGTATTCAAATGTTTCACCTGAAGGTAAGAAATAGTTAGCCATGTAAATACCACTGCATTCCCAAGCTCTATTTTTATCACTATCATTCATATCTGCATATGTAGATGTTAGAAATAAAACACTGAATAAAGTTATTATTATATTTTTCATATTATTTTCCTATTTTTTTAATGTATAAGTGCCCCTGTAATAATTCGTTGCATGAATTTTACCTTCCTGAGCAGGCTTAATTTGTGTATAACCTGTAGTTCCACTGCATTCGATACCTTCGTATCTACCTGTACCACTGATACATTTAAAAGTACCTTCCATTGAGTAACCTAATTTTATTTCATAATAAATTATTGCTGTGTCACCATTTATAAACATTATTTTGCAGTGACCCATTTCAAAACCTTTACCTGGAATAGTTCCTGCACCTATACAATGATGTGATGAATTATCACCAAACGAAGTACCTTCAATTGCATTAAATCCACTTAGACCTTCATATGTAAAAGTCATGATGTTACCTTTTTCATCTACAATAGCTTTAGCATCGCCAACAAAAAAACCAGCAAGACTAATTTTTCCACTATGACCATCTGCAAATGATATTGAAGGCATTGACATTAATGTAAAAATTAATGCTAGTATTATTTTCCTCATAATATTCCTTTCCGAATAGTTGAACCGTAACCTAAGACTGTTACATTTTTATTGTGGAGTCTCTTGTGTTTATATCGCGCGACAGATATGCAGTTTTAGCCTGTAAAAATCGTTGAATTAATTGTTTTATTTAATTTTAATTTTTGATAACGTTTTAATATGATCGAAAAATTTAATGGAATTTTTTATTTAATTGTATTTTTAGTACATTTTGTAATTTTTGCTGTTTATGCATATCAGACTGTTTTTGCTACAAAAAAATTTTTAGATAAATTCGGCATCGACGATACTGGTGCTGGAATGACAAGATTTTTCGGATCATTATTTATTGGAGCTGTGGCTATGGCTATATGGGTTGGGTTCATAAGAACCGATGGGCTTCAAGGAACATGGGCTTTTTTTAATTTAGTATTTTTACAAAACCTTTCAGCTTTTTGTGTAGGAATTTATACAATTAAAATAAATAAATTAGGCCATACTCCACAAACATCTAATGAAGGAATTATTGCACCCGGTATTTTAACTCTCTTAAGTGCAATACTTTGTTACGGCTTAGCCGATAAAATTTATATCTAAAACCAATTAGGTATTGGTAGACCTTTTTCTTCTAGGAATTTTTTATTGAACATTTTAGTTGCGTATTTGTCACTTCTATCACAAAGAATTGTTACAATAGTTTTACCAGGCCCTAATTCTTTACCCATTCTTATTGCTCCAGCGATATTGATACCACAACTAGTACCTAGGCTTAGACCTTCATTTTGAATTAAATCATAAAGTATAGGTAATGCTTCATGATCATCAATTGAATAGGCATCGTCAATCTTAGCCTCACCAAAGTTAGCTGTTACCCTGCTTGAACCAATTCCTTCAGTAATTGATCCACCTTCTGACTTTAGTTCGCCATTCTTTATATAATTATAAAGAGCTGAACCTTTTGGATCAGATAGATAAATTTTTATATTTTTGTTTTTTTCTTTAAGAGCATTGCTTACACCTGAAATAGTTCCTCCAGTTCCAGAAGAACATACAAACCCATCAACTTTACCTTCAGTTTGTTCCCATATTTCTTGTCCTGTTCCTTCGTAATGACCTTTGGCATTTGCTGTGTTATCAAACTGGTTAGCCCAAATTACACCGTTATTATTTGTTGGTCTTAATTCATCTGCGAGTCTCGCTGCAACTTTAACGAAATTGTTATCATCTTTATAAGGTTTTGGTGGCACCAATCTTAGTTCAGCTCCAAGATTTCTAAGTAGATCTTTCTTCTCTTGGGTTTGATTATCGTTCATTACAATGATTGTTTTATAACCTAAGGAATTTCCTAATAGACCCAAACCAATTCCAGTGTTACCTGCTGTTCCTTCGACAACGGTTCCACCTTTAGTAATTAATTTTTTTTCTTGAGCGTCTTTAATTAAAGCAAGTGCAGCTCTATCTTTAACTGATCCACCTGGATTTAAAAATTCTGCTTTTCCATAAATATTACATCCAGTAATTTCTGATGCTGCTCTTAATTTAATTAATGGGGTGTTTCCTATTCCTGAAATAAAATCGTTTTGTGTTTTATTCATTATCTGATTTTTTATCACTGTCAGGTGTAATTCCATAAGGTTTAAATTCACTATCAGCAATACCAACACTTCTTGCTGGAATTCCAACCATTACAGTATTTTCTGCAACGTCCTTAGTTATAACTGCATTTGCTCCAATTCTTGCACCTTTGCCAACTATAACGGGACCTAATACTTGTGCACCTGAACCAATTACTACATCTTCTTTTATTGTAGGATGTCTTTTTATATTACGTTGATCATTTGAATTTATACTAGGTGCAATTCCACCTAATGTAACCATATGGTAAATAGTTACATTATCACCAATGTCAGATGTTTCCCCAATCACAACTCCCATACCATGATCGATAAATAAATTTTTTCCAATTTTTGCATTTGGATGAATTTCAATACCAGTTAAAAATCTTGAAAATTGAGAAATGATTCTTGCAATTAAATGAAATTTTGCTGTACTAAAAAAATTAGCTATTCTATGAAAGAATACTGCTTTTACTCCTGGGTAAGTTAATATTAAACTTAATTTAGATTTTGCCGCAGGATCTCTATCAATTATTGATTGTAAAAAATCGCTCATTATTATTCTTTTTTTGATTTTGTGTTAAAAACAGGCTTTATATAGTGATTAATTTATTATATTAAAGGCTTTATTATGTACAAAAATACTAATTGTTTTCATTTAGCAATACCTTGTGGTGATTTAGAAGTAGCAAAGAAATTTTATAGCGAAACTCTAGGATGTAGATTAGATAATTCTGCACAAGAATGGGCTGACGTTGATTTTTGGGGTAATGAACTTACTCTTCATAAAAGTGAACACAAACTAGACAATGAAAGACATGATGTGGATATGGGCAATGTATCAGTTCCACATTTTGGAGTTCATTTATCTAGAAAAGATTTTGATGCTCTTAAGCAAAGATTAAAAGATAGTGGTACTAAATATTACGATGAACCTTATCTTAGATTCAAAGGCACCAAGTATGAGCAAGAAACATTCTTCGTAAAAGATCCTAATGAAAATATTTTAGAAATAAAAACTCTTACTTCAAATCCAGATTAGTTCTTTATAATAATTCTAATATATACTGCAATAATTACACATCAATTTTCTTTGACTCGCTATCTCAATTCGCGTTAAGCTTTATTTTTAAATTTAAAAGGAGATAATATGAGAATAATTAAAACTACACTTGTAGCTGGATTAATCTCAGTTTTAACAATGTTCTCTGCACAAGCAGAAAAAGTTAAAATTGGAGATCCAGGCTGGACAGGTGCTACAGCTATTGCAAATTTATTAGCAGCAGTTGTTACAGATAAAATGGGTGGAGAGGCTGAGCTTGTTCCTGGAAACAACACAGCAATTTACGCAGCAATTGATAGAGGTAAGGGTGAAATCGATGTTCATCCTGATATTTGGTTACCAAACCAAGAAGCTTATACAAATGATTTAGTTCCAAAAGGAACTTTAAAATTAAGTAGTAAGCCTTATGAAGGAAACCAAGGTTATTGTGTTTCTCAACAGTTTGCTAAAAAAATGAACATCACAGCAATTGAAGACTTAGCAAGACCTGAAGTTGTTAAAGCTATGGATAGCGATGGCAATGGAAAAGGTGAGTTTTGGATTGGTGCTGATGGTTGGGCTTCTGCAAATGTGAACCAAGTTAAATTAAGAGACTATGGTTTATATGATGCTGGTATTGAAGCAGTTAGAGCTGCTGAAGCAGTTAAAAATGCAAGAGTACTAGACTCAATCAAAAAAGGTGAAGGTTATGCATTCTATTGTTACAAACCTCATGCAATTTGGGGAATGGCTGACGTAGTGATGTTAACAGAACCAAAATATGATCCTGCAAAATATAAAATGATTCAACCTAAAGCAGATGCTGACTGGTACAAGAAATCTTATGTTGCATCAAAAGATGCTCTTAAGCAAATCCAAATCGGTTGGGCTACTTCTTTAGAGAGTCAATCACCAGCGATTGTAGAATTCTTTAAGAATTTTCAATTAACAGCTGATGATGTTTCTGCGATGGCTTATTCAGTTTCAGTTGAGAAAAAAGATCCAGCTGATGTAGCAAGAGCATGGATGGAAGCAAATAAATCAACTGTAGACGGTTGGTTAGGATTATAATCTAAATTAAATTTATACTCGGCAGTTTAAGATTGCCGAGTATATTTTCCTATAATAAAAAACAAAATGGATTCATCGAGTTCAGCAATAAAAATTGAAAATGTTTGGAAAGTATTTGGTAATACTTCGCTCGAAGCATTAGATGCAATTCAAAATAAAGGAATTTCAAAAACAGAAGCTTTAGAAGAATACAATTCAGTTATTGGTGTCTCTGATGTTTCATTTGATGTTAATCAAGGTGAAATATTTTGTGTAATGGGTCTTTCTGGTAGTGGAAAATCTACATTAGTTAGACATATAAATAGACTTTTAGAACCTACATCGGGAAAGATTTTGATAAATGGCCAAGATGTAATGCAGCTTGATCGTGATCATTTACAAGAACTAAGAAATAAAAAGATAGGCATGGTTTTTCAAAACTTTGCACTTATGCCTCATAGATCAGTAGTAGATAATATTGCAATGCCCCTTGAAATTAGAGGTGTAAGTAAAAATGATCGTTTAGATGCAGCTAATAAAATTTTAGAAATAGTTGAATTACAAGGTTGGGGTAACAAATTTGCTCATGAATTATCAGGAGGTATGCAGCAAAGAGTAGGACTTGCAAGAGCATTAGCTGCAGACCCAGAATTTCTTTTAATGGACGAACCTTTTAGTGCATTAGATCCACTAATTAGAAGACAGCTTCAATCAGAATTTATTAAACTTTCAAAACAGATGAAAAAGACAACAGTTTTTATAACTCATGATTTAGATGAGGCGGTCAGAGTAGGACATAGAATTGCTATTATGAGAGATGGAAAAGTTATTCAAATTGGAACCCCAGAACAAATTGTAGTTAATCCAGCTGATGAATATGTCGCAGATTTTGTTAAAGGAATTTCAAGACTTAAAGTTGTTCAAGCAAAAACAATTATGCAAACAGTTGAAAGTTATGAAAGCACTAACGGAAAACTAGAAGAAAATTTACAAAGTGTAGATGAGCATGAATTATTAAGTAAATTAATTGAAGTTTCAAAATCGAAAGATAAACCATTAGTTGTTAAAAATAATGAGCAGAAAAATATTGGAGTTATTACACAATCAGATCTTTTAAAAGCAGTAATAGAGGGTGGTGATGGAGAATAAACAAATTAATAACCCTACTAGATCTGAGTTAATAACTGACTTTGTTAAATCAAATCCAGAATATTACATCAAAGAGTTTCAAAAAATTGGAAGCAAACCTTCATTTTCTTTTTCATTTAATTTATATGCAGGAATTTTAGGTCCAATTTGGTTTGGTATGAGAAATATATGGAATTGGGCATTAGCTTTTTTAATAATTGAAACATTTTCAGTTGTTCAAATTATAAGAGGTTTATTTGGAAATATTACTAAAGATGCTGTTGAAAAAATAAAACAAGTTGAATCTACAATTGCATTTAGAAATAAACAGTTAGAAGCAGCCATTAGCAACAATCCAGATAAAGTCGATGTTTATAAACGTAACATTAAATCCTTAGAAGATGCAATGCAGGGATATATTGATGAAGTTTCAAGAATTGAAGCTTCTGCAATTTGGATAACTATTTTTGGTATTGCTTTATTAATTTCAATTAAAATAGTTCAAGGGATTTTAGCTAATTCTATTTTAGAAAAAAGATATTCAGAATGGTTATCAGACAAAACAATAAGACCAGGAATGCAAACTAAGAACTTTATCTCAAGTACAATTTTTGCAGCAGTGATTATGTTTTTCTCTGTGGTGCATTATAGTTTTCCTGGTGTTATTACTATAATGGATGATTTTCCAACTCATCCAGACATTAGATTAACCTCAATTAAATGGGTGGAAACTATTTTTGATTACGCAGTTTTAAAAGGAGATGCATTATTTACAGCAATCACAATTGGTATTAGATCAGTACTAGATTTCTTAGAATTACTATTTGTAAAAACTCCGTGGATAGTGATCATTACAACTATAGTAACTTTAACAGGTTTAGCTGCAGGCCCAAGAGCTGCAATTTATTCAGCAGGATTTTTATGTTACATGGGATTTTTAGGCTTTTGGGTAAAAGCAATGACTACCTTAGCTCTTCTAGGAACAGCTGCTGTACTAAGTATTGTAATTGGAATTCCACTTGGAATTTTCTGTGCAAGACGTCAAAGATTTTATTCAATGATAAGACCAATAATGGATTTTATGCAAACTATGCCAGCTTTTGTATTTATGATTCCAGTAATTGCATTCTTTGGAACAGGAAAAGTTGCTGCAGTAATTATTACAATGATTTTTGGAGGGACACCTGTAGTTAGATTAACAGTTCTTGGATTAAGAGGTGTGCCTGAAACAATTAGAGAAGCTGCAATCGCTTATGGCGCATCTAAATGGTATCTATTAAGAAAAGTGGATTTACCTTTAGCAACACCATCTATATTAGCAGGCGTAAATCAAACAGTGATGTTAAGTCTAGCAATGGTAGTAGTTGCATCTCTAATCGGTGCAAAAGGATTAGGACAAGATGTTTTAGAAGCACTTCAGTATGCTAATGTTGGACAAGGAATTTTAGCAGGTGTAGCAATTTTATTTGTTGCGTTAATTCTTGATAGAGTTGTTCAGGGCAAGAAAAGAGTTTAATTTGTCTTAATGGAATATGCTTTATTAGGATTTTTTACAGGATTAAGTTTAATTTTAGCTATTGGTGCTCAAAATATTTTTGTTATTGAACAAGGTTTAAAAAAACAACATGTATTTCTTGTTTGTTTAATATGTTCAATATCTGACTTAATTTTAATATTTTTAGGTATCTTTCTTTTTCATTATTTTAATCAACTCTTTAATCAAACAATTGAATTAATATTAAATATACTTCTTATATTATTTTTATTGCACTTCATTTACTCAAAAATAAAAACTCATTATTCAGATATAAATTTTAGTAATGATCTAACAAATATTTCAAGAATAAATATATTTATAAAAACTCTTGGATTTACATACTTAAATCCACATGTTTATTCAGACACAGTTTTTTTTCTTGGGAATTTTTCTAAAAATTATTTGATAAATCAAAAAATAGCTTTTGGGATAGGTGCAGCTATAGCTTCATTTTTATTTTTTTTTGCTTTAGGTTATTTGTCAAAGTATTTATCTAAATATGCTAATAGTAAAAAAGTTTGGAGAGTTATTAATATATTTATTATAACTTTTATGAGTATTTTAGTTTTATATATAATTAAGGAAATACTATGAGTGATATTTATGTAGACGATTTAGGAAAAGGGTTTCCATTTGTTTTTGTTCATGGATATCTTGGTTCGTCTGAAATGTGGTGTTTTCAAAAAAACTATTTCTCAAAAAATTATAGAGTTATAGCACCTGCTTTACCTGGATTTGGTGAAAGTTATAAAGCAAAATCTTTAAACTCTATTAATGATATGGCGAAAAAAATAATAGAAATACTTAATCAAAAAAAAATTGATAAGTTTAATTTAATTGGTCATTCTATGGGGGGAATGATTGTTCAAGAAATAACAAAAATTGTTGGTGATAGAGTAAATAAATTAATTTGTTTTGCTACAGGATCAATAGGAGATATTCCTGGTAGATTTGAAACAATGGATGAAACAAGAGAAAAACTTAAAAAAGATGGAACAAAAATTTCGTTTTCAAGAGTTCCTCCAAAATGGTTTGTAAAAGGTGATAAAGATAAGAATTATTTTTTATGTGAAAATGCAGTAACCAATGTTTCATTAGAAACAGCTGATAATGCTTTGGTTGCTATGAAAAATTGGAGAGGAATTGATAATTTAAAAAATATCAAAAATGAAACCTTAATTATTTGGGGAGATAAAGATATATCTTATAATTTTGACCAGGTTGATACATTGAATAAAAATATTAAAAATAGCCGTTTAGAAATCTTTAAAGGATGTTGTCACAATGTTCATTTAGAACAACCGGATAAATTTAATATTTTAATAAAAAATTTTTTAGATTAATATTCTTGAAAATATAGAGAATTAAATGGCAAGCATAAAATTTACTGGTGTTAATAAATCATTTGGTACTAATAAGATAATTAAAGATTTTAATCTACAAGGTAAAGAGGATGAATTTCTTGTTTTGGTAGGACCATCAGGATGTGGAAAATCAACTCTTCTTAGAATGATTGCAGGATTAGAAAAAATAGATGAAGGTGAAATATTTATTAATGATCAAAAAATTAACGAACTTCATCCTTCAAAACGTCAAACTGCGATGGTTTTTCAATCTTATGCTCTTTATCCTCATATGAATGTTTATGAAAATATGTCTTTTGGTTTAAAAATTGAAAAAAGACCGAAGGAAGAAATCAAAACAAAAGTAATGCAGGCTGCAAAAATTTTAAAAATTCAAGAGCTTTTAGAACGAAAACCAAAACAATTATCCGGAGGTCAAAGACAAAGAGTAGCGATAGGAAGAGCTATTACAAGAAATCCAAAAATATTTTTATTTGACGAACCTTTATCAAACTTAGATGCAGCTTTAAGAGCAGAAATGAGAGTTGAAATATCTAAATTACATAATCAAATCAAAACAAATATGATTTACGTAACTCATGACCAAGTAGAAGCTATGACCTTGGCAGATCGAATAGTTATTTTAAATCAAGGAAATATTGAACAAGTTGGTACTCCTGAAGAAATATATAATGATCCAGCAAATATTTTTGTAGCTCAATTTATTGGTACACCTAAAATGAATGTTTTAGAAATTAATGAAAAAAATGTAATTTCAGAAAGTTCAATTAAACTGCTTGGTAATGAAATTCAATTTGATAAACTAAAATTTAATAAATCTAAACATTTTGTGGGAATAAGACCAGAACATTTAAAATCTAATCAGAAAACTCAATATTCTTTTAATCCTGAAATAGAATTAATAGAAAATTTGGGTAATGAAAAAATTATTTACTTAAAACAAGATGAATACCAACTGAGTGCCAAAATTTCTAGCAATCTACAAATAAGTAATTCAATAGGATTTGATGTAAAAGATGTTTTTGTTTTTGATCAAAATGGCAAAAGAATACAATCTTGATACAACTCAAAATTGACTAATTTAGAATTATTAAGAATTTTAGACCTTTTTTCTTATGAGGTTTTTGCATAACTGTTATTTAAAAGTAAGAGGTATGCGACTTAGAATCATTACAATAAGGTATCCTTAGAATAATATTGATTAGATCATTTAAGGAGGGTCAATGAAAAATATAATTAAGTTATTCTGCGTGATTAGTTTTTTTATAACTAATGTTGTTTACGCAGATATAAAGTTTTGGACTACAGAAGTTCAGCCTGCTCGAATGGCAAAGCAGGAGGAAATGGCCAAAGCTTTTGAAGCTAAAACTGGAATCAAGGTTGATGTAATTCCAGTTGAAGAAAAAGAACTAGGTACAAGAGCTACAGCAGCAGCTGCTGCAGGTGATTTACCAGACGTAATTTATCATACTTTACAATATGTATTACCATGGGCTGAGGCAGGAATCTTAGATGTAGATGCCAATGACGATGTAGTTAAAGAATTGGGTAAAAATACATTTGCACCGGGTGCACTAAATATGGCTAAGAAGGGATCAAAAATTGCAGCGGTTCCAGTAGATGGATGGACACAAATGGTTGTTTATAGAAAAGATCTTTTTGAAAATGCAGATTTAGCACCGCCAACAAGTTATGCTAACATTGTTGCTGCAGTTGAAAAATTATCAAAACAAAGTGGTATGTTTGGTTTCGTAGCTGCAACTAAAACTGATGAAAATTTCATGAGTCAGGTTTTAGAGCACGTTCTTTTAGCAAATGGAGTTAATATTGTTAAAAAAGGTGGCATCAAGAAACAGGGTAAAAAGTTAAAAGAAGCATTAGAGTTTTATAAAGTAATTGCAAAAGCAAGTCCTCCAGGAGAATTGTACTGGAAACAATCTAGAGCACTTTACTTTGCAGGTAAAACTCCAATGATTATTTGGTCTCCGTTCATTATGGATGAGCTTGCTGGTTTAAGAGACTCTGCTCCACCAACAATTAACAGTGATCCTACATCACCTGAACTAGCTTCTAAAACTGGTTTTATAACTAATTTTAGCGGACCTAGTAATAAAAAAGGTGCTGCATGGGCAGATGTTAGATATTTTGGTATAACAGCTGATGCTGATACAGATGAAGCTAAACAATTTATCATGTATTCAATGGATGAAGGTTACACAAGTACATTATCGATAGCTCCAGAAGGTAAATTTCCAGTAAGAAGAGGAAATTCAAGTGACCCTGAGGCTTTCACAAAAGCTTGGAGTAAACTACCTGTTGGAGTTGATAGAAAGGCACCATTGTCAGATCTATATGACCCAGATGTTATTAATAACATTGTAGCTGGTTTAGATACTGCAAATAGATGGGGTGTTAAAGAAGGTGAACTATCAAGAGCATCAAAAGTCATAAATTCTCAATTTATAAATAGAATTACTAGACTTTATATTGACGACCAAATTGATGTTGATGAAGCTGTTGATATGATTAATAAATCATTAGCTAAATTCAATTAATTTTAATTTTTTAAAAAAGCGGATAATATAAATTATCCGCTTTTTTTATGAATGACACTTTAGCAAATACAGAAAAAAAAACTGCATATATACTAACATTACCTGCAGTCCTTCTGGTTTTTTCAATAATTTTATTTCCAATTTTTGCAAATATATGGATTAGTTTTAAAGAAGTTGAATTAAAAGATATTCGAATTCCAGAACCAAGAGCAAAAAAAATCGTAAAATCTATTTCTAACGAACCCACTAAAATAAAAATATTATATAAGTTAAGAAATAGTTCATTAATTCAAGAAATTAGAGATGTTTCTTTTCAAGATAATTTTCCAAAAAATTTAGAAATTGAAAATTTAGATCCAAGATGTTCTTTTAAAAAGTATATCTTAAAATGTGAATTTGGAAATTGGCCAGCTAAATATAGGGAAAATTTTCAGGTAATATTTGAAACAAATGATGGATCAAAAATAAACAAAGAAAATCTTAAATCAATTAAACCAAAATTAGATGGGAAATCTGATAATATATTACTTAATACTAACTTTACTCTTAAAAACTTTAAAAAAGTTTTATTTGAAAATGAATTTCTAGATTTATTACTAACAACGTTTTATTACACATTTTTTGGAACAGTTGGCTCAATAGTATTTGGTATTTTAACTGCTCAAATGGTGAATCAAAAATTTTATGGAAGAACATTCATGAGAAGTGTTCTGCTTTTCCCTTATGTTGCTCCAGTTGTTGCTTTAGCTTATACTTGGGAACTTTTACTAGATCCGAATAGCGGTACGTTAAATAGTTTACTATTAAATTATCAAATTATTGAAACTCCAATAAATCTTCTTGGACAAAAATATATTGAAATTAGTATTTTAGGTTTTGATTTTAAATTAAGGTTAGCACTTACAACAGTTATAATGTTTGAGATCTGGAGATATTTTCCTTTAGCCTTTTTATTTATTCTTGCAAGACTTCAAGCTATTCCAAAAGAATTATATGAGGCTGCTGATGTTGATGGAGCAAGTCCCTTTCAAAAATTTTTTAATATTACACTTCCTCAAATTACTGCAGTAATTTCGATTTTATTCATGATTAGATTTATATGGAATTTTAATAAATTTGAGGACGTGTTTTTATTAACAGGAGGCGCATCAGGAACGAGAACTTTACCAATAAATGTTTATCAACAAGGTTTTGCAATATCAGATATTGGAATGGGCTCAGCCGTTTCAATTGTAATCGTTGTATTACTTTTGATGTTTATGTTTTTTTATTTTAAACTTTTAGGAAAGAGAGTTGATGAGAACTAAAAATACTATAATATTTTCATTAATATCTACTTTTTTTTTAATTTTTTTAATTTCTATTTGGAAGATATTGGCAACATTGCAAGGTTTAAGCATTACTAGCTTTAACATTGAAATACTTTTCATCTTTGGGTTTTTAATATCGTTAGGTCACTTAGGAATAGGTGATAAAATTAAATCATTTTATAAATCAATAATTTTTTCTTCCATATTCGTTTTTTGTGATGGTTACTTAATACAAAAATTACCAATTTGGTACAATGTGGGTGTATTTTTAATATTATATTTTTTTACTTATAAAATTAGTAAATATAATTTCATAAGTTTAAAAGAAGAACACTCTACTCAAGTAATTTTATTTGACTTCTTAACTTTATTTGGAATTTTATTTTTTTCTTTTGTAATACTTTTTCCATTTTACATGATGTTAGTGACAAGTTTTAAAACACAAATAGCTTTGTTGGTAAATCCTTTAGATTTTAGTATAAATTTTGGACAAGATATAAAAGATTTATTTAAATCTTATTTTGTAATTTTTAAATCTTATAAATTTGGAAAATATATTGTGACTAGTACTATTGTTTCTGTTGGAACTGTTATTATCACTCTTATTTTTGCAATACCTGCTGCTTATGCAGTTGCAAGATTAAATTTCTTTGGAAAAACATTTTTGTCTACCTCTATACTGATAATATACATGTTCCCTGCAATCGTTCTTGTTATTCCATTGTATACGATATTTAGTCAATTGGGCTTACGTAACTCTATAGAAGGTTTATTAATTGTGTATACAGCAACAACTCTTCCAGTAGCTATTTATATGTTACAAGGATACTTCAAAAGTATACCAAAAGAATTAGAAGAAGCTGCAATTTTAGACAAATTAAGTTGGTTTGGAATTATAACAAAAATTATAATTCCCTTGAGCATTCCTGCAATTTCATCTGTAGCTTTGTATGTTTTTATGATTGCTTGGAATGAGTTTTTATTTTCTTTGATGTTTTTGGACAATCCTAATTCATTTACATTATCAAGGGCTATCCAATATTTAAGTGGAGATGCAGAAACGCCAAGACAATATTTAATGGCAGGCTCAGTGGTTGTTACATTACCAGTACTATTTATATTTGTTTATTTTGAAAAATATTTAGTAAGTGGTCTGACCGCAGGAAGTGTGAAAGGTTAATGAGAAATTTAATTAATAAGGCTCAAAAGACCTTACTGGGTAACAGAAGAAAAGGTTATACCTTACCTACAAATAATAAACTTTACCCAGCTCAATGGAATTGGGACTCTGCGTTTATAGCACTAGGTTATTCTTATTTTAATTTAAACCATGCACTTAAAGAAATTACAACATTGCTAGATGGTCAGTGGAAAGATGGCATGGTTCCTCACATATTATTTCATGATACAAATACAAACTATTATCCAAATTATACTGCTTGGAATTGTGGTAATAAAATTCATTCATCTGGTATTACTCAACCACCTATTTTAGCAACTATTTTGAAATTGATTTTAGATAAAAACAAAATATCCAATAAACAAACTAAAGAAGTAAAAAAAATTGTAAAAAAAATAATTAGATTTCATGAATGGTTTATTAAATTTAGAGATCCAAAGAAAACTGGGTTAGTTTCGATTCTTCATCCTTGGGAAAGTGGATATGATAATTCTCCTATTTGGGATGAACCAATGGAAAAAGTAACTATTGAAAAAAATTTAAAATATAAAAGAGCAGATAATAAACTTGTTAACCCAGATCATAGACCTCTTAATATAGACTATGATAGATATGTATCTATTAAGAATAATTTAAGAAAAAAAAAATATAATCCTAAAAAAATTTTTAAATCTTCTTTATTTAATGTTGTAGATGTTGGATTTAATTCTTTATTTTTAAAGGCTAACAAAGATCTTATTCAAATATTAAATAAGTTTAATCTAGAGAGTTCTAAAATAAGTAATTATGTAAAAGTTACTGAAAAAAAAATACTAAAATTATATGATAAAAAAAAAGGAAGTTTTTTTTCAAAGGATTTAAGAAATAAGAAAAATATTTATGTACCTTCGATTACAAATTATTTTATCCTTTTTGCAGATTTAAATAACGATTTAATTAATAAGAAATTAATTAAAAGTCTTAAAAATCATAATAAAAATGATAAATATTTTTTTTCTTCAATTAAACCTAATCATAAAAGTTTTGAGGAAAAAAGGTATTGGAGGGGTCCGATTTGGGTGAACTGTAATTGGTTTATTTACAAAGGATTAATGAATAAAGACAATTCTTTTTCAAAAAAAATTAAAAGAAAAACGATACAAATGATAGAGGCAAATGGTTTTCACGAATATTATACTAGAAAAAGTGCTAAACCTATGGGAGCCAAGAATTTTTCTTGGTCAGCAGCTCTTTATTTAGACTTAGTGTTAAATTAAAATTAACCTGTATATCCGTATTTTTTCAATCTTACGTCACCAGTTCTTGCATGTGCTTCCATACCCTCGTATCTTGAAAGTCTTGCAGCTGCAGCACCAACTAATTCTGTAGATTCTTTTGTCATTCTTTGGAAACTTAGTGTTTTGATAAATTTTCCTACAAATAAACCACCTGTATATCTTCCAGCTCCTTTTGTAGGTAAAATATGATTTGTTCCTGAACATTTATCTCCATAAGCAACAGTTGTTTCTTCACCAACAAATAAAGAACCATAATTTTTTAATCTGTTGTGGAACCAATCTAAATTTTTTGTTTGGACTTCTAAGTGCTCAGGTGCATACTCATCACTAATTGTGGCCATCTCTTCATCAGTATCACAAAGAACTACTTCTCCGTAATCTCTCCAAGCCGCCTCAGCATTGGTTCTTGGTAATTCTGGTAATTCAGCAATTAATTCTGGAACTCTTTTCATTACCTTTTCTGCTAAATCTTTACTTGTTGTATATAACCAAGCAGGCGAATTATAGCCATGCTCAGCTTGACCAACTAAATCTACGGCTACTATTTCTGGATCAGCAGTTTCATCAGCAATTATTGCAATTTCAGTTGGACCAGCAAATAAATCTATTCCAACTTTACCAAATAAAATTCTTTTAGCTTCAGCAACAAATTGATTACCCGGACCTACCAAAATATCAGCAGGTGCGTTTCCAAATAAACCATTAGTCATAGCTGCAATTGCTTGTACTCCACCTAAGTTCATTATTACATCAGCACCACAAAGGTCAGCTGTATAAACAATAGTAGGATGAACCCCAACACCTGGTTTTGGCGAACTACACACAAGAATATTTTTAACACCAGCAACTTTTGCAGTCGTTACACTCATCACAGCAGAAGCAATATGAGCATATCTACCTGCAGGAACATAACATCCAGCAGTGTTTACAGGAATTAATCTTTGACCAGCATACAAACCTTCTGAAAGTTCAACTTCAAAATCTTGTCCATAATTTTTTAATTGGGCTTCTGCAAATTTTCTAACTCTTTCGTGAGAAAACTGAACATCATCTTTAGTTTTTTGGTCTAAACTTTTTTTTATCTCTTCAATTTTTTCTTTGGAAACAATTACATCACCCTCAAATTTATCAAATTTTTTTGAAAGCTCTTTACAACCTTCCTCTTTTGTTTTTTCAATATCTTTTAAGATATTTTCAACTATCTCTCTTGTTTTGGTATCATCTGTTGAAGATGTTTTTGGTGATTTTTTTAAATATTGTATTGCCATTATCGCTTCCTTTATTTTGAGCCTATTTAATAGAGTATAAAAGCAACGAATTCAATATGTTTACTTAATTTAGAACTAATCTAATGCAACAACCGCTGCTGCAATAGAAGCTAATCGTGCCTGAGCTTCATCAGATCTGCTAGTTATAACCACAGGAACTTTCCCACCAACGACAACCCCTGCGGCACATGCACTACTAAAATATATAAGCATTTTTACCAAAGCATTTCCAGTTTCTACACTCGGCACTAACAATACATCTGCCTCACCAGCAACTAAGTTTTTAATTCCTTTTATTGCTGCTGATTTTTTTGAAATACTATTATCAAATGCTAAAGGACCAAAAACATCAGCATTTAAATTTTCTTCTTTAGCTAACTTTGTAATTTCTGCTGCTTCAATTGAACTTGGTACACTTTCTAAAACTTCCTCTGTTGCTGATAAAACAGATATTTTTGGTCTTTCTATTCCTATTCTGTGGGAAAAATTTATTACATTTTTCAAGATATGCATTTTAGTTTTTACATTGGGCAATACATTTAATGCTCCATCAGTGATTATTAGAGGTTTATCATCTTTGCCAATACTCATATGCCAAATATGACTTAGTCTTTTTTTGCCCAACAAATTATATTCACGTTTTAAAACCTCTTTCATAAGAACATCTGTATGAATGTGTCCTTTGACAATTATTTTAACCTTTTCTTCACTTGCAAGTTTAGCAGCAATTTTAGCGGTATCGTTCTCTACAGGTTCATGAATAAGTTCGTATTTAGAAATATCCCATTTAATATCTTCAGCACATTTTTGTATTTCAACTTCATGACCAATAAAAATAGGTTCAATTAGATTTTCATTTACCGCATCTTGAATGGATAACATTGGTAAAGGTTTTCCTGCATTTACAACAGCAACTTTAACACCTTTTTTTTTATGAGCTAAATCCAGAAGGTTATTTGGGCAAATAATTTCTTTACTTGATAGCATAATATTTAATCGTTAAGAATTTTTACTTCTTGGTCATTTATACTTAAAAAGACTTCTTCTCCAACTTTAAATATGTCAATTGTTTCTCCAGAAATTACAAACAGTTTCCCAGCATTTGAATTTAATATGTATTGATAGCTACTTCCCACAAATGAAGCATTATTCACAGTTGCATGAATAGAATTTTCTTTTTTATCTTTATTAATTGAAATTTTTTCAGGTCTAAGTGCTACAGAAACAGTTTTTTCAAAATCTTTATCACTTTGTATTTTAATATTCATTTCAGCTATTTTTAAATCATAAGAGCTAGATTGTTTATTTAAGATTTCAGCTTTTACTACATTTGCATCACCTATAAAATTAGCTACAAATTTATTTTGTGGAAAATTATAAAGATCTTTTGGACTACCTTCTTGAGCGATGACTGCATTATTCATCACAATAACTTTATCAGAAATAGCTAACGCTTCTTCTTGGTCATGGGTTACATAAATAGTTGTAACTCCTAATTTTTGTTGAATTTCTCTAATATCTTCTCTTACTTGTCTTCTTAATTTTGCATCTAAGTTAGAAAGAGGTTCATCGAAAAGCAGTACTTTTGGTTCCAACACAATTGCTCTTGCAACCGCAACCCTTTGCTGCTGTCCGCCAGATAGTTCTGATGGCATCCTGTTTTCATACCCTTCTAAATTTACCAATTTTAGAGTTTCTAAAGATTTTTGAATATATTCTTCCTTATTTACATTTACCATTTTTAAGCCATACGAAACATTTTCAATTACACTCATGTGTGGAAACAAAGCATAAGATTGAAATACCATTGATACATCTCTGTCAGTTGCAGGCAATAATGTTACGTCTTCATCATCTACTAATATTTTACCACTTGTAGCTCTTTCTAGACCTGCAATAATTCTTAGTGAAGTAGTTTTTCCACAACCAGATGGACCAAGTAAAGTAGTTAAAGTTCCAGCTTCAAATTTACAGCTAACATTATCTACCGCTGTAGTTTCATTAAATTTTTTTGTTATATTTTCAAACTTTACTTCTGCTTTTTTCATTATCCTAAATTTCCTTGTAAAATTCCAGCTGCCTGATCTCTTCTTCCTAATTTACGTTTTCCTATTATTAATTGCATTAAAGTAATTGTAATCAGCATAACTACAATTAATGCAGATGAATACACTATTGCAAGGCCATAGTCATTATTTTCTAATCGACCAAGTATGTATGAAACAGCTAAGTCATAATTAGCACTCACCAGGAAGATAACTGCACTAATTGCTGTCATGGCTCTTACAAAACTAAAAACTAAAGATGCTGTAATGGCAGGCTTAAGCAAAGGAAGAATTATATTCCTAAATGTTTGGGCGCTAGAAGCGTTTAAAGTAGATGAAGCTTCATCTAAGTGTGGATCAAGCTGGTTCATAGCAGCTATTCCTGCTCTAACTCCAACAGGCATATTTCTAAATACAAATGCGATCACTAAGATTATTCCAGTTCCTGTTATTTCAAGAGGAGGAACATTAAAAGCAAAAACGTAACTTACACCGATAACACTACCAGGTATTGCAAAGCTTAACATTGTACCAAATTCAAAAGCATTTTTTCCTTTGAATTTGTGTCTTGTTAAAAGATATGCAGTTAAAATTCCTATTGCAGCAGTCGGTAAAGAGGAAATTAAAGCAATCGTAAATGTAGTATTAAAGGAGTTCCAAGCAGTTCCTGTCCATAATAAACCTCTCTCTTTTACCCAATCAACACTAAAAGCTTCAATATAATGTCTTAACGTAAAGCTATGATCAACACCCCACATTTCTACAAATCCACCGAACATGATCATTACATAGATTATAAATGTCAATAAAGCCCACGGAAGGACGGTTGAATAAATTACCCATTTTGTTTTATTTGGAAGTTCTGGATGAACACCACTATCTCCTTTACCTGAAATTGAAATATAGGATTTTTTTCCCAACCATTGGTTTTGTAAATAAAATACTACTAGAACAACAGATAATAAAATCATAGCTAATATTGCTGCTTTAGTTTCATCGTACTGTGCACCAACAATTGCAAAAAATATTTCAGTAGATAATACATCGTATTCTGCTCCTAGTACTAACGGGTTACCAAAGTCTGCTAAACTTTCTATAAAACCAAGTAGAAACGCATTTGCTATTCCAGGTCTCATTAATGGCAAGGTAACTGTTTTAAAAACTTGCCATTTAGAAGCCCTCAAGGTTTGAGATGCTTCTTCCATAGATGGACTGACACTTTCAACAACACCAATTAAAACTAAAAATGCAATAGGGGTAAAAGCAAGTGTTTGGGCAAACCATATTCCTGGTAAACCATAAATCCATCTAGAAGGTTCAATGTCAAATCCCCATTCAAGAAACGAACTCACAACACCAGTTCTTCCAAATAAAATTATTATCGCTAATCCAATTACAAATGGTGGAGTAATTATTGGTAATACAGATAATACTCTAATTGTTTTTTTAAATCTGAAACTAGTTCTTGCAACTAATAAAGCAAAAGCTAACCCCAAAATTGTTGATGAAAATGCAGTGAGTGTACCCATAGTAACGGTATTCCAAAAAACACCACAAGCATAATCACTATAAAGGCAATCCAGCCCCCAAATTCCTTTATTAAATATTTTGTCTGAAAAATTACTTATTTCATATCCACCTTCGGTTCCTTTAAAAGCAACTGCAAACATTCTGAAAATTGGAAAAAATACAAAAGTTGAAACTAAAATTATAATACTACCTATACTTCCAACTATAAAATTATCCCCATTCAACCATCCACGTGCTGAAAGACCATGAGTGATATAAAATACAAATGTACAACAAGTTAAAACTGCACCTGAACCAACACCAAATTGATTTTCTACATCACCAAAAATAGATTGTAAAATTTCAAAATTCCATCCTCTTATACCAATAGAAAATCCCTGAAGAAAAAAATAAAAAAAACCAATTAACCCTGAGTATAAGAAAATTTTAGAATATATCGGATTGTTCTGATTTAATTTAAATGTTGCTAAAGGAAAAATTAGAGGAAGCAATATTGGTAAAAGCCAATATTTTTTATTTATAAATACTTGAGGTAATACCGAGCCGTAATCTTCTAAAGAATATTCTAATATCCAGTTTATTGAGAAAAACCCGTCACCTGTTACATACCATGGAAAGATTAGGAAGCCCAATCCTCCTATGAGCATCCAACAGATAACGAGTCCTCTCATTAATTCCTAAAATTATCTAGGAATTACAGATACATCGTTATCCCACTTGGATAACAGGCTCGCTCTAGTAGCTTTATCTCCATAAACTTTAAAATTGTAATCAATCAAGTTAATTGTAGATAAATCTGGAGCATCAGGATCAGCTTTTGCTTTAGTATTTGATGGTACTTGCAAAGATTTTCCTGAAGTGAAAACCATAGTTTGTATTGCAGGACTTAATGCCCAATCATAAAACTTCTTAGCTTCCTTCATGTTTCTCGCACCAGCAATAATACTCATTGATCCAACTTCATAACCAGTTCCCTCAGCTGGAGATACTGTTACAACAGGTAAACCTTTTTTAGTTTGTTTAACACCATCGTGTTGGAAACAAATACCAATTAAGTTTTCACCTCTTCCAGTCGCTTTAATTGGAGCAGAACCAGATTTTGTGTATGTATTGATATTTGCATGAAGTTTTTTCATGTAATCCCAACCTTTATCTTCTCCAAAAATTTGAAGAATAGTAGCTAAAGTTGTGTAAGCAGTTCCAGATGAGTTAGGATTTGCTACTTGGATTTCACCTTTATAAATAGGCTTTGTTAAGTCCATCCATGATTTTGGAGCTGGAAGACCTTTTTTAGCTAAAAGATCTTTATTATAACCAAAACCTAGAGCACCAACATAAATCCCTACTGATTTATAGTCAGCGTTTTTTGCTTGGTTTTGTGCTGCTGGTAATAAATCATCAAAGTGTTTTGATTTATATTTTTCAGTTAAATTTTCCTGAGCAGCTGTTAAGTGTGGGTCACCTGTTCCACCAAACCAAACATCTCCTTTTGGATTAGACCCTTCTGCTTTAATTTTAGCAAAAGTTTCACCACTACTTGCTCTTGTCATTGCAACTTTTGTGCCTGTTTCTTTTTCATAAGCTTGTTCAAGCATTTCACAAACATCAATTTCTACACTGCAATATAAAGTTAATTTTGCTGCAGAAGCTTTGTTTGTAAGACCAAACAATGTTATTGAAAAAAGAAGGACAATAGATGCTATTTTGATCAGATTTTTCATTATTTCCTCTCTCTTAAGTTATATTGTTCAGAAAGTTAATATGTTTTGTATAAAATTGTTACTATTTTATTACAAAATTCACTTCTAGGTTTAAAATTTATTTTAGTTATTAAATTAAAAATATTGTATAATTTTTTAGAGGGGGAAGTCATTGGAAATTGTAACTAAGATAGCGCCAATTATATTGGCCCTGATCATGTTAGGCTTAGGCCTAGGATTAAAACTAGAGGATTTTGGAAGAGTATTCAAATCACCAAAAGACTTTATTGTTGGTTTTATTTCTCAATTAATAATTCTTCCAATTGTAGCATACATATTAATTTTAATTTTAAAAACACCACCTGAAATAGCAATAGGGGTTATGATCATAGCTGCAGCACCGGGAGGTGTAACATCTAATATAATGACAAAATTTGCTGATGGTGATGTTGCATTATCAATATCTTTAACTGCTGTAATTAGTTTATTAAGTATAATTACAGTACCTCTGATAATCTTTACTTCTGCAGACATGTTAGGGATAACGGAAGTTTCTCAAAACATTTCAATGACAGGAATAGCTTTAAAAATGTTTTTAGTTGTAACAGTACCTGTGATTTTAGGAATGATTATCAGAAAATTTGCTGAAAATTTCATATCTTCTAAAGTTGAAATATTTAATAAACTCAACATAGTTTTGTTCGTTGTTTTTTTTGTAGCTGCGTTTTATGAAGAAAGAGAAAATATTCTAAGCTTTATAAAACAAGCAGGTTTAATTGCTTTAATTTTAAATGTATCAATGATGGTTATTGCTTACTACATCGCTAAAGCATTTGCCTCAGGAATTAAACAAATGAGATGTATTGCTTTAGAATGTGGATTGCAAAATGGTACGTTAGCGTTATTTGTCTCTACGCAAATATTTGGCACTGATATATTATATGCATTACCAACAGGTGCTTATGCACTAATCATGTATATAACAGGATTTATTTTTATTTATTTTTTAAGAAAGTCTAATTAATTATTGATTATTCTTATTTGATTAAAAACTTTATAAATAAAATGGCTTAAGCTAAGCATATTTTTATTCACCATTCCCTTTGTTGTTACAAAAGCACTATCTTTAGCATTGTATGTAATTAATTTTTTATCATTTATATGAAGAAATTTTTTATCAACTAAATATTTTATTTTTCTAACAACTGTAGGTCTGGGAATACCAGTTATTTCAGAAATTGACATGGCATTAACTCCTCTTTTATCTGATCCCTGAATCTCTTTTCTATATGAATCTAAATGTTGTTTTTTTGGAGTAAATTTTGGATTTTTAATTGTATTTATTAGCACAACCATGCCGATTGCAAAAATTTCTAAATCCTTCAATTCTTCTCTCCATCTTTTAATAAAAATAAACCAAAATTTATTAAACTGATACAAGCAGTAAGAAAAATTTTCTTTTATTGCAAATATTATTTCGTTTACAGAGTAAACTTCATTTACTAATTTTTCTTTTTTTAAAATTTTATTAAATTCATGCAACATATTTGCAACCTCAGTAAGAGTATCTACCGCTTTAGCTGAGTAAAGTGTATCTCGAACAACAAATATTTTCTTACCGATTCTTTTAATTACTCTTTGTTCTTCTAATTCTAAAACTTTTCTTCTAATACTTTCTTTTGGAACTCCTAGATCTTTTGAAATGTCTGAAATATTAATTTTATTAATTTCGATTGATTTATCTTTATAAAATGCGTCGTAGTTAATTTTTACTCCATTTTGTCTGAAATATATAAGGTCTTGATGTATCAAATATATAATGAGGACAAACTTATCTATGTCTTTGTAATGATCATAGGCTCTTACAAACCAATTGCTTGTTAGAGTAAAATAAGTGGGTGCCAGTGCGGCAAAATTATCTTGAATTACTTTATTGATTACCTTCTCATCAATATGTTCAGATATGCTTGGTATTGTGTTCATATTTTAAAAAAAACCCCAATATGAACAAGTTTATGTTTAGAGTCAACCCATTATGGACAACCCTAGTATGTAATAAATGATCTTATAATGTTTAAAATTAGTTCTATAAAATAAATATGAGTACAGAAAGCTTACATAGAACATCCGAGATTGTAGAGACCCCCTCTCAATATGTTGAAACTCCAAAAAGGGTTAACGTGGATGTTCTAAAGCAAAGACTTCTAGAAGAAAAGAAGAAGGAAAAAGTTAAACGAACAATAATTTTATCATCTGTTATCGTTTCTTTGGGTGCTCTAACGATGTTAACTTATTAAGATTTCCAAATCTTTCTTTATTATATCCGGTATAGAAATTTCTTTTTTTGAGTTATTTTTATACCGGTTAAATTTGTTTTGTCCTGGATACATTATTTCCTTAACACCTTTTATCTTAGGAAGTTTTTTTATTGTTTTAATATTATCTTTAATTCGTTGGTTGAAATTTTTTTGAAATAAATTTGCTTTAAAAGTAATAAATAAATGTCCAATATTTTGTGGACCTGAAAAATCATCAAATGGATCTTTAACTCTTCCTGCGTGATTTCCTCCAGTTAAAACTCCACTTAATATATCTATCATCCAAGCAAGTCCTGAGCCTCTAAAACCTGCAATTGGCAATTGAACTCCTGCTAATGCTTTTTTTTGCATCTGTAGTTGGTTTGCCAAACTTATCTAAAGCAACTCCTGCAGGAATTGATTGATTATTTCTTGCAGCAACTCTTATTTTTCCTCTGTTAATCATTGAGATTGATGTATCTAAAATAAATGGAATTTTAGAACCAGTAGGGGATCCAAAACAAATTGGATTTGTCCCAAACAATGTTTTTAATGCACCATGTGGAGCAACTGCAGGTGGAGCATTTGTATAGATCATTGTAATTAAATTTTTGTTTACTGCTTGTTCCGCGTAATAGCCTGACAAACCATAGTGACCACTATTTTTAACTGCTACCATTCCTATTCCAGTTTTTTTTGCATGTTTAATTGCAGTTTTAATTCCTAGATCAGCAGCAACAAAACCAATACTATTATTAGCATCAATATGAGAAATAGACGGAGAAATTTTTTTAATTTTAATTTTTGGTTTTGAATTAATTACTTTTTTAGAAATTCGATCACAGTACATCTTAAGTCTTGATAAACCATGTCCATATGCACCAACTAATTCTGCATTGATTAATGCATTAGCAGAAATTAAAGCATGATCTTTACTTAGGCCAAATTTTAGGAATATTTTAATGACTTTTTTTTTTAAAACTGGGGTCTTCATTTCATCCCCTTAACATTTATCCTTTTCCACGCCAAGGAATAGTTTTATCAATTATTTTTCTTAATGTAATATCAAATAAAAGACCTAGTAGACCCATAATAAATATCGTTATCCAAATTACCTCATATTGGAAGTACTTTTTAGCAACGTTTTCAACAAAACCAATACCAGTTGTACCTGCTAAGAATTCTGCAGCAACAAGCGTTCCCCAACACATACCAACTGCAACTCTAATTCCTGTAAGAATTTCAGGAAGTGAATTTGGGAAAATTACATGTCTTAAAATTTGTTTTTTAGTAGCTCCTAATGAGTGGGCTGCATGGATTTTTGATAGTTGTGTTCCTGAAGCACCAGCTCTTGCAGAAATAATCATAATTGATAATGAGACCATAAATAATAAAAATACTTTTCCTGAGTTATCAATTCCAAGAACTGAAATAATTAAAGGTGCCCATGCAAGAGGAGGAACAGGTCTATAAAGTTCTATAAGTGGATCAAAGAAACCTTTTGCAAACCTGTTTAGACCCATAAACAATCCTAAAGGTACACCAATTATGATACCAAAGATTAATCCTAAAAATACTCTTAAAAAAGAATCCCAAATATGTCCGTATGGGACAGGCACTTTAAATAATTTGAAATCACCCGTAACAACTTTTAACACATTGCTTTTGAAGTTTTCTTTTACTACTCCATCTTTAGTATGCACTGGATATTCACCAGGCAATATATCAGCTATCCAATCTGGTAAAATAAATCCTATCATTTTACTCACATCAACCATTTCAATCCATAAAAGAGGAATGTTTTTATAGCCAACACTTGGTTTCGACATCAAGATAAATTTATTAAAAGTATCAGATGGCTTTGGTAACCATCTTCCTGATCCTTGTTCTGAACATGTCGGTCCACTTGCAACAATTGTTCCAGCAGGGAATAAAAGAATATCTATTAATCTTAATCCACCTTGTTCTTTATTTTGCAATTCGTCAAATTCAATTATTGCAGCCTGCATTTCATTTAATGCATTAGGGGGATAGATACTTGCAAACTCTATTCTTCTTGCGATTTTAACAATATTCTTTGCATAATCAGATGCGATTTCCTGATTATCATCTAAACTTTTTCTATATGTTTTAATATCATCTTTAAGTTGTTTAATTGCGTTTTTAAACTGTGGGTTATGATTTTTTAATTTAAAAAATTTGTCGTCAATTTTTTTTAGTTCTGCTGCAGCTGCATTAAATTTTAAGCCTTTGTTAGTTTGTGGTGCAGTTGGTATTTCAATAGTATTTTCAATAGAACCACTTCCAGAATCTATTGTTGTTATTCCCCAACCACCTTGCTCATTAATAAGTTTTTGTCTTTCACTTTTTTCAGTATCTGTCTCAAAAGGATAATCTTTCTTTTGGAAATTTGAACTTAGAAGTTTTATTTCTTCAGTCATTTCCTTAAGTTTAATTTTGGTATCAATTTCCATTAGTTCTTCACTTGTTAAAAATGGAATTAATTTAGAAGTTCTATCAATGTAGCTAACAAGGATTGTTTTTTGTTGATCATTTAGATCTGGAGATGCTTTTATTTCATTTGCAATTTTTACAAGATTTTTATTCTCAATTTTAATAATAGATGTGCTTTTGAATTCTCTTTCTTCAATAGGGAATTGGTACTTTAAACCTAACAACGACTCGTTAATTTTAGCTACCTGGCATAATTCATTTGCAGATTTTGGATAAAAACCTTTTGCGATATCCCATGAATAATAAAGCCATAACATTAGAATTGCACTAGTTCCAACTATTACCCAATGCGTTCCACCTTTTGCTCTTTCAGGATTACCAAAAACGGCATCAACTTTTTCAGTTCTAATTAATCTTCTACCATAAAGAATACATCCAATAACAGATACGATAATTAATATTGTTACAAATTGGGTTAACATTAATTATCTTTCCCCATTATTTCTTCTTCCATATTCCAAATCATGGATAAAATTTCTTCTCTAGTAGATGAAAATTCTTTATTCTTTTTTATTTCTCTTAAATCTTGTGTAAGACCCATTTCTGCAAAAGGAAGATTATACTCTTTATGTATACGACCTGGTCTTGGCGCCATTACATATAATCTTTCTCCAAGTAACAATGCTTCTTCAACGGAGTGTGTAATTAAGATAATAGTTTTTCCAGTTTCTTTCCAAATCTTTAAAACTAAAGACTGCATCTTTTCTCTTGTTAATGCATCCAATGCACCTAATGGTTCATCCATTAAAATTAAATCAGGATCGTTAATTAAACATCTTGCAAGAGCAACTCTTTGCTGCATTCCACCTGATAATTGATATGTAGGTGTGTTACCAAAACCTTTAAGTCCAACTATATCTAACCACTCATCGACTTTCTTAGCTGTAACCTCAGGATCTTCTTTTTTCATCCTAAGTCCGAAATTTACATTCTCAGCTACTGTTAACCATTCAAACAAAGCACCTTGTTGAAAAACCATTCCTCTTTCAACACCAGGTCCGTCTATCTCATTATTATTTAGTGTTATTTTTCCTGATGTAGGTCTTAAAAATCCAGCAGTAATATTTAGTAAAGTTGTTTTCCCACAACCAGAAGGACCAAGAACGGTAAGTAATTCTCCTTTTTTTAAAGTAAAGCTTACGTCCTTTAAGGCGTGAACCGTTTCTCCTTTTGGAGTTTTAAAAATCATGTTTAGATTTTGAGAAATCAGATCACTCATAAGTGCCTTATATTAGAAATTTGATAAAAAAAATAGGCACCAATTATAAAATCAGTGCCTATTTAAAAAGTTTTAAACCCTTAAAATTATAAAGGTAAGAAACTTGTATCTACAGCTCCTCCTGGAGTTCCCATTCCTTTTAGGAAACCATCAAGATTACCACTTTCCATAGATGCTTTTGTTTCTTCTGGAGTTAAGAATTTGAAACCACTTAAAGTGTCTTTCATATCCGCAACTGTCATTTCAGAAGCTTTCGCCATTGAATTCATGTCAGCTTTACCAGCTTTGTATCTAGCATTAGCTTCATGAGTAACTTCGATGAAAGTTCTTAACATACCTGGGTTTTCTTTCATGAATTTGTCTGTAACAGATGTAATATCTATACCTAAGATACCAGCTGCTCTAGCTTCATCTACAGTTAAAAGTCTTGATCCAACTGCAGTTGCTGCTTTGATAGAGTTACCACCAAACAAACATGCCATTACAACATCGCCACTTACTAATGCAGCAGCACCTTCTTCTGGGTCCATTTGAATGATGTCCATTTTACCTCTGTCAGCACCAACAACTTTCATACTTTCATCAAAAACGTATTCAGCCATTGTTCCTAATGGAACAGCAACTTTTTTACCTTCTAATTCAGTAGCGTTTGCTTTTGTAATTCCAGAAGCGTTAGATGTAACACAAGTAGTTCCACCCATTCCGTATTCCATAGCAATATCAACTAATTTGATAGGTGCATTAGATTTTACAGCATTGATAAAAGGTACTAATCCTTGTGAGTAAGAAATATCAATATCTCCTGCTAACATTGCATCAGTCATTGCTCCACCATTAGTGAAATTTGTCCATTTAACTGGAACACCAAGAGCTTTAGCAAAATTCTTTTTCTGCATGTCTTCTAAATTTGGGCTTGGCCATTCTAGAAAGTATGCAACTCTAACTTCATTAGCAGCCGAATTCGCAACTGAAATTGAAAGGTTAAGTGCAAAAATAGATCCTAGAATAAAACTTAGTATTTTTTTCATTTATTCCCCTATGTTTAATTAATTAAATTCTGGATATTTAAATTCAAATTGACCTTGAAGTAAAACAAAAAAAGAAACTTATACAATCCTCGGTTGTGTCAATAATGTGGTAGTTAATCTATTTATTTTAGTCTAAAGAGGCCTTAGAGTTAAAATTATAAAAACAATTAAAAAATATTTAGAAAGAAATTTATGAGCTCAGAGAATAGAACTTCAGTTCCAAATTCATTAAATGAACATTGGATGCCATTTACATCTAATAAAGATTTTAAAGCAAATCCGAGATTGATTACTGAAGCAAAAGGAGTTTATTTAAAAACCCATCATGGAAAAACCCAAATTGATGCAAGCTCAGGATTATTTTGTAATCCATTAGGTCATGGTAGAAAAGAAATTACAGAGGCTGTTACGAAACAGTTAGAAACTTTAGATTACGCGCAACCTTTTCAACAAGGTTTTGGTGGATCATTTGAATTAGCAACTAAGATCTCAAAACATACTCCAGGTGATCTAAACAAAATGTTTTTTACAATTTGTGGATCTACTGCAGTTGAAACTGCAATTAAAATTGCAGTTGCTTATCATAGAGCAAAAGGGAATGCGCATAGATTTAGATTTGTTGGAAGAGAAAGAGGTTATCATGGAATGAATATTGGCTGTGTTTCAGTTGGTGGAATGATTAACAACGTAAAAACATTTGCAAGTATATTAATGCCAGGGGTTCAACACATGAGACATACTCATTTACCTGAACATAAATTTGTAAGTGGTCAACCTGAAACAGGTGGAGATCTCGCTGATGATTTAGAAAGAATAGCTAGTAATTTTGGTCCTGAAAATATTGCAGCATGTATTGTTGAGCCGATTGCAGGTTCTACCGGAACATTAGTTCCACCAAAAGGATATTTACAAAGACTAAGAGAAATTTGTGATAAGCATGGAATACTTTTAATTTTTGATGAAGTAATTACAGGATGGGGAAGAACAGGATCAGCATTTGCTAGTCATGAGTTTGGTGTAACACCAGATTTAATGACCATGGCAAAAGCTACTACAAACGGAGTTGTTCCTATGGGTGTTGTAGCATGTAAAGACGAAATTTATGATGCGGTTATGGATGCTTCACCAATGGGTTCTGTTGAATTATTCCATGGTTATACTTACTCAGGAATTCCTGTAGCTGTTGCAGCTGGATTAGCAGTTCAAGATATTTTTGAGAAAGAAGATATTTTTAATAGAGCGAAAAATTTAGCACCTTATTTCCAAAAAGGTTTGTTCTCTCTTCAAGACTTAGAGTCAGTAGAAAATATTAGAGGTTATGGAATGATGGGTGGAATTGATATGAAAATGAACACTAAACCTGGAAAAGCTGGTTATGAATGCTTTAAAGCTTGCTATGAGGCAGGTGTTAATTTTAAAGCAACAGGCGATTGTTTAATCATAGCTCCACAATTTATATGTGAAGAAAAACATATAGATGAGATCATTGATAAACTTAGAACTGGTATTACTAACTATCAAAAAAACCAAAAAAACTAGTTAGTTTACAAAAATATATAAAAAAAGTTTATGAAAATTGGAGTTCCTAAAGAAATTAAACCACAAGAAAATAGAATTGGTTTAACACCTGACAGTGTTAAAACTTTAGTTTCAGAAGGTCATGAAGTGTTGGTTGAAAATAATGGTGGATTTGAAGCTGGATTTGAAAATGATCAATATTTAAAAGCTGGAGCTAAAATTGCTGATACAGCAGCTGATATTTTTAATGATGCAGAAATAATAGTTAAAGTAAAAGAGCCTCAAAAAGTAGAAGTTGATATGATTAGAGAAAATCAAATCGTATATACCTATCTACATTTAGCTGCAGCAAAAGAATTAACCGAGGGGTTAATAAAATCTAAAAGTATTAATATCGCATACGAAACAGTTACAGATGATAATGGAAGATTGCCTTTACTTGCACCTATGAGTGCTGTTGCAGGAAGAATGTCAGTACAAGCAGGTGCTCATTGTTTGGAGAAAAATCAAAGTGGTAGAGGTTTACTTTTAGGGGGTGCGCCAGGTGTAACAGGTGGAACGGTAGTTATATTAGGCGGAGGAGTTGTTGGAGAAAATGCTGCAGTGATTGCAACTGGTATGCAAGCCAAAGTTCATATTGTAGATAAATCTGAGGCTAGATTAAATCAACTTGTTGAAATGTTTGGAGATAAAATAATTCCAGAACAAAGTGATAAAACAGATTTAGATAAATTAGTTGCTGAGGCTGATTTATTAGTTGGTGGTGTGTTAATCCCTGGTGCAGAAGCGCCAAAATTAATTACTAAAGAAATGATCAAGACTATGAAAAGGGGTTCTGTAATTGTTGATGTTGCTATAGATCAAGGAGGATGCGTGGAAACTAGCAAACCCACAACACATGGTGATCCAACTTATATAGTTGATGATGTAGTACACTATTGTGTAGCAAATATGCCAGGTGGTGTTCCTAGAACTTCAACATTGGCATTAAATAATGCAACATTACCTTTTTTAGTTAAGCTTGCTAACAAAGGTTATCAAAAAGCATTAAGTGAAGATAAAAACTTTTTAGCAGGGTTAAATGTTCATAAAGGTCAAGTAACTTACAAAGCAGTTGCTGATGTTTTTGGACATAATTTTGTAGAACCTGGAGAAGCTATCAAACATTAGAAATGGAAAAAAACTTTCCTTCAAGCGCAAAGGTGGTTGTAATTGGGGGTGGTGTAGCTGGTACTTCTTGTGCTTATCATTTAGCTAAATTTGGCTGGAAAGATATAGTTTTATTAGAAAGAGACCAGCTTACTTCTGGAACTACATGGCATGCAGCAGGATTAATAGGTCAATTAGGAGCCACTTCTACTATAACCAAATTAAGAAAATATTCTTTAGATCTTTACAAAGAGCTAGAAAAAAAAACAGGTTTATCAACTGGGCTTAAACAGAATGGAGCAATAACAGTAGCTTCTTCCAAAGAAAGAATGCAGGAATTATTAAGACAAGCTACAACTGCACAACTATCTAATGTTGAAGTTGAGGTTTTAAATCAGCAAAGAATAAAAGAACTGTATCCAGTAGTAAAAAACGAAGATCTAGTCGGTGGTGTTTATATGCCAAAAGATGGTCAGGCAGATCCTGTTGGAGTTACTAATGTATTGGCTAAAGCAGCTAAAATGTTGGGTGTTCAAATATTTGAGAGCACACCAGTAAAAAAAATTTTATTAAAAAATAAACGAATATGCGGTGTTGAAACTAATCAAGGAAAAATTGATTGTGAATATGTAGTTTTAGCTACAGGAATGTGGTCTCGACAAATTGGAGAAGATATTGGTGTTAGTGTTCCGCTATATCCTAATGAGCACTTCTATGTGATTACAGAACCAATGAAAGATCTACCTAAAGATTTACCTGTTTTAAGAGATTACAATGCCTGTCTATATTTAAAAGAAGATGCTGGAAAAATGTTGGTAGGAATTTTTGAACCTAATGCAAAACCTGCTTTTAAAGAAAGTGGAAGAGTTCCTGATGATTTTTCATTTGGAGAATTTCCAGATGATTTTGATCATTTCGAACCATATCTTGAAAAATCTTTTCATAGACTTCCAATGTTAGAAAATGCAGGTATAAGAAAATTTTTTTCAGGCCCAGAGTCTTTTACACCTGATACTCAGTATTTACTTGGAGAAACACCAGAAGTAAAAAATCTTTACACATGTTGTGGATTTAACAGTATTGGAATAGCAAGCTCTGGAGGAGCAGGAAGAGTAACTGCGGAATGGATGATTAACGGTCATATAAATGAAGATTTATTTTCTCTAGATATAAAAAGATTTCAGAAGTTTCATTCATCTAAAAAATTTATCATGGATAGAGTTACTGAAACCTTAGGGGATTTATATGGTATGCATTGGCCGTATAAACAACATGCAACTTCAAGAAATGAAAAATTATTACCTTATCACGAAGAATTAAAAAAAGCTGGTGCATGTTTTGGTGTAGCAGGAGGATTTGAAAGACCTATGTGGTATTCCTTAAATGGAAAAAAACCAGAATATGAATATAGTTTTAACTATCAAAATTGGTATCCATCAGCAAAATATGAAACCATAAATGCTAGAAAAAATGTCGGACTTTTTGATTTTTCAACTTTTTCTAAATTTGATTTAAAAGGCGAGAAAGTTCATAGCGATTTACAAAAAATTTGTACAGCTAATATTAAAAATGAAATTGGCAAATCGAGCTATACACACATGCTGAATGAGGACGGTGGTATTGAAACAGATGTAACAGTTGTCTGTATTGATAAAAATTATTTTAGAATAGTTAGTTCAGCAGCAACTAGAGAAAGAGATAAATTTCATATTTTAAAATATTTATCTGAAGATGTTAAATTTATCGATGTTACAGAAGAGATTTGCTGTCTTGGTTTATTTGGTCCTAAAAGTAGAGATATGATTCAAAAGATTAGTGATGAAGATTATTCACCAGAAAATTTTCAATTTGGATCAGGAAAAAATGTATTGATTGAGAATATAAAAGTTTGGGCACAAAGAATATCTTATGTGGGTGAACTTGGCTTTGAATTATATGTAAATAAAAACTATGCTTTGGATTTATATAAAATTTTAACTAATGAAGGCAAAAACTTTGGCTTATCTCATTGTGGTATGCATGCAATGGATATAATGAGAATGGAAAGTGGTTTTTTGCATTGGGGCCATGATATTTCACCAGAAGAAAATCAGTATCAAGCAGGTTTAAATTTTACTATTAGTTACAAAAAAAATGTTAATTTTATAGGTAAAGACGCATTGTTAAAAATTAAAGATAAACCTTTTGTAAAGACAATGATGATGTTTACATTAAAAGATAGCAAACCAGGTCAACCTTTGTTGTTACATGAAGAGCCTATATATTTAAATGATAAAATCATTGGAAGAACAACTTCAGGAAATTATTCATTCTGCTTTGATAAAAATTTATCATTTGGCTATGTTAATTCAGGAAACACAATAGACATGCTTAAAGATAAAAATTTGTTTATAGAAGTAGAGAAGATCAAATATCCAATCGAAATTCTTTCAAAACCACTAAATACAAAAGATTTTAGAAAAATTTAGTCAATTTTAATTATATTGTATTTAAGTTAATTAGCTGGTTAAATAAACTGTGAAAAAAAACGATCAAGACACATCATTACTTAATATTAATATTGCTAGAAATAAAGATTTTGAAGCAGATAAGATTAAAACTACTAATGTAAATATTTTACTAAATAGAGTTCGATCAGATCAAAAAAGAACTTTAAAAAAAAGAATTGTTTTTTCAATTATTTTAGCTGGTTTAGTTAGCTCATTAGCTATTTATTTTATTGTTTAGTTTAAAATTTGATTAAAAAAAAGTTTATTGAAACAATAAAGATTTGTATTATAAACCATTTATCAATTACGGCGGGGTAGCTCAGTTGGTTAGAGCGCGGGACTCATAAGCCCGAGGTCAGTGGTTCGATCCCACTTCCCGCTACCAAAAATTATGAAAGATATTTATATAACTTGGGAAGATTATCATAATAAGATAGAGCTATTAGCTAAAAAAGTTCATGATGATAATTTGAAATTTAATCAAATAATTTGTATTGCAAAAGGTGGTTTAAGAGTAGGAGATGTTTTTAGCAGACTTTTCAATGTCCCTTTAGCAATCTTATCTGTAGAATCTTACCATGGTGACAGTGATGATATTAAAAACCAACAAGGACAGTTTACTTTTTCAAGAGACTTGGCAAAAACTACTCCTAACTTAGGTTCACACGTATTGTTAGTTGATGATTTAGCAGATTCAGGAAAAACTTTAATAAAAAGTATTAAATGGTTAGAGCATTTTTATGGATTTTACTTAGATGAAAAAATTAAAACTGCAGTTATATGGCACAAATCAACTTCTAAATTTAAACCTGATTATTCTGTAGATTACTTAAAAGATTCTCCTTGGATACATATGCCTTTTGAGAAATATGAAACTACAAATATTAAAGATTTTAATTTTAAAAAATAAATTATTTAATTAAACTGTCATTAAATTGATTGGATACTCTAACGAAAGTTGTGCATTTACTTAATTGTTTAAGTGAAGGTGCACCAACATAAGTGCAGCTACTTCTTACACCACCAAGAATATTTAAAATAGTATCGTTTAATTTACCTCTATATTTTACTCTTACTTTCCTTCCTTCACTACTTCGATAATCTGATAGTCCACCATAATGTTTTTTATTAGCAACTTCAGAACTAGATCCATAAAACTCTATATATTTTTCTCCATTCACTTTGATAATTTTACCTTTTCCTTCATCATGTCCAGCTAACATGCCTCCAAGCATTACAAAATCTGCACCACCTCCAAAACCTTTTGCAACGTCACCTGGACATGTACACCCACCATCTGCAATTACATGTGCACCAAGTCCATGTGCTGCATCAGCACATTCAATTACTGCGCTTAATTGTGGATATCCAACTCCAGTTTGAATTCTGGTTGTACAAACACTTCCTGGTCCGATCCCTACTTTAACAATATCTGCACCACTTAAAACTAATTCTTGAGTCATATCTGCTGTTACTACGTTACCAGCAATTATTGTTTTGGTAGGATATTTATCTCTTACTGATTTAATGAAATTAGTAAAATGCTCTGTATATCCATTTGCAACATCAATACAAATAAATTTAAAAAAACTAAATTCTTTTAATACTTTATCTAAATTCTGAAAATCTTCTTTTTTAATACCAACACTAAGCGCGATATTAGGATAGATTTTTTTAATATTTTTATGCTGTTTAATTTTTTTTACATCATGTTGTTTTGTTAAGGATGTAATCATTCCATATTCGTTTAATGTTTCAGCAACACTTAGTTCTCCAACCCCATCCATATTTGCTGCCATTATTGGAATACCTGACCATTCATTTTTACTGTATTTGAATCTATATGTTCTTAGAAGATTTACGTCTTTACGGCTTTTTAATGTACTTCTTTTAGGCCTAAAAAGTACATCTGAATAATCTAATTTAAGCTCTTCTTCAATTCTCATTATGGATTAAGTTATAATTATAAAATTTAATTTCAAACAATATATAGCCTGTGGATAAGTTTTTTTACTTTCTAATGCCCTGGAAATTCAATTAAATTCTCAACTTTATAATTACTTTTTATTAGATTATCTGATCCACCTAGATCAAATAGGTTTATTACAAATACAAACGCTGCAACTTTACCTTTAGAAACCTCAACCAATTTTGCTGCTGCTTCAGCTGTACCTCCAGTTGCAATTAAATCATCTATAATTAAAACTTCATCTTTTTCATTTATAGAGTCTTTGTGAACCTCAATTGTTGCGGTTCCATATTCAAGTTCAAAATCTACCGAGTGAACATCTGCTGGTAATTTATTTTTTTTTCGAAGCATAATAAATGGTTTTTTTAGGATAAACGAAACAGCTGAAGCAAATACAAAACCCCTAGATTCAATAGCTGCTATTTTTGTAAAATTATACTTTTTTGATCTTTCAATAATTTGATTAATTGTCTCTGCAAATGCATTTTCATCTTTGATTAAAGTAGTTATATCTCTAAATAAAATACCTTTTTTTGGATAATCAGGAATAGATCTAATATAATCTTTTAAATTCATAATAGTTAAATATAAAAGTATAAATAAATAATTTTTTAATTATGACAACAAATAAATTGGCAATAATTGGTGGTAGTGGTCTTTATGATGTTGAGGAATTCAAAGAAAGAGAATTGCTTGATTTACAAACACCCTGGGGAAAACCTTCTGATCAGATTTTAAAAACTAAATATAATAGTAAGGAAGTTTATTTTTTACCAAGACACGGAAGAGGGCATTTTGTTTCTCCTTCAAATATAAATTTTAGAGCAAATATAGATGCACTTAAACAGTTAGGGGTAACAGATATTGTCTCTGTGTCAGCTGTTGGTTCTCTTAAAGAAAATTTACCTCCTGGAAAATTTGTAATTGTAGATCAATTTATAGATAGGACTTTTGCAAGAAATAAAACTTTTTTTGACGATGAGATAGTAGCTCATGTATCAATGGCTCATCCAACCTCAAATGGTTTAATGAATGCATGCGAAGAGGCAATTAAAACATCAAATATAGACTATCAAAGAAATGGAACTTATGTTGTTATGGAAGGACCTCAATTTTCTACATTAGCAGAGTCAAATTTATATATATCTTGGAAAGCAGATGTAATTGGAATGACAAATATGCCTGAGGCAAAATTAGCAAGAGAAGCAGAAATTAGATATGCATCTGTCTCTATGGTTACAGATTTTGATTGTTGGCATCCAGATCATGAAAATGTTGATGTTCAGCAAGTTATTAAAGTTCTATTAGGTAACGCTGAAAAAGCAAAAGTTATGATAAAAAATTTAATTGATAATTTTGAAGATCATATTGATTCAAATGACCCAACAAACAATTGTTTAGATGTAGCAATTATTACTGCTCCAGAAAAAAGAACAAAAAAAACAATTGAAAAACTTAAAACAATAGCTGGAAGAGTCTTAAATAAGTGAAAAAAATAATTTATACAATTTTAATTTACTTTTTATTTATTTCTTGTTCTTACACAAAAAACCTAAGTGGATTTGTTATTGATAACCAGAAGAATAAATTTAATTTACAGCCAATTTCAAAATCTTATAAAGGAAAAACACCTGATATAAGCCTAAATAATTCAGAAAATATAAAAATTATAATATTTTCTCATGGAACAACTAGGCCTCAAAAAAAAGAAAAATGTAAAAGAAAATATAACGCTATTCCAAATTCTTTATTAAGCTTAAATGAAATAGATAACGTTTTCTTTTATTATTTGTGTTCTAAATCAACTGATGGAAATAAACCTGGGTCATATATTGAAAAAAGAGTTAATGAAATTGATAATGTTTTAGATCAATTATTAGATAATGGCATCAAGCCTAAAAATATTTTTCTTTCAGGAGTTTCTGCTGGAGGCTGGTCTTCACTTATGTTGATGCATAAAGTAGGGATAAAATTTAATTCAGCAATTATTTTTGCTCCAGCATGTTGCGGACCAAGACATGAAATTAATAAATATCCAGTATGGAGAAAGGAAATTAGACCTAAGCAGGTTAAGCAGATAAAAGAAGCAGATTTAATTAAAGCTCTTATTTTTGTATATGAAGATGATAAATTTAACAGATCAAAAGAACTTATGTTTCTTAAGGAAAAATCACCAGATACAGTTAATATTATAGCGTACAAATGTGGTGAGGGTCACAATACTTATAGAAAAGACTGCAGAATTAATGAAACAAAAAAAATTATAAAAAAATATATTGAAGAGCAGGGATAATTTCTTATGAAAATAGAAGGAAAAGAATATCGAACAATATGGTATGAGGGAAATGTTGTTAAAATAATTGATCAAACGAAACTTCCTCATCAATTTATAATAAAAGACCTCAAATCAGTTAAAGATGCAATTAATGCTATTAAAATAATGGAGGTAAGAGGAGCTCCTCTAATAGGAGGAACAGCAGCTTATGGTTTAGCTTTGGCAGTTCAAGAAAATAATGATCCAGAATTTATAAAAAAAAGTGCAAAAGAATTAATTCAATCAAGACCCACTGCTATAAATTTAAAATGGGCCGTAGATCGTATGATGAAAAAATTATCAGGCATCAATAGCGATCAAGTTTTAGAAATAGCTTTAAATGAGGCAAAAGAAATATGCGATGAAGATGAAAAGTTTTGTGAAAATATTGGTATAAATGGATTAAAAATAATTGAAGAAATTTATAATAAAAAGAAAGATACTGTTAATATATTAACTCATTGTAATGCTGGATGGTTAGCAACCATTAACTGGGGAACAGCAACTTCTCCTATTTACCATGCTCACAAAAAAGGAATTCCAGTTCATGTATGGGTAGATGAAACAAGACCAAGAAATCAAGGTGCAAACTTAACATCATACGAATTAAACGAAGAGGAAATTCCAAACACAATTATTGCTGACAATACAGGGGGTATTTTAATGCAGAGGGGTGAAGTTGATATGTGTATTGTAGGTACTGATAGGACTTTATCTAATGGAGACGTTTGTAATAAAATTGGAACTTATCTTAAAGCATTAGCTGCTCATGATAATAACGTTCCTTTTTATGTAGCACTTCCAAGTTCAACAATTGATTGGGATATTAAAGATTCAAAAGATATTCCAATAGAAGAAAGAAATTCAGAGGAATTATCTCATGTTGAGGGTGTTGATGAGAATAATCAAGTTAAGAAAGTATTGATATATCCCAAGAAAAGCAAGGCAATGAATTTAGCTTTTGATGTTACACCTGCAAAATATGTAACAGGTTTGATTACAGAAAGAGGAATTTCAGAAGCCTCATCTGATGGCTTAAAACAATTATTTAAGAAATAACTTTAGATGAAATTAATCCATCAAGCGGTTTTGGGTGAAACCACGTGGATTTTTGTGGCATATATTTTTTCTTTTCAGCATAAGCCAAAACTTCTGAAATATTAGTAGGATACAACTTGAATGCTAAGTTGTACTTTTTTGAGTTTACAAAATTTTCTAAGACTTTTTTTCCTTTAAAACCTGATACAAATTTAATATTTTTATTATTTTTCAATATTTTATTTAATATTAATTTTTTCAATATAGTTACATCCAATTCTTTTGATTGATTATGTGGCTGAAGTGTATGCCACTTTTTATTTACATACATTTCAATTTGATTTTGCTCAAGCTTTTTATTCATTTTAGAAATATTTAAAGAGAAGTTTTTTGAAATTATTTTTTTAATTTTTTCAAATTTTAAGCTAGTTTTTATGACTCTATTATAATCCAGTATATTTACCTGGTTATCAGGAAAAGCAACTATCATAGGAGCAATTTTTTTTTTACTTTTTAACATGGCCTGTATCCGATGGTGTCCATCACATATGTATATTTTTTTAATATTTTTAAGATAATTTTTAAGCAATTTTTCTATATTTGCGTTTTTAACAATCCAAAGTTCATGCCTACATTTATCCTCAGATTTAAAATTATAATCTGGCTTATATTTAAAAATATTATTTAATTTCTTTAAAGAATTTGGTTTAGACTTATATGTTGTATATATAGGGCTTATTTGACTATTAAATTTTAATAATTGCTCTTTTCTTTTTTTTATCCTTTCCAAAAAAGTTTTTTCATGACCTAATATTTTTTTGTCATCATAATTCTCTAAATTAATTTTACCAACTATCCCAAGTAATTTTTTCTTGTTGTATGTAATTCTATATAAATAGAAATGATCTGATTGGTCTTGTTGAATAATGCCTTTATCAGTAAGACTTTGAAGCATTTTTTTTGATTTATTGATATTGTTGGAATTTAATAAATTAAGAAAATTTAATTTTTTGTTTAGTTTGTAATTATTAAGATAGCTTAAGTTTGGAGAAGTAACTTGTTTTGCGAACTTTTTTTTTGGCCTTATCCCGCTAAATGGTTTTATGAGACTCAATTTTAAAATTAAGCAATTTTTGGAAGTTCCTCTAATGCTTTGTCTACACTAGCCTGATCAAATTTATCTTCTGCTAAATTTCCTTCAAAGAAATCTCCATATGCTTTCATATCAAAATGACCATGACCACAAAGATTAAATAGAATTGATTTAGCTTCACCGTTCTTTTTACATTCTAATGCTGCATCTACTGCACCTTTAACTGCATGAGTTGCTTCAGGAGCAGGAACTATGCCTTCAGTTCTTGCAAAACTTACTCCTGCCTCGAAACATTCTTTTTGACCATAAGCTTTTGCTTCTATTGCACCAATCTCTTTTAGATGACTAACCATTGGAGCCATAGCATGATATCTCAATCCACCTGAGTGTGTTGCTGGTGGAATAAATTGAGAGCCTAAAGTATGTGTTTTCATTAATGGCGTTAATCTTCCAGTATCACCAAAATCATAAACAAATTTACCTTTTGTTAATGAAGGACAAGATTTTGGCTCACAAGCTATTACTCTAGTATTTTTTCCTTCTCTAAAATTTTTACCTATAAATGGAAAAACTAATCCTGAAAAGTTGCTTCCACCACCAGTACAACCAACTAAAATATCTGGATAATCATCAGCCATCTCCATTTGAAGCAAAGCTTCATTACCAACAATAGTTTGATGCATAAGTACATGGTTTAATACACTACCAAGTGCATATTTTGTATCAGGGTTTTTTGCTGCCATCTCAACAGCTTCAGAAATAGCTATACCTAAGCTACCTGTATTGTTTGGATCTTTAGCTAATATAGCTTTTCCACTATCTGTTTCATCTGATGGACTTGCAACACATCTTGCTCCATAAGTCTGCATTACTAGCTTTCTATATGGTTTTTGCTCAAAACTAACTTTAACCATATAAACATCCAATTCTATTCCAAATAGTTTACACGCAAAAGCAAGCGATGTTCCCCATTGACCAGCACCAGTTTCAGTAGTGATTTTTTTAGTTCCTTCTTCTTTATTGTAAAATGCTTGTGCAACCGCTGTATTAGGCTTGTGACTACCTGAAGGACTTACTCCTTCGTACTTATAATAAATTTTTGCTGGTGTATCTAAAAATTTTTCTAATTTTCTAGCTCTATAAAGTGGAGAAGGTCTCCATTGTTTATATATATCTCTTACCGGCTCAGGAATCTCAATTTCTCTATCTTGAGAAACTTCTTGCCCTATTAAAGCCATAGGAAACAATGGAGCTAAATCGTCTGGACCTATAGGTTTAAGAGTTCCTGGATGTAAAACTGGATCTAGAGGTTTTGGAAGATCTGCAGCAATATTGTACCAAGTTTTTGGCATTTTGCCTTCTTCTAAAAAGTATTTAATTGTATCTGACATGTTTTATTTTTTGTATAGTTTGTTATTTATCATCTCTAAAATCAAGTATTTTTTATATGAATAATAAAAAGTTAGAAGTTATTGAATTTTCAAAAAAGCTTAATAATACTAATTTATCACCATTAAGATCAGGTAATATTTCTGTTAGAACCCAAATTGATGGAGAAGATGGATTTTACATTACTCCATCAGGAATTAAATATGAAAATTTAAAAGAAGAAGACATAGTTTTTTTATCAAATGAAAAAGAATATGATTTTCTTAAAATTTTTAATTCTGGACTAAACCCATCTTCTGAATGGAGATTTCATCAAGACATTTATAAAAATAAAAGAGAAGCAAAAGCTATAGTTCATGCTCATTCGACTCACGCTACTGCAATTTCAACTCACAGGAAACCAATACCACCTTTTCATTACATGATAGCATTAATGGGTGGTGAGGATATTAAGTGCGCAGAATACGCAACCTTTGGTACAAAAGAATTATCCAACAATATAATTAAAGCTCTTCAAAATAGGAAAGCATGTTTAATGGCAAATCACGGACAGATTGCATTTGGAGACTCTTTAAACAAAGCATTTGAACTTGCTCAAGAAGTAGAAAATATTTGCCATCAATACTTTCTTGCACTAAAACTTGGTCAACCAAAGAATCTATCTTTTGCAGAAATGCAAAAAATACTAGAAAAAGTTAAGGGTTATAAAAAGGGATAATAAATTGACTAAAGTTGGAGAGCATATAACTCTAGATATTATTGGAACTACCAAAGAGTATGATCCATCTGTATTTGAAAAAGTAATTAATGATATTGCAAAAGCTGCAAAAGTAACAATTTTAAATATTTCAAAATATAAGTTTGAACCCCAAGGTTTTACAATTCTTGCATTGTTAGCAGAAAGTCACATCAGTTTTCATACTTTTCCTGAAAAAGGAATTATTAGTTTTGATTTTTTTACATGTGGAAAAGTAAGCCCATCAGTTGCAATTAATATTATAAAAAAAGAATTTGAACACAAAAGAATAGTTAAAAAAGAATTTAATAGAGACACAAAATCTCTTTATCATGATATCTATAGCTCACCAGGCTTACAAAAATCATATGTAGTGAACGATGTTTTAGAAGATTTTAAATCTAAAGTTGGCCAACATATAGAAATTTTAGACTTAGAACAATTTGGTAAGTCTTTGTTTATAGACGGTGAGATACAAGTTGCTGCTACTGATGAGCATTTATATAGCTCAACCTTTGTAGGTTCTGGTCTAGATTTAAATAAAGACAATGAAAGAGCTGCAATTATTGGTGGTGGTGATGGTGGGGTTGCAAGAGAATGTATTTCAAAAAATTTTAACTTTATTGATTGGTACGAACTAGATCCTGAAGTTGTGGATGTTTGTAATAAACATCTTGGAGATATTGGAAAAAAAGCAACAGAAAAAAATTCTGTAAAATGCGTTTGGGGTGATGCTTTCGAAAGCATTAAATCAGTAAGTGATGATACTTATGATCATATTTTTGTTGATCTAAATGATGATCAATTTTGTATAGATTTAGCTGCAAAAAATATGGATTCATTAGTCAGAATATTAAAACCGAAGGGAGTTATTACAGCTCAAGTAGGGAGTCAGGATAAAAAACCACAACAGGTTGAAAATTGGCTGAATGTTTTTAATCAAAATTTTGGAAACGCGAAATTAGCAAGAGTTTACATACCAAGCTTTGATTGCTCTTGGAATTTTTCTTCATCAATTAATCATTAATTTTACTTTTTTCTTATTAAAATTTGTGAAATAATTCTTCTTTAATTAAAGGAGAAAATAATGAATATATTCAAAAAAACTATTTTAACAGTTCTTGCTTCTTTATTTATCATTGGAAATGTTTCTGCTGAAAAAATAAAAATTGGAACTGAAGGCGCTTATCCTCCATGGAATTCAAAAGATGCATCAGGTAATCTAATAGGTTTTGAAGTCGAGCTTGCTCAAGAACTTTGTACAATTATGAAGTATGAGTGTACAATTGTTGAACAAGACTGGGACGGCATGATACCAGCTCTACTAATGAGAAAGTTTGATGCAATAATGGCTGGAATGTCCATTACTGCTGAAAGACAAAAAACAATTACTTTTTCACAAGGTTATGCTGATGAAGTAGCTTCTCTAGCAGTAATGAAAGGTTCAAGTCTAGAGGGCATGGATACACCAGAAGGTATTAATTTATCATTGGGTGGATCCGATGTTAAAAAAGCTCTTAAAACATTAACAGGAGCACTTGCTGGTAAAACTGTTTGTACTCAAACAGGAACAATTCACCAAAACTTTTTAGAGTCTGGTGATGTAGGAAGTGTAAATGTTAGAACTTATAAAACTCAAGATGAAGTTAACCTAGATCTAACTTCTGGAAGATGTGACGTTGCTTTAGCTGCAGCAGTTGCATTTACAGATTATGCAGACAAATCAGGTAAACCAGTTGTATTAGTTGGACCAACTTTTTCAGGTGGTGCATTTGGTAATGGTGTAGGTGTTGGTATAAGACAAGCTAGCGATAGTGCTATTGGAAAAAGAGATGCTAAAATCTTAAAGGACTTCAACAAAGCAATTGATAAAGCTAGAAAACAGGGAATTATTAGCAAACTTGCTATTAAGCACTTTGGTTTCGACGCTTCTATGTAATTCATTTCAGATCTGGCGACTATAATATATAGTCGCCAATCTATATGGAACTTCTCGCATTTGGAAAAACAGGTTGGGGTGACGAGTTATTTTACGCAACCTTAATGACAATAGCTGTATCAATTACAGCAATGTTGGTTGGCTTTTTTTTTGCATTAATCTTTACTCCTTTAAAACTTTCAAAATACAAAACTTTAAATTTAGTTGGTAATTTTTACACCACAGTTATACGTGGAGTACCTGAACTATTAGTAATATACCTTTTCTTTTTTGGGGGCAGTGGAGCCATCATGTATGTAGCTTCTATTTTTGGTTATTATGAATACATAGAAATTAACTCTTTTATAACTGGTTCAATGGCTATTGGTATTATTTCTGGAGCATATTCAACAGAAGTATTTAGAGGCGCCATACAATCTATAGATAAAGGTCAATTTGAAGCTGCAAAGGTTCTTGGAATAAATAAGTTTGGGCAATTTTATAAAATAATACTTCCTCAGATGTTAAGACTAGCTATTCCAAATTTAAGCAATGTTTGGCAAATAACTTTAAAAGATACTTCTCTTATTTCAGTAACAGGATTGGTTGAAATAATGAGACAATCTTATATTGCAGCAGGGTCTACTAGAGATCCACTATTCTTCTATTCATTTGCAGCAGTTTTATATCTTTTACTTACTTACGTGAGTATGAAATTAATTAACAAGTTAGAAGTTAAGTATAGCAGGGGGTATTAATGGATTTTGATTTAATGATCACTAGTTTTCCTAAACTTTTAGGTGCTACAGTTGTTACTTTAAAATTGTTATCTGCATCATTATTTTTTGGATTATTCCTAGGTCTTTTCTTTGCAATTTTAAGATTAAATAAAAATATATTTATTAATAAATTTGCTTATGGCTATTCATATATATTTAGAGGAACACCATTACTGGTCCAAATTTTTATAATTTATTTTGGATTAGGACAGATTGAATATTTAAGAACAACATTTCTATGGGTAATTTTAAAAGAACCTTATTGGTGTGCAATAATAGCATTTACTTTAAATACTGGAGCATATACCTCAGAAATTTTAAGATCAGCATTTCAAACAATAAAACCGGGTATAATCGAGGCTGGGAAAAGCCTAGGAATATCAAACAAAGTAATCTTTTATAAAATCCAAATTCCAATTGCCATTCGACAATCACTCCCAGCATACGGCAATGAAATTATTTTGATGATGAAAGGAACTTCTTTAGCAAGCACAGTAACTTTAATGGATTTAACTGGTGTTGCTAAATATATAATTTCAACTACTTTTAAACCAATCGAAGTATTTATTGTTGCTGGTGGAATTTATTTGTTTATGACTTTTATCATTCATAATGTGATTAAATATTTAGAGAAAAAGTACAGTTTTCAACAATAAAAATGTTTTTATCAGAGAAACAAATTAATGATTATAAACATGATGGTGTAATAATAATTAAGGATGTATTTAAAGACTGGATTGAGCCACTTAAAAAGGGATTTCAAAAAGTTTTAGACAATCCAAGTAAGCACGGAAGAGAAAATGTAACTGATGAAAAAGGAAGGTTTTTTGAAGATTATTGCAATTGGGAAAGGATAGAAGAATTTAAGGATTGTTTGTATAATTCACCTGGAGCTCAAATAGTTGCAGAAGCAACTAATTCTAAATTTACCCAAATTTTTCATGAACATATTTTCATAAAGGATCCAGGTACTAGTAAAGAAACACCATGGCATCAAGATATGCCTTATTACTGTGTTGATGGTAACGATACTGGAAGTTTTTGGATTCCATTAGATGAGGTTGATCATAAAAATAATCTTAAATTAATTTTAGGTTCTCACAAATGGTCAAAGTTAATTAGACCCACAAAATGGTCAAATAACCGATCTTGGTATGATGATGATAGTGCTTTTATGGATTTACCTCCTTCAAAAGAATTTGAAAAAAATATTTTAATTCCAGAACTAAGTTTAGGGGATGCTATTTTATTTAATTTTAAAATTGTACATGGTTCAACAGGAAATAATTCCTCTAAATCACGAAGAGCATTTTCGATGCGATTTATAGGAAATGATGTAAAATATATTGATAGAGGAGGACCAACTTCACCTCCATTTGATGGGATAAATTTAAAAACAGGAGATTTGATGAGAGATGATTGGTTTCCTAAAGTTTTTAGTAGCTAGTATATTCTTTAATTTCTTTGATAATTGATCCGGTGTGATTATTCATTTCTAATTTAATTTTTGCTCGATCATCATTTAAAAAATGAACATCTCTAGATAATTTTATAAATTTATCACCAAAGTCCTTATTTTTTTCACAATCTCTTTTGTCATCTTCTATAACCCACAACTTGGCATTAATTTCTTTTAAATCTTGGAATAATTTATTAAGTTTATTGTCAGATTTAACATTTTTTTCTAACTGATCTTTAAGAATCGAATGTTCATTAGATATGAATTTTAGTTTTTCAGGGTCTTTAATTTTTTCTTTTTTAATTTCTAAGATTGAAATTTTGTCTAAAAGCTCACCAACCGAAACTTCTACTATAATTTTATTCATTAAATTTTATACTATGTTAAATTGTTAAAAATATGTCTAATATTTTAATCATTAAACATGGATCTTTGGGTGATATAGCTCAAGCTAGTGGTGCAATTCAAGATATTTCTGAGAATCATAAAGGAGATGAAACTTATTTGCTCACAACTAATCCATACTTTGATTTATTTAAAAAAAATCCACATATTTCTGATGTTATTTTAGATAAGCGATTATCAAGACTAAACCTGATTTATTTATATTCATTAATGAAAAATATAAAAAAATACAATTTTTCTAAAGTTTATGATCTACAGAATTCAAGTAGAACAGCCTTTTATAAAAAAATTTTATTTCCAAAAGCAACAAAAGATACTTGGTCATCTACTGATACAACATTACCTGAAGGAACTTCAAAAGAAGATTTTGATAAAGACTCTGTTCTATCTAGATTTGATCATCAATTAAAAAGTTCAGGCATAAATACAAATCATACTTTAAATCCTGATTTTTCATGGAGCGCAACAGACATATCTCAAATAAAAAATCACCATCAATTAGATAAATATATTCTTCTTTTTCCTTTTTGTTCTCCTCATTTAACTTCAAAGAAATGGCCTTATTATAATGAGTTAATTGCTATGATTAATGAAAAGTCAGATAACAAATTTAAAGTAGTTATTGCACCTGGACCGAGTGAAATTAAAGAAGCATCAAATATTAATGCACTTTGTGTTTTAGATAATGGTAAAGCTTTAGATATTTCTCAGTTAGCAACATTAATTAAAGATAGTTCATTTGTTGTTGCAAATGATACTGGACCAGCACATATGACAGCTCATTTAGGTTCAAAAGGAATTGCTTTATTTGGATCTCACACAACTCCTTTTAAAGTAAGTATTGAAAGGGAAAATTTTAAAGCAATACAAGCTCCTGAATTATCTAAACTCTCAGCAGAAAAAGTTTTTGAAAGACTTTCTGAAATTATTTCTTAATTTTTTCTAATAATCTTAAAAATACAGGAACTGTGAAAAGTATAAAAAGTAATCTTATTATATGGTGAAAAGCAACAAAATCTGGGTCTAGATCAAAAGCAATTGCTATAACTGCCACCTCATAAATTCCACCAGGACTATAAGATAATATTAAAGTTAAAATATTTGTCTCTACAAAGAATGTTGCAACATAGGCTGCAAACAAACCTAATACTACCAAAATAGTAGTAGCTACAATACTATGAAGAGAATTATTAGCTATCTCTTTAACAGTTTTTTCAGCAAATCTACAACCAACTGAAGAGCCGAGAATTAGCAAACAAAAATTTACTGTTTCATCTGGTAATTTATAAGAAGCTATATCAGTAATTTGTAACAAACCACTCGCAAATAATGTTCCAGATAGTAAAGCTGCAGGTATTCTAATTTTATCAAAAACAAATATAAAAAACAAAGAAGCAAAAATAAGTAAAATTAAATTGAAATGATTTTGATCTAAATAATTGAAGTCATCATTTAACAAAACACTGTTGTCAGTATTATTAACTATAATAAATGGAATGACAGTTATTATGATTATTAATCTAATTAAGTGAGAAGTTGCAACTTGAGATAAATCTGTTTTTTCATTTTCTGCTAAAATCATTAAAGGACCCAGTGCACCAGGTGCTGCTGAAAATATTGAAGCTTTTTCTCCATAACTTGCAAATTTTTGGAGGTATTTAGCTACAACTAAAATACAAATTATTATGTAAATTAACATAATCAATGAAGTCCAAATCCAATCAAGCATTTGATTAAATAGATTTTGATCAATGTAATTTCCAATATGCAAACCCAAAATTATCAAGATAAAACTTAATACAATTTTTGGCATAGTAATTTTAAGACCTGATAAAGCAGCAAGTGATGTGATAATCATTGGACCTAAAAACCAAGCAAGAGGAATATTAAAATATTCAGCAATAATTGCGCTAGGAAAAGAAATTATCAGAACAGAAATAAATTTAATTGAAAATACTTGTTTCGCATTTTCAAGATAAGATTTGATTTGATGTTTAATCATTCACTAAGCTTCTATCATCAACTTTTTAAAAGATAAGAAAAAAGAAATTAAAACTAGTGAATTAAGTGAAACTTTAATCTGTAAAAAAAAATAAAACATCATATTTGATTGATATTTTTTTTGTTAAAGCAGTTTCAATTAAAAGTTGTGTTACTTAATTACAGGTTGAATAAACATTAATACTATAATTAACTAACGTTTTTAAATTAGAGAGGGATAAATAATGAAAAACTTGAAAAAAATAGTTTCAGTATTATTCTCAGCAATCCTATTATTCTCAGCAACAACTACAAGCTCAGTTGCAATTGACAAATTGCACTTTGTAATTGGTGGTGGTGCTGGGGGTGGTTGGGATGGAACCGCTAGAGGTACTGGAGAAGCTTTAACAAAAGCTGGTATGTTAAGTAGTGCATCATTTGAAAATATGTCAGGTGGTGGTGGTGGTAAAGCTTTAGCTTACATGATCAATACTAAACCTGCTAATACAGTTTTAGTTCAATCAACACCATTAGTATTAAGATCAATTACTAGACACAAAGGTTATGTAAAAGGAAGTGGAACTTTATCTTATAAAGATGTTGTGCCAATAGCTGGTGTAATTGGTGACTACGGTGCTATCGCAGTTGCAAAAAGTTCATCTTTTAAAAATTTTAAAGATGTAGTTGATGCTTACAAAAAAGATCCAAATTCAGTTAAAATGGCTGGTGGATCAGTGAGAGGAAGTATGGACCATTTAATTGGTGCTTTAGCTTTCCAAGCTGCAGGTGCAGATCCGAATGCTGTTCAATACATTCCTTATGATGCTGGTGGAAAAGCTTTAGCTGGACTTTTATCTGGAGAAACTCAAATCATATCAACTGGTTTAGGTGAATTGATGGGTGCAAGAGACCAAGTAAGAATTATTGGTATCACTGCGCCTTCAAGAGTTTCTGATGCACCAGATGCACCAACTCTTAAAGAACAAGGATATGATGTACAATTCGTTAACTGGAGAGGTTTCTTTGGCCCTCCAGGTATGAGCAATGCTGATAGATCAGCTATTGCAAAAATGCTTGGCGATGTACAAAAAACTCCTGAATGGGAAACTGTCAGAGCAAGAAATGCTTGGGTTAATATATATAATCCAGAAGGCAAGTTTGTTTCTTTCTTAGAAAAACAAACTCAAGAAATGACAGCTCTTATGAAAAAACTAGGAGTGATATAATCCTTAGGATTATTTGAAATAAGAGCAGTGAATATAAATACTACAAAAATTATATCACTGCTCTTTTTTATTTTTTCAGCATTTTATTTATACACTGCTTACCAAATTCAAGTTTTTGCATTTGACGAAAATGCACCATTTAATGCGAGAACATTTCCAATTTATTTAGGTTATGCAGGATTATTTTTTTCTGGATTAAAACTTATTTTACCAGATCCAAATACTATTAAAGTTGATCATAAAAATTTAGAATATAAGAAAACAGGTATACTTATACTTATTGCTATTATTTATGGAGCTACAATTTTAAAAGTTGGATATTTTTTGACTACATCTTTATTTTTATTTGCGTCATATTACTTTTTAGGAGAACGAAGATGGATTTTAATGTTTTTATTATCCTTCCCATTTGTAGCTGCTTTTATGTATCTCCTTCATGGTATTCTTGATATTTATTTAAGAGATCCATTCTTACAATCAATTGGAGTTATGGGATGATTGAAGGAATATTAATTGGATTAACAACAGCATTTACTTTTCAGAACATATTAATGGTTATGGTTGGTTGTTTTTTCGGAACAATCATTGGAATGTTACCAGGTCTTGGTCCAATGACAGCTATCGCGTTAATGATACCAATCACTTATGGTTTTGATCCTGCAACAGGATTAATTTTGATGGCTGGAGTTTATTATGGAGCAGTATTTGGCGGTTCTACTTCTTCTATACTATTAAATGCACCTGGTGTACCTGGAACTGTTGCAACTTCATTTGATGGTTATCCTATGGCACAACAAGGTAAAGCGGGTAAGGCTTTAGCGATTGCTGCATGGAGTTCGTTTGCAGGTGGAACATTGTCTGCAATTTATTTATTATTTATGGCACCAAGTTTATCAAAAGTAAGTTTATCTTTTAGATCGCCAGATTATTTTGCCTTAATGATTTTAGGTCTAACTGCAATCGCTGCTTTTTCATCTAAAGGACAATTTTTAAAAGCTATGATGATGGTAGTCCTTGGATTGATGTTAGCATCTGTTGGTCAAGATAGTTTGTCTGATATTACAAGATTTACATTTAATAATATGAACTTAACAGATGGAATAAGTTTTGTACTTGTTGTGATGGCAACATTTGCAATGAGTGAAGCTTTAACAATTATTTTAAAAAGAAATGATCCAACCAGTGCTGCTAAACAAGTTTCTTTAACTGAACTTGGTTCAATTAAAATCAATAAAGAAGAACGAACAAAAATGTACAAAACAATCCCAAGATCATCAGTAATTGGTTTTTTAATTGGTGTTCTTCCAGGAGCTGGCGCAACTATTGCATCATTTTTAGCTTATGGCATGGAACGAAATGTTGTTAGTGATGAAGAAAAAGAAAAATTTGGTAAAGGAAGTGTAAATGGTTTATCTGCACCAGAAACTGCAAATAACGCTGCTTGCTCAGGTTCTTTTGTGCCAATGCTCACTTTAGGAATTCCCGGGAGTGGAACTACAGCTGTAATGCTAGGGGCTCTTTTAGGTTTTGGTGTTCAGCCTGGTCCTAGACTTTATATGACGAATCCAGAGATTTTTTGGTCAATAATTATGTCTATGTATATTGGTATGGTAATCTTACTGATATTAAACTTACCACTTATTCCTTACATAGCTAGAATTCTTGCTGTTCCTAAAAATTATTTAATTCCTCTTATTTTATTTTTCTCTGTTACTGGGATTTACGTAATGTCATTTAATAATTTTGATATTTATTTAATGATTGGGATAGCTGTAGTAGCAACTTTTTTAAGATTGTATGATTTCCCAATGCCACCTTTGATATTAGCTTTTGTACTTGGTGGATTGATGGAAGAAAATCTTAGAAGGTCTTTGTTATTAAGTAATGGTTCGTGGGAATTTTTATGGGACAGAACATTAACTACATGTATCCTAGCAGCTACAATTTTAATTGTAGTTTGGCATATTTACAAAACCTTTAAGAACAAAAATTAAGATTTAATATCTATTCGTTTTCTAGTAATTTTTTTTTAACCTTCATTTCACGATATGACATAATGAAAACTCCTAAAAATATAACACCAGCACCAATCCAAGTAAATAGATCAGGGATTTCGCTGAATACAAAATAGCCAACTATAGACGCGAAGACTAAACTTAAAAAAGAATATGGTTGTGTCATACTTACATCAACTAATTTATAAGCGTGATTAATACAAAGATGCAACATTGTGCCAGAAAAACCTGCTAAAAATAAATAAATCAGAGTTTGTAAACCAGGCGTTTGCCAATAAAACAATGCAATTATGAAACTTAAAATTGTCATAAAAGTATACCCATGAGTTAAAATTGTGATTGAGCTATCATCTTTTGCAATAGTTTTTGTAATTATAATTACTATTGACCACATAAAAGACGCTGCTAGTGCCATATAAACTCCAATAGAGATATCAATTATTCCTGGTCTTAAAATTATCAACATTCCAACAAACCCTAAAACCAGTGCAAAACTTCTGTATATAAAAATTTTTTCTCCAAGAAACAAAACAGCCAAAATAGTTACTATGAAAGGAACAATAAACGATATTGCTGTAACCTTTTCAATTGGCATCATTACTAAAGCTGAGAAAAATAACAGCATTGAAGGTAAATTTAAAACTGCTCTTAAAAAATGTTTTTTAAGATGATTTGTTTTAAAAACTGTAAATTTAGTTTTTAGTATATAAGGAAAAATAATTATGAAACCAAATAAAAATCTAAAAAATCCAGCAACATAAACATTTAGTTCTTCTTGAGCTAATTTTAAAAAAGTTAACATTAATGTTCCAAAAAAAACAGAGGTTATAATCAAAAAAATTGCAAATTTATTGTTTGAAATCATTTTAGTATCTCATTATATTTTTGAATTATTTTTGACCATTGAAATTTATTCGCAAATTCTTTTGCATTCTTTCCAAGCTCTAAATATTTTTTATTTTCTAACATTGAATTAATCGAGGAATAAATGTCATCAAGATTACTACCATCACATATTAGACCAGTCTTTTCATGATCAATTGCATCAGCTGCTCCACCATCTTTACCACCAATTGATGGTATACCATATTGTGAAGCCTCAACATATGCAATTCCAAACCCTTCAACTGATTTTTTATGGATTATAGATGGCATAACAAAAATATTTGATTTTGAAAGTAAAGCATTTTTTAAATCATCACTTATATCTTTAAAAAACATAACTTGTGCTTCAAGATCTAGTTCTTTAACCAATTTTTTAATATTTTCTTCTTCTTCTCCATATCCAATACAGATATAAACAATATCAGGATAGATTTGTTTAAGGTTTCTAAGAGCCATCACTATTTTTTCATGATTTTTTCTCTTATCAAATCTTGATACAGTTATTAATCTTGGATTTTTAACTTTTAGAAGGCTTTCTACTTTTTCTAATGATTTTTTATTTAGTTCTTTAACTGGATCAACACCAGGATTAATTACAATAATTTTATTTTCATTTACCCCGGATTTAATTGCTAAATTTTTTGTATATTGCGAGTTAGCAATAACTTTTTCTACATTATTAAGAACACTTAATATTCTTTTATTTTGACTTGATCCTTTAGGATGATTGATTTCTTTACTATGAATTAAACAGTATTTTTTTTTAGTTGTTTTAATGAGTTCTAAACTTTTCCAATGGTCAGCAATAATTCCATTTATTTTATTTTCTTTAATATATTCGTTAATTAATTGTGCTTTTCTATATTTTCTAAGTAATTTAATTCCCCCAACTCTTTCTATCGAAAAAGAGACTTGTTCATCAAAATCTTTGTGACCTTCTATATGATCTGCAAAAACTTTTATCATAAAGTTTTTAGATAGCTCTCTTGTTAAACCCCACATTAGACTTTGCATGCCCCCAAGCTCAGGTGGAAATGATCTAGTTACAATTAGATACATTAATCATACTTCCATTTAATACTACAGCCTGCACTCGGTATTTGATCTTCAGGACCTTTTCCGGTTTCAGCTATTTGTCTCATAGCAGTTAGTAGATCACTTTCTCCGTCTTTAACTGGAATAAATTTTTTAAGCTCTCTTAATCGTCCTCTATATTGAAGTTCTAAATTTTTATTATAGCCAAAGAAATCTGGAGTACATACAGCATCATATGCTTTAGCAATTTTTTGAGTTTCATCATGTAAGTAAGGAAAATTGAAATGATTTTCATTTGAAAACTTGATCATGTTATCAAATGAGTCGTCTGGATAATTAACAAAGTCGTTTGAGCAGATAGCAACTGAGTTGATACCAATTTTTTTTAATTCACTACAATCTTCAACTAATTCTTTTGTAATAGCTTTTACATATGGACAATGATTGCAAATGAACATTATCAAAGTTCCATTTTCACCTTTTATATCATTTAAGGATAGAATTTTATTATCAGTAGATTTTAATTCAAATGGAATAGCTTTTTGACCAAAATCACATATTGGAGTTTGTATTGGCATAATGTAAAATATATAGATTATGTTTTATGATTTAAAAGATAAAAAACCAAAAAACTCTGGCGAAAATTGGGTAGCTCCTAATGCAACCATAATAGGGGACGTTACTTTAGAAAAAAATACAAGTATTTGGTTTAATGCAGTTCTTCGAGGAGATATTGAAAATATTCATATCGGTGAAGGATCAAATGTTCAAGATGGAAGCGTATTACATACTGACCCAGGTTGCCCTCTAAAAGTAGGAAAAAATGTTACTGTTGGTCATTTAGTTATGCTTCATGGATCCACTATTGGAGACAACAGTTTAATTGGGATTGGAGCTGTTATCTTAAATAAAGCTAATATTGGAAAGAATTGCATTATTGGAGCTAAAGCTTTGATAACAGAAAATAAAGAAATTCCAGACAATTCTTTAGTTGTTGGTTCACCTGGAAAAATAATTAGAGAAGTTTCAGAGGAAGAAAAAAAAGCAGTATTTGAAAACACAAAGCATTATCAAGATAATTGGAAAAAATATTCGAAATCAATTTTTTAAAGAGGATAAATGCCAGCAGGGTATGTAATAGCACAATTGAAAATAACTAATCCTGAGAATTACAAAGAGTATGTTGAAAAGGTTACTCCACTTGTAAAAAAATTTGGTGGAGAATTTTTAGTAAGAGCTGGTGAATTCCAAATATTTGATGGAGAAACAAAATTTCCAAGAATAATTGTGCTTAAGTTTCCTAGTTATGAAAAAGCATTAGAATGGTATAATTCTGAAGAGTACAAACCAATAAAGCAAATTAGACTAGATAATTCTGAAGGTACAAATATAATTATTAAAGGTATTTGAAATAATAATTTATTTACTTAAATAATAGATCGTTCATCGAATAAATGATCAATCCAATTATTACTATAAATAAAATTAAGAAAGATAATTGCCCACTTAACTTTGATTTAATTTTGGTTTTACCCTCTTTAAATTTTTTAAAATGAATACTCCCAAATCTCATTACAGCCAATCCTAAAATTATTAGAAATGCTGTGAATATATATCCAGTAACCATCTATGGAACTAACCAAGTATCTTTATTATTTTCTAAATTAAACTTTGCTCTTCGATGGCCTTTTGCTGCTAAATAAAGCCATTCTATGGATTTAATTTTACACTGAATAACAGTAAAGTTTTTATAACCTTCTTCACTTTGTTCTTTTGTATAATCAAAATTATCTAATTCTGGTTTAAGTCCAGAGGTTGGTAGATCTGACTCAGTTCCTGGACCATTATCAACCAAATAACATTTTCTACTAATATGTTGGGTTTTAGACCAAGATTCTTTTGTTACATCATTATTGTGATTAACCGTACATTCAACTTTCAATCTAACCTGTATTTTTTCATCTTTATCGTAAAATAACATTGCTGCATTTTTATTTGCTTTTAATTTTTCAATTTTATCTGACCTAATATCGCTATGATATTGTACTAAATTATTTGATTGATCAGATTTTCTTAGAACAACAATTCTTCCATCTAAGTCAGATTGATCCCCGCAAATAAATACAGGTATTCTAAAAGGAGAATCTCTGTCTTTCACAGCATTATCCAGCATTGACCAAATTTTCTTTTTGATTTCTGCAAAGTCCTCGTAATAAGGAACTGTATCCGTCACAAATATTATTTTTTCTTTTTTAATCTAGCAATCAAACCTGAGCTATCCCAACGATTTCCACCCATTTCTTGAACCTCAGCATAATAGCCATCAATAATTTCTGTTATGGGCACAGGTGAACCATTTTTTTTTGCTTCCTCGATTGCAATTTTTAGATCTTTTCTCATCCAATCAATAGCAAAACCATAATCAAACTTATCATCTGTCATAGTTCGGTATCTATTTTCCATTTGCCAAGATTGTGCTGCACCTTTGGATATTGTTTCCATAACTTTATCCATATCTAAACCGGCGTTTATTCCAAAATTGATTGCTTCAGATAAACCTTGGACTGTTCCAGCAATACACATTTGGTTCATCATCTTTGTTAACTGACCACTTCCACAAGGACCAATTAATTTTACTTTTTTACTATAACAATCAATTACAGGCTCAGCCTTTTTAAACACTTCTTCATCACCACCAACCATTACTGTTAGTATTCCACCCTCAGCACCAGCTTGTCCTCCTGAAATAGGAGCATCTAAAAAACTAAACCCTTTATCATTTGCTTTTTTATTTAATTCTCTTGATACTTCTGCAGATACAGTTGAGTTATCAATAAAAATAGACCCAGATTTTGCTGTGTTAAACAATCCATTTTCTCCAGTTGCTACTTCTCTTAAATCATCATCATTACCAACACATGTAAAAATGAAATCAGCACCATCTGCAGCCTCCGCAGGTGTATAGGCCATTTTACCTTTATATTCACTAATCCATTTTTCAGCTTTAGATTTAGTTCTATTAAAAACAGTTACATTGTGTCCGGCTTTTGATATATATCCAGCCATTGGGTAGCCCATAACCCCAAGACCTATGAAAGCAACATTACAAGTCATAATTTTTTTCTATGTTTAAAAGTTTAAGTTTAAAAGTAATTGTATTTGGATTTATCTTTACATTTTTTTCCAGTTTTGGACAGAGTTTTTTTCTTGGCCTATTTAATTCTAGTATAAGAGACGCCTTATCAATTACACATGGACAATTTGGCTCAATTTATGCATCAGCTACTTTATTAAGTAGTATTGTTTTAGTTTGGATTGGAAAAAAAATTGATGATGTAAATATATTAAAGTTTGCATCTTATGTAATAATTTTTTTGTCAGCTTCCTGTTTTATATTTTCAAAAATTTCATCAGTTATTTTTCTATTTGTAGGAATTTTTTTAATGCGTTTAGCTGGACAAGGATTATCAAGTCACACAGCTACAACAACCATATCTCGTTTTTTTGAAAAAAATAGAGGCAGAGCTTTAAGTACAGGTTGGTTAGGTTTGTCATTAGCTGAATTTATAATGCCAGTTTTAATTGTTTTTTTATTAACTTTTATAGAATGGAGAGATATTTGGGTTTCAATTTCTATTTTGGTTATATTAGTTTTACCTGCTGCAACATTTATTTTAGTAAAAGAGATTAAACTTGATACTAGAGAAGAATCTAAAATTGAGGAGAACAATAAAGAAATTAAACAATGGAAAAGAATAGAAGTTTTAAAAGATTATAGATTTTACATCATTTGTATGACGATGTTAGCAATGCCATGGATTGCAACAGGATCTTTTGTTTATCAGTCTTTTATATCCTCATCTAAAGAGTGGGGACCTTATGTAATTGCACAATCATTTATGGCATACTCTATTTTATCAGTTATTACTCTTTTTATATCTGGTTTTTTAATTGATAAATTTTCAAGTAGAAAATTATTAATCTATATGAATATCCCACTTCTTTTTGGCACTATAGTTCTTTACTATTTTAATGCACCAATTTCTTCTTTTGTTTTTTTTGGTTTAGTGGGGGTGACAAATGGTTTAGCAAACGTACTTGGTTCCTCAACTTGGGCTGAGATTTATGGTGTTAAATATATTGGGTCCATAAAAGCCTTAACAACCGCATTGATGGTATTTTCAACAGCATTTGGTACGGCTCTATTTGGTTTTCTGATTGATATTGGCTTTTCAATTGAACAGATAGCCGTTGTTTCAGGAACTTATATTTTTGGTTCAATTATTCTTCTTTATTTGGTTAAAAATAAGCTAAATCCTAATTATTTATAAAATAGCCCTTGATTTTTAAAGACTCACTGTGTAGATACTCCGCATGGCAAGAGTAACCGTAGAAGACTGCATAGATAAAGTAGAGAGCCCTTATGAATTAGTACTAGTTGCTAAAGAAAGAGCTACTCAATTAAATGCTGGAATAGAACCAACAATTGATAGAGATAACGATAAAAATACAGTTATTTCATTAAGAGAAATTGCAGAAGAAAAAATTAAAGTTTCAGATTTAACAGATAGTGCTGTTTATAAGCTTAGAAAACATGTTGAACAAGTTGATGATAGTGCAGAGGATGATGAAGAAATAGGTGATGATTTTGAAAATCTTTACAAAGGTGAAATTTCAAAAAGTGGTACGCCAATTTTACCATCTAAAAGAGCAAGAAAAACTCCGGAAAAAATTCAAGTAACAAAAGAAGATTTGGCTGAGCTATCAGAAACAGCTACTCCAGAAGTTGATAATTCAGTAGGAGAAGAAACTATGAATGAACAAGGAGAAGTTTCTTTAGATGAAGTAACAGAATCAGAAAATCAAGAAGTGGACGTATCTTCAGACGACACTGAAGCTTCAAACTCTTAAAAAAATAATATAAAGTTATACCATGAATAGGAAAGTATCAGTTGCTCCTATGATGGATTGTACAGATCGTCATGAACGATTTTTTCTTAGATTAATATCCAAAAACACTCTTCTTTATACTGAGATGGTAGTCGATGAAGCCATAAACAGAGGAGATAAAAAGAAGTTATTAGAGTTTAATATTAATGAGAAACCTGTAGCACTTCAATTAGGAGGCTCTTCTCCAAAACTTTTAGCTGAAGCAACTAAAGTAGGCGAAGATTTTGGTTATGATGAAATTAATCTAAACTTAGGTTGTCCTAGTAAAAAAGTTGAAAAAAATAGATTTGGCGCTTGTTTGATGAAAGAACCAAATTTGGTAGCAGATTGTTTAAGTAAAATGCAATCAGTTACAAAATTGCCAGTAACTATAAAAACAAGAATTGGTTACGATGATGTAGAAGATTATGAAAATTTACATAGTTTTATTTCTACCCTAAAAGCAACTGGAGTTAAAACTTTTATCATTCATGCAAGAAAAGCAATGTTAGGCAAATTTACACCTAAGCAAAATTTAAATATTCCACCTTTAAAATATGAGTATGTATATAAATTAAAAAAGGATTTTCCTAATGAAGAGATAATAATAAACGGAGGAATAACTTCAATAGATGAAATAAAACCTCATTTAGAAAAAACAGATGGTGTAATGATAGGAAGAGCTGCATATCATACTCCTTATTTATTGGCAGATATCGAAAAAGAAATATTTAACAATGATGATGTTCCAAGCAGACAAGATGTAATTGAACAACTTATTCCTTATGTTAAAGAAGAATTAAAAAAAGGAACAAGATTAAATCAAATTATGAGACATACTCTTGGTTTATTTCATGGTCAAACAGGTGCAAGTTATTGGAAAAGATATTTAAGTGAAAATATGTGTGTGAGAGATGCTGATGTGAAAAAAATTGATCACATAATGGATAAAATTAAATACAACAATGTAGATACTAGAGTAGGCCCGTCTGCTTAATTCAATTTTAACAAACGAATACAGTTATATTATTTTATTGATGGTTTTAACAGCGATACCCGTTGGTTTTGTTGCTGGATTATTTGGTATTGGCGGAGGGTTGATAACTGTTCCTTTTTTATATTTTATTTTTGGTTCTTTAGAAATAGATCCTCAGTATGTTATGCACCTTGCAGTAGGAACTTCCTTTGCAATTATAATACCAACATCTACTGTTTCAGTTTTAACACATCATAAATTTAAAGCGGTTGATTTTGATATTGTAAAAAACTATGGTTTGTTTGTTGTGCTGGGAGTTATTGTTGGTACAGCTTTTGCAGCTTCTTTAAAAACTAAATCCTTAGTTTTATTTTTTTCTATAATGATATTATTTTTAGGAATTTACTTACTTTTAATAAAAGAAAAGGAACAAAACATAATTGTTAAAATGAAATTACATCTAAAAGTTATTCTTGGTTTTCTTGTTGGGTTTATATCTGCTCCCATGGGTATAGGAGGGGCCGTAATGAATGTTCCTATCCTTAAGTTTTTTGGTTATTCAATAAATAAAGCCATTGGAAGTGCAGCAGCAATAGGTTTTTTAATTGCTCTTTTTGGAGCAATAGGTTTTTTAATTTCAGGAAATTATTTAAATTCAAGTCTTCCACTAAGCATTGGTTTTATAAATATCCCTGCTTTTTTAATTTTCATACCGATCACAACTTTTATGGCTCGGATAGGAGCTAAAACAGTTCATAGTATTGATAAGAATAAAATTAGTAAGTTTTTTGGAATTTTTCTTTTAGTGGTTTCGATTAAATTTTTTTACGAATACTTAAAATTATAACAAGCAAAAAAAAGAGGTGACTTCAGTCTCCCTCCATCACCTCACGATTCAAAAATAGTTGATTCTCGTAAATTTAATTAACACTTAATAGTTGTAAATATATTTTATTAACAAATTTAAGTAGTAACAATCTAAAGTTGTATTTAGATTTTTGAAAAACTCAATTTAGCCACACATCATATTTAGGGTTTTAATACTAATTGATACTTTAAAACATGGTTTCAATAAAAGACATTAATAAAAAAATTAAAAAAAATTTATTTGATCCATTAGATAAATCAAAAAATAAATTCTCCTCTTTACTAAATAATATTAAAAAAAACAAAGTTAAAAAAGATCTGGCACTACAAAAGCAATTAGAAAAAGAAAAAAAAAGAGATTTAATTTTAGAAAAAAAATTAGCGAAAAAAGCTAAACAAGATGAATTAAAAGAAGAGAGAAAGAAACTTCTTTTTCAAAAAAAATTAATCATTGAAAATGAAAAGCAAGAAAAAAAGAATGAAGAGAAAAGACAAAAAATAGAAGCTCAGAGAATTAAAATAGAACAGAAAAAAATTAAAGACGAAGAAACTAGAAAACTTAGAGAGGAAGCCAGAAAACTTAAAGAAGAAGATTTAAGGCAAAAAATGTTAGAGAGACAAAGAATTAGAGAAGAAAATATTAAAATTAAAGAGGAAGAATTAAAAAATAAAGAACTAGAGGCTCAAAAGAGAAGAGACGAAAAAGAAAAAGAAAGACAAGAAAAAATAAGATTAAAAGAAATTGAAAGTAAAAATAGATTTGAGGAAGAACAAAGATTAAGAGAGGCAGCTAGGAAGCTGAAATATGAGCAAGAAAAACTTAAAGAAATGGAAGAAAGATTAAGAGATCTAGAAACTGAAAGACAGCAGGAAATTCAAAGACAAATTTTAAAAGAGGAGGCTGAGCAAAGAGCCAAGGAAGAGGAATTAAGAAACAAAGAAAAAGAACTTAAAGAAGCTGAACGTGAGAGAATAAATAATGAAAATGAAAGGCGTCAAAGAGAAAGAGAATTGAAAATAGAGGAGGAAAGACAAAAAAGAATTGAAGAAGAAAACGAAAGGATCAGATTAGCTGAAGAAGCTCAAAAAGAGAGAATTGAAGAGGAAAATAGGCGTATGAAAGAATGGGAGAAAAAATTTGATGAAGAACAACGACTAAAAGAGGAGGAATTAGTTAGAAAGTTTTATAGCGATGAAACACCTGAGCAAGAAAACAATCAGTATGGTGATAATTTAGAAACTAAAGCTGATAACGATAATTTAGAAAATAAAAACGACGAAGATAATTTAAAAAATTAAATTTTCTGATCATATTCACCGACCTTACCAGTTTTTTGCAGCAAATCGTCAATAAAATCAAAGATTTTTTTCTTTCTTTCATCTGATGTTGGGCTTTCAGTGACAATAACTAAAGATGGCTTGTTTGAAGAAGCTCTTATAAGCCCCCAAGAACCATCTTCAAATGAAAACCTGACTCCATTAACAGTTAAAATATCATTAATAACTTGACCATCTATTTCAGTTTTCTTTTCTTTTAAATTTTCAATTTGCTTTACTAGCTCTTCAACAACAATATACTTTTCTTCATCTTTGCAAAAAGGTGCCATTGTTGGTGTTTGAAATGTGTTAGGTAATTCACTAATAATTTCACTCATTTTTTTATTTTGATTATCTAGTAAGTGACATACTTGAATTGCTGAATTTATACCATCATCATATCCAAAACCTAGTGGCTGATTGAAAAAAAAATGTCCACTTTTTTCAAATCCAGCTAAAGCTTTTTCAGTGTTAACTTTTCGTTTAATATGAGAATGACCTGTTTTCCAATAAATAGTTTCACAATTATTTTCTAATAAAATCTTATCTTTTGAATATAGACCCGTTGATTTTACATCAACTACAAACTTTGAATTTTTATGTTTGCTTGATAAATTTCTAGCAATTAGAAGACCAATTTTATCTGAAAATATTTCATTACCTTTATTATCAATAACCCCAACTCTATCTCCATCACCATCAAATCCAAAACCTATATCAGCATTGTTTTCTTTAACCGCTCTAGCTATTTCATGAAGCATTTCCAGATCCTCTGGGTTTGGATTGTATTTAGGAAAATTCCAATCGAGGTTACAATCTAACTCTATTACCTCACATCCAATACCTATTAGAATATCTGGGGCAAAAACACCTGCTGTTCCATTTCCACAAGCCACAACAGCTTTTATTTTTTTTTTAATTTTATTTTTACTAATTAAATCTTCCTTATAAATTTTATCAAAATTTTTTATTTGTTTTTCACCACCTTCACCTTTTATAAATTTTTCATTTAAAGTAATTTCTTTTAATTCCTTCATTTCTTCAGGTGCATGAGTTAGTCCTTTTTTGATTCCCATTTTCACACCAGTCCAACCATTTTCATTGTGGCTTGCTGTTATCATTGCAACTGCATCTGCATCTAAATTAAATTGTGCAAAATAAACCATGGGGGATAACGATAGGCCAATATCTTCTATATTGCATCCTGTAGATATTAATCCTTTTTTAAGAGCTTTTTTTATTTCCTCACTATAAGAACGATAATCATGGCCTACTATGATTCTAGGATTATCTTTTTTGGTATGTATTTTTATCTGTGTTCCAAGGCCTTTTCCTAGATTCTCTATTCCTAATTGGTTTATGTCTTTCTCATACAACCATCGGGCATCATATTCTCTAAAACCATAGGGATCTATTTTTAAATTTTGGCTCATTAGTTACTTACTTACTGTTTATTATGTTAATTTCTTGAAATTATTGTAATTTTTTTATTGATATTCATATTGTCGCGTTCTATAAATGTTCCATTGATTAAACGTTTATTTAGTATACTAAATTAAAGCGCCTACAACATATAGTTGTTTTCGCCTAAATAACAAAATATATTAAAAATTATGAATAAGATTCTCTCCCAGGCCCTCAAAAAAGCTGTCTCTGAATATAGCCCAGAAGTTAAAGAAGTTTCAAAAGGTAATAGACCAGATCTTTTTTCATTAAACAATGAAACAGAACTTTTTCAAAACGATAAAGGTATCATAATTAAAATTGATAGATCAAAAGACTCAAACTTAACTGATTTTGGAAAAGCAACTTTGAAAGATAGATATCTTGGTCCAAATGAATCTTATCAAGACTTGTTTGCAAGAGTGGCCAGCACATATTCAGATGACAATTTGCATGCACAAAGAATTTATAACTATATCAGTAACCTTTGGTTTATGCCTGCAACACCAGTTTTATCAAATGGTGGAACAAAGAGAGGTTTACCAATTTCATGTTTTTTAAATGAAGCTTCAGACAGCTTAGGTGGAATTTTAGATCTTTGGAGTGAGAATGTTTGGCTTGCTGCTAAAGGTGGTGGTATTGGAAGTTATTGGGGTAATTTAAGATCTATTGGAGAAAAAATTGGAAAAGTTGGAAAAACTTCTGGAATAATTCCATTTATTAAAGTTATGGACTCATTGACTATGGCAATCAGCCAAGGTTCATTAAGAAGAGGATCAGCAGCTTGTTATCTTCCAATCGATCATCCTGAGATCGAAGAATTTATAGAGATGAGAAGACCCACAGGCGGAGACCCAAATAGAAAAGCACTAAATCTACATCATGGTGTTTTAGTTTCTGATGCATTTATGAGAGCAGTTGAAACTGACGAGCAATGGGCATTAAAAAGTCCTGCTGACGGAACTATACAACAAACTATTTCAGCAAGAAATTTATGGATAAGATTATTAACTGCAAGAATTGAAACAGGAGAACCTTATATTATTTATATTGATACTGTTAATAGACAAATTCCACAGCACCACAAGTTAGCAAACCTTACAGTTAAAACTTCTAACTTGTGCAGTGAGATAACTTTACCTACAGGAATTGATAAAGATGGAAGAGACAGAACTGCAGTATGTTGTTTATCTTCCTTAAATTTAGAAAAGTATGATGAATGGAAAAATGATCCAGATATGATTAGTGATGTGATGAGATTTTTAGACAATGTCTTATCTGATTTCATTAATAAAGCTCCTGATCAGTTTAAAGATGCAAAATATTCAGCAGAAAGAGAAAGAAGTGTTGGTTTAGGTGTAATGGGCTTTCACTCATTCTTACAAAAAAATAGAATTCCTCTTGAGTCAGTAATGGCAAAATCATGGAATAAAAAAATATTTAAAAATATTGATGAAAAAGTAAATCAAGCATCCAAAGACTTGGCTGAAGAAAGAGGGGCTTGTCCAGATGCAGCTGAGTATGGCTATAAGGAAAGATTTTCAAACAAAACAGCAATAGCTCCAACAGCTTCTATCTCAATTATTTGTGGTGGAGCATCTCCAGGAGTAGAACCTATTGCAGCAAACAGTTATACACACAAAACTTTGTCAGGATCTTTCAATGTTAGAAATAGATATTTAGAAGAAATATTACAAAATCATGGTAAAAACGATGACGAAACATGGTCTACAATCACTACTAATCAAGGATCTGTTAGTCATCTAGATTTCTTAACTGATTTAGAAAAAGATGTATTTAAAACAGCATTTGAGCTTAATCAAAATTGGATAATTGAACTGAGTGGGGATAGAACACCTTATATTTCCCAAGCTCAATCGGTAAATTTATTTTTACCAGCAGATGTTCATAAAAAGGAATTACATAAAATTCATTTTGATGCATGGAAGAAAGGCTTAAAGAGCCTTTATTACTGTAGATCAAAATCAATTCAAAGAGCTGAAAATATTAATGATGCTAAATCAACTGATATCACAGCAAATGTTTATAAATCTAAAAATCAACAATCTAACGAGCAGCCAGAGTACGAGGAGTGTTTATCATGTCAGTAGCAGAAAAAATTAATAAAGAGATTATTCAACCAAAAAAAATGGGTTTATTAGTAGAGAACCCAGTTTATAAACCTTTTAGATATCCATGGTGTTATGATGCATGGTTAACTCAGCAAAGAATTCATTGGTTGCCAGAAGAAGTTCCTTTAGGAGATGATGTTAGAGATTGGCAAAAAAATTTGTCTCAACCAGAAAAAAATTTATTAACTCAAATCTTTAGATTTTTCACTCAAGCAGATGTAGAGGTTAATAATTGTTATTTAAGACATTACACAACCGTATTTAAACCAACAGAAGTATTAATGATGATGACAGCATTTGCTGCAATGGAAACAGTTCATGTAGCAGCATATTCTCATCTTCTTGATACGATTGGTATGCCTGAATCGGAATACTCAGCTTTCATGAAATACAAAGAGATGAAAGACAAGTACGATTACATGCAGGGTTTCAATGTAAATTCTAAAGAGGATATAGCAAAAACAGTTGCAGTGTTTAGTGCTTTTACAGAAGGATTGCAGTTGTTTGCAAGTTTTGCAATTTTATTAAATTTTCCAAGACACAATAAAATGAAAGGAATGGGTCAGATAGTTACTTGGTCTGTAAGAGATGAAACGCTTCATTGTAATTCTATGATCAGAATTTTTAAGGAGTTTATAAAAGAAAATCCTGAAATCTGGACACCTAAACTTAAAAAAGAACTTTATGAAGCTTGTAGAATAATTGTTGAGCATGAAGACGCTTTTATTGATTTAGCTTTTGAAATGGGTCCAATGGAAGGTTTAACTGCTCAAGAAGTTAAAGATTACATTAGGTTCATTGCGAATAGAAGACTTATTCAATTAGGATTAGAACCAATTTATGAAATTGAAAAAAATCCACTAACTTGGTTGGATACAATGCTTAATGCAGTTGAGCATATGAATTTCTTCGAAGGTAGAGCGACCGAATATTCTAAAGCATCAACCCAAGGTACTTGGGCAGAAGCTTTTAGTTAAAAAATAAGATTATCTCTGATTTAATTGCATCACTTTTCGATGCTTATTACCTTTGTAGCTTGCTAAAGGTCTAATGAGTTTGTTTGCAGCGTGTTGCTCCATTATATGAGCAGACCAACCAGTAATTCTAGAAATTACGAATATTGGTGTGAAAAAGTCAGTTTCAAATCCCATTAAATGATAAGTGGGTCCTGTTGGATAGTCTACATTAGGATGTATATTTTTTTCTTTAATCATTACTCTTTCAACAATATCGTAAATTTTCTCAAATTTTTTGTCTTTCTTTATTTTTGCAACTTTTGCAAAATATTTCCTCATAGTAGGAACTCTAGAGTCTCCTGATTTATAAACTCTATGCCCAAATCCCATTACAACTTCTTTATTTTTTAAGGCGTTATTAATCCATTTTAATGCATTTTCTGGTTTTTTAATTTTATTCATCATATGCATAACCTCTTCATTTGCTCCACCATGAAGCGGACCTTTTAAACTAGCAATCGCCCCAGTTATCGCACCATGTATATCAGACAAGCTACTTGTAATTGTTCTTGCAGTGAAAGTTGAAACATTAAAACTATGCTCAGCATATAAAATTAAAGACACATCAAAAGCCTTAACAATTTCTTTTTGAGGAACTTTTCCAAAACACATATAGAAAAAATTTTCAGCAAAAGTTAAAGTTTTTTTAGGTTTAATTATTTTTTTTCCTTTTCTAATTCTATAAAATGCAGCCAAAGCAGTAGGCGTTTTTGCGAAAATTCTTAAAGCTTTTCTCATATTAGCCTCAGGTGAAGAATCTGTAGTTTCTTTATCTTCTAATCCCATCACACTTACCGCAGTTCGTGCAACATCCATTGGATGAGATCGTTTAGGCATGTGTTTAATTATTTCATATAAATTTTTTGTAAGTTCTCTATTATTTTTCTCTTCTTTTTCAAATTGTCTAAGTTGAATGGTATTCGGTAGATCCTTATTTAAAATTAAATATGCAACTTCTTCAAATCTACAATATTCACATAAATCTTGAGCCGCGTAACCTCGATATGTAAGAGAATTAATTTCAGGCATAACTTTTGAAACTTCAGTTTCATCTACAACAATACCTAGTAAACCTTTTTTTATATCATCACTCATTACTCATGTCCTTCTGTACTAAAATTATAAATTTTTTCATCTAACGAATTATATTTTTCGTAATCAACTAATTCATAAAGTCTTTTTCTAGATTGCATTTTATCAATAATATTATTTTGGTGTCCATTTACATAAATGTCCCTTAAACCATCTTCTACATTTTTCATAGCTAATCTTTGTGTTGTTACAGGATAAATAACAATATTATATCCAAAATTTTCTAATTCTTTATAGTTGAATAATTTAGATTTACCAAATTCAGTCATATTAGCTAATAAGTGACCAGGTAATTCTTTACGAACTTTTTCAAAATCTTTTTCATCTTGAAGAGCTTCTGGGAATATAATCTCAGCACCTGCATCAATGTAGGATTTGCATCTTTCAATCATTTTATCAATTCCTTCAACGCTTTTAGCATCTGAACGTGCAATAATTTTAAAATTTTGATCTTTTTTTGCTGCAACACATTCTTTAATTTTTTTAACCATAGCATCAGTTGAAATAAGTTCTTTATTATCAAGATGGCCACATCTTTTTCTCTCAATTTGATCTTCTAAATGAACTCCTGTTATTCCAAATTCTTCAAATGTTTCTATTGTTTCTTTACAAGATTTAAATCCTGTATCTATATCAACTATTGTTGGAAGATTAGTAACTCTAGAAATTAAATAAGATCTTGTGCTAACATCTTGCAGTGTTGTTAAACCAATATCAGGAAATCCAAGGTCATTAGCCATTACTCCACCAGATACATAAACCGCATCATATCCAATTTCTTCTATTAATTTTGCTGTGAGTGGATTATAAGCCCCAGGAACTCTTAATATTTTATTTGATTTTAATTTTTGATCAAAATCTAATCTTTTTTGACTTGGCTCTTTTTCAACAAAGTGCATTAAAAAATTCCTTTTTTATTATTTTGTTTCAATCTATTTTTTCTTACTTCAATATTTAATTCATGAAGTTGTCCAGATTTTAAATTTTTTAAATTTTGTACTGTTTTTAAAAAACGATTGCTTTCTTTTTTATCCAAAATACCTTCGGTTAAAGTTAAAAATTTATTTATATAATTTTGTCTTTTAAATGGTCTTGCTCCATATGGATGAGCGTCTGCTCTATCTAGTTCCTCTGTTATTTTTGTTCCATTATTAAGTGTCACAACAACTTTAGCACCAAATGATTTATTTTTAGGGTTTGGATCATGATATTTTTTTGTCCATTTCTTATCTTCATAAGTTTTTATTGATCTCCAAATTTTAATTGTACTTTTTCTTTTTGCTCTAGCCTTAGTATATGATTTGACGTGATGCCAATCTCCATCTTCTAATGCTACAGCAAATATGTACATTATAGAATGATCCAATGTCTCTCTACTAGCTTTAGGATCCATTTTTTGAGGATCATTAGCACCTGTCCCGATAACATAATGAGTGTGATGGCTTGTAAAAATATCAATTTTTTTTATTTGATTTAAATTTGAAATTTTTGTTTTTAATTTTTTAGCTAGATCTATTAATGCTTGAGATTGATATTCTGCAGAATATTCTTTTGTGTATGTCTCTAAGATAGCTTTTTTACTTTCACCTTTTTTTGGTAACGGGACTTTATAATTAGCTTTTTTACCATCCAATATTCTTGCTATTACACTATCCTCACCTTCGTATATTGGACTTGGAGCACCTTCGCCTCTCATAGCTCTATCTACTGCCTCAATTGCAAGCTTACCAGCATGAGCAGGAGCATAAGCTTTCCAACTTGAAATTTCTCCTTTTCTTGATTGTCTTGTAGATATTGTTGTATGTAATGCCTGTTGAACAGCTTGGTATATAGTTTCAGTATTTAATTTTAACATAGTTCCTAATCCAGCAGATACACTAGGGCCTAAATGTGCAATGTGGTCCACCTTATGCTTATGCAAACAAATACCTTTAACTAAATTTACTTGAACTTCATATGCAGTAATTATTCCCCTTAATAAATCTAATCCACTTTTTTTATTTTGTTGTGCTACACTAATAAGTGGAGGAATGTTATCACCTGGATGACTATAATCAGCGGCTAAAAAAGTATCATGAAAATCCAATTCTCTAACAGCAGTTCCGTTTGACCATGCTGCCCATTCACAATCAAATTTTAATTTTGAGTTTACACCAAATAAAGTTGCACCATTTTTTCTAGAGTGTCTTAAAGCCATTTCTCTAGATGAAATTACTGGTTTTCTGTTTAAAGAGGCGATCGCAACAGAAGCATTATCAATTATTCTATTGATAACCATTTCAATAGCATCTTTATTTAATTTAGCATTATCACTTGCTATTTCTGCAATTTTCCATGCAAGCTGTTTCTTCTTTGGAAGATTAATTTTTGATGGATATACTTTAACTGTATGTAATAACAAAATTACTCCTTATTTGTGATTTTGTTTTAATAGTTAAAATAAATTAATCAATATTAAAGATATTCTGATACTATTTTTTCAATGCCCACAAAGTCTTTTATAATGTGATTATGATATATTTCCTCAGATCTTTTTTCTGTATATCCATATTTTAGTAATATTATTGGAATTTCAGCAGCCTTAGCAGCATTAGCATCTGTCTCGCTGTCACCGATCATAATCGATTTATTTTTATCACCATCTAAAATTTCAATTGTTGTTGTTAAATGTCGAGGGTCAGGTTTGCAATATTCAAAAGTATTATAACCTGCAACATATTCGAAATAATCATAAATCCCAATTTTTTTTAAAAGATCAACTGCTAAGTGTTCAGTTTTATTAGTGCATACAGCCATAGAAATATTTTCATTTTTACACCAATTTAAAAATTCCTTTACACCGTTAATTAATTTACTTTCATGTAAAATGTTTTTTCCATAATAAGACAGAAATTCATCAGTCATTTCATTTTGAATTTTTTCATCAAACCACTTCCATTGGCCATTAGCTTTTGCCATCATAGCTTTAGCACCTTTACCAACAGCATTTTTTAGTTCTCCTAAAGTTTTAGTAGGGTATCCAAATTTTTTCATTACATGATTATGAGCCCTTATCAAATCTGGAGCGGTATCCACTAAAGTACCGTCTAAATCAAATAAAATTGTAAATTTTTGTTTCATTATAAAAGTATTTTAAAGAAATAAATTGTGAATTAATCAACTCTTATACTTAATGTAAATCAGTTCTAAATGAAAGTTTTAAATCAAAAAAAACTTAGAGAAAAATTTATAAAATCAGGAGTAAAGATGATTGGCCCTGAAACTATTTTCTTTTCACAAGATACTAAGATTGGAAATAATGTGACCATAGAACCTTATGTCGTTATTGGTTCTAAGGTCAAAATCGGAAACAATGTAATTATAAAATCTTTTTCACATTTAGAGTCGTGTAAAATCGAGAATAAAGTTGAGATTGGTCCATATGCCAGAATAAGACCTAATACAATTTTAAAAGAAGGATCCAAAGTAGGTAATTTTGTAGAGATTAAAAAAAGTACTTTAGGAAATAAATCTAAAGTTAATCACTTATCTTATGTGGGAGATGCTCAAATAGGAAAATCAGTAAATATTGGAGCAGGCACAATTACTTGTAATTATGATGGTATAAATAAGAATAAGACAAAAATTAAAGATAAAGTATTTATAGGCTCAAACTCTTCCTTAGTTGCCCCAGTTACTATAAATAAAGATAGTATTGTTGGAGCTGGATCAGTAATAACAAAGAATGTTAGACAAAAATCTTTAGCACTAACAAGATCGCCACAATTGGAAGTTAAGAGTTACAAAAGAAAGAAAAAATAATTTATGTGTGGAATTATTGGAATATCTAGCAACAAACCTGTTTCTGCAAATATAATTAATTCATTAAAAAAATTAGAATACAGAGGATATGATTCAGCAGGTATAGCTACACTTTCAGATGGTGAAATCAATGAAGTTAAATCAGAGGGTAGAGTGGATAATTTAGAAAATAATTTTGATTTAAAAAACTTAAGAGGAAATATTGGTATAGGGCACGTAAGATGGGCAACTCACGGGATCCCAAACAGTTTAAATGCGCATCCTCATTCCTCTCACAATGTATCAGTAGTTCACAATGGAATTATTGAAAACTCTACAATATTAAAAAAACATTTAATTAACAAAGGTCATAATTTCAAATCACAGACAGATACAGAAGTAATTGTTCATTTAATAACAGAACATTTAAAGACTTCAGAATTAGAAGAAGCCATCACAAAAACTTTAAAACAACTCCATGGTAGTTTTGCTCTTGGAATTGTTTTTAAAGATATGCCAGACTTAATAGTTGGTGCTAGAAGAGGGTCACCCTTAGCTGTTGGTTATGGTCCAAATGAAAACTATCTAGGATCAGATTCTTATGCTTTAAAATCTATGACAAATAAAATTACTTATCTTGATGATGGTGAATTTTGCATTGTTAAAAAAGATCAAGTTCTTTTTTTTAATGAAGAAGGAAAAAAAGTTAATAAAAAAATATTAGAACTATCATCGGATGAAGCAAGTTATGATAAAGGTGAATTTAAACATTTTATGGCAAAAGAAATTGAAGAACAACCAACAACAATTAAAACTGGAATAAAAGAATATGTAGACAATGTAAATAAAGAGATAAATATTTTTAATTTTCCTTGGAAAACAGATGAAATTAATTCGATAACTTTAATTGGCTGTGGAACTGCATACCATTCTTGTTTAATGGCCAAATATTGGTTTGAGGAACTTACAAACTTGGATGTTAATATAGATATAGCGTCAGAATTTAGATACAGAAAAAATAGGTTTAAAAAAGATACTTTATATGTCTTTGTTTCACAATCAGGAGAAACAGCCGATACGTATGCAGCCTTAGATCTTTGTAATAAAAATAATATGAAGACATGTGCGGTAGTCAATGTAATTGAAAGCTCAATTGCAAGAGACTCTAATTTTGTTTTACCAATTCATTGTGGTCCTGAAATAGGAGTTGCATCAACAAAAGCATTTCTAGGTCAAATACTAGTATTGTATATTTTAGCCTTAAAACTTGGATCATTAAGAAAGGAAATTAAAAAACAAGAATATCAAGAAAAGATTAAAGACTTAAAAGATCTACCGGGATTAATAGAAAAAACTTTATTACATGATCATGATATTCAGGCAATATCCTCAACATTTAATGAGGCTAAAGGTTCAATGTTTTTAGGAAGAGGTTACTCATATCCGATAGCTTTAGAAGGAGCATTAAAACTTAAAGAGCTTTCATACGTTCATGCTGAAGGATATCCAGCGGGTGAAATGAAACATGGGCCATTAGCTTTGATCGAAGAGGGTATGCCAGTTGTAGTTTTAGCTCCTAGAGACAATTATTATAAAAAAACCATTTCAAATATGCAGGAGGTTATTGCTAGAGGAGCGAAGGTATTATTGATAACCAATAAAAGTAAAGATGAAGTTGTGTCAGAAAATATCTGGGAAACTATTGAAGTTGAGAACACAAATGATGATTTGCTTCCATTCCTTTTGACTATTCCACTACAAAAACTTGCTTATTATTCTGCACTTAAAAAAGGTTATGACATTGATAAGCCTAGAAATTTAGCTAAATCTGTCACTGTTGAATAAACTTTAAACTCTGTTAAAACACCCCTAGGTTGAATATGAAAAGTTGGAAAAAAAATACTTGGAGAAAATATCCTGTAAAACATATTCCAGAATATCCAGATAAAAAAGAATTGGATAAAGTTTTGGATAAGATAGGAACATTTCCCCCGTTAGTATTTGCTGGAGAAACAAGACACCTTAAAAGTCAGTTAGCTGATGTTGTGGATGGAAAAGCATTTTTACTTCAGGGTGGAGATTGTGCTGAAAGTTTTGCAGAATTTAATCCAGATAATATAAGAGACACTTTTAAACTGATGTTGCAAATGTCATTAGTTTTAACTTACTCAGCTTCATTACCAGTAGTAAAAGTTGGAAGAATAGCTGGTCAATTTTCAAAACCTAGAAGTGCACCAACAGAAATAAAAGATGGAGTAGAGCTTCCAAGTTATCTAGGTGATAACATAAATGCTATGGAATTTACTGAAAAGGCTAGAGTTCCAGATCCTAAAAGATTATTCAAGGCATACTCACAATCGGCTGCAACTTTAAACTTAATCAGAGCATTTTGTCATGGAGGTTTTGCAGATCTTAAGAATGTTCACAATTGGAATTTAGGTTTCATCAAAAATTCACCAGAATTAAAAAGATTTAAAGAATTAGAGGATAATATTGCAAATGCATTAGCTTTCATGGATGCATGTGGAATTAATTCAGATTTTAACAGAAGATTAAAAACTGTTAACTTCTGGACATCACATGAAGCTTTACTACTTCCTTTTGAGGAAACAATGACAAGAACAGACTCTACAACAGGAGAAAATCATGACACATCTGCTCACTTTGTTTGGATTGGAGATAGAACAAGACAACTGGATGGTGGCCATGTTGAGTTTTGTAGAGGTATAGAAAATCCAATAGGAATTAAATGTGGACCTACCTTAAAGGCTGATGATTTAATTGATCTTTGTAATAGAATAAACCCTAAAAATGAAAAAGGTAAAATCACACTAATTTCTAGATTTGGTGCAGATAATGTTGCAAAATTTTTACCAAAATTAATTAGGGTAATAAAAAAAGAAGGTTTAAATGTAATTTGGTCGTGTGATCCTTGCCATGGAAATACAGTAAAAGCTGCGACAGGATTTAAAACAAGACCATTTAACAGTGTGTTAAAAGAAGTTAAAAATGTTTTTGCATGTCACCAAAGTGAAGGAAGCTACGCAGGTGGTTTACATATAGAATTAACTGGTCAAGATGTAACAGAGTGTATTGGTGGAGCACAAAAGATATCAGAAAAAGACTTATCATCAAGATATCACACGCATTGTGACCCAAGACTAAATGCAAACCAAGCCCTAGAATTAGCATTTTTGATTTCAGATGAGATTAAAAAGAATAGCTCTTATTCTAAAAATGCAGATAGAGCGGCATCTTAAGACATTGTAAAATTTTAAATATCTAATACTTTAAAATCATGAATGCTTCAGAAAAAGTAAATTTTATTTCTAATTGGATTAAAGATTATGCAAATAATATGCCAAGTAAGGCAGAGTCATTGGTTATAGGAATTTCTGGAGGAATAGATTCGTCAGTTTCTAGCACATTAAGCGCACTGACAGGTTTAAAAACTATTGTTTTGTCAATGCCAATCAAACAGAAATCACATCAACATGATTTAAGTTTAAAGCATCAAGAGTGGTTAGTTAAAAATTTTAAAAATGTTGAGGCACATACTATCAATTTAGATGAGTTATTTTTGGCTTTTAGTTCAAGTTTATCAAATTTTGACAATGAACATGGAATGGCGAACTCTAGAGCTAGATTGAGAATGACAACGCTTTATCAAGTTGCTGCAGCGAATAAAGGAATAGTAGTTGGAACTGGAAATAAAGTTGAAGATTTTGGTGTTGGGTTTTACACAAAATACGGAGATGGTGGGGTAGACATATCTCCTATAGCTGATTGTAATAAAACCGAAGTTTGGGAACTTGGAAAAGAACTTGGAATTTTAAAAGAAATTATAGATGCGGCCCCTACGGATGGTTTATGGGATGATGGAAGAACTGATGAAGGTCAGCTTGGACTAAAATATGAGGAATTAGAAGAAGCTATGGATAATCCTAATTCAGCTAATCGAGCTAAATACGAAACTATTAGAAAACAAAATTTGCATAAAATGGAGCCAATTCCTGTATGCAAAATTCCAAATTAATCAAATAGATTCACAAATCTATTTTTTAAGTATATTCCTAAAATAATGAGTAAAGATATTTTTTTAACAAATAATCTAACAAATAAAAAAGAGAAGTTTGTTCCACTAGATAAAAACAACGTTAGAATGTATGTGTGTGGTCCAACTGTTTATGACGATCCCCATATAGGGAATGCAAGACCAATAGTTGTATTTGATATTCTATTTAAAATTTTTAAAAAAAATTATCCTAAAGTTACTTATGTGCGAAATATTACAGATGTAGATGATAAAATTATTAAATCTTCAAAAGAAAATAATATTTCAATTTCAGAATTAACAAGAAAAGTAACAGAAAGTTTTAGTAAAGATTGTCATTACTTAAATTGTGAAGAGCCAACCCATCAACCTAAAGCAACAGAAAATATAGATTTGATGATTGAAATGATTTCTGAATTAATAAAAAAAGAATTTGCTTATGAAAATAATAAACATATTTATTTTGAGGTTAAAAAATTCAAGGAATATGGTCAACTATCAAATAAAAAATTAGATGAACTTATTGCTGGATCAAGAGTAGAAGTCAGTGAAAATAAAAAAAATTCAGAAGATTTTGTTCTGTGGAAACCTTCAGAAGATGACGAACCTTCATGGGAATCTCCATGGGGAAAAGGAAGGCCAGGATGGCATCTGGAGTGTTCAGCAATGTCAAAGAAATTTTTAGGAGATGAGTTTGATGTTCATGGAGGTGGTATAGATTTGTTATTTCCTCATCATGAAAATGAAATAGCTCAATCAAGATGTGCTAATGATACAAAAATATTTGCAAAATTTTGGATGCATAATGCATTCATCACTATGTCCAATGAAAAGATGGCTAAGTCTCAAGGAAATATTTTAAAAATAAAAGATTTTAGAAATAAGATTAGTGGTCAAGTTTTAAGATTAGCTTTACTAAGCGCACATTATAAACAACCATTAGATTGGAATGATAAACTTCTAGACGACTGTCAAAACACGATAAATAAATGGTACAATTCATATTTAGATATTGAAAATAATTCTAAAGTTTCTGATGAAATTCTTCAGCCACTTTACGATGATTTAAACACACCTGGATATATTGCTAATTTACATCAATTATACGACAAAGCTCAAAAAGGTAACGATGAAGATAAATCTTTATTTGTTTCTGCTTGTAAATTTGTAGGAATATTAAATGAAAGTAAAGAAAATTGGCTTAAATTTAAAATTAGCAAAGCTTTAATTTCTGAAAAAGAAATTTTACAAAAAATTCAGGAAAGAAATAAGGCTAGAGAGAGCAAAAATTACGAAGAAGCTGATAAAATTAGAAATGAGCTCTTAGACAAAGGTGTTTTAATAGAAGATAAAGATGGTAAAACGACTTGGAAATTTAAATGAGTAAAGAACAACTTTATATATTTGATACAACACTGCGTGATGGAGCACAAACTCAAGGTGTAGATTTTTCAATTAATGATAAAGAAAAAATCTCATCAGCTTTAGATAAATTGGGTGTTGATTATGTTGAAGGAGGTTGGCCAGGTGCAAATCCAACTGATACTGAGTTTTTCAATAAAGATCATAATTTTAAATCAACGAAATTAACTGCATTTGGTATGACTAAAAAATCTGAACATAGTGCGGAAAATGACCCTATGCTCTCATCATTAATTAATTCAAAAAGTACTTCTGTTTGCTTGTTTGGAAAATCATGGGATTTTCAAGTAGATGTCGCATTAGGAATAAGCAATGAACAGAATTTAATGAATATAAGCGAAAGTACAAAACATATTGTTAAATCTGGAAAAGAGTTCATGTTTGATGCTGAACATTTTTTCGATGGATATAAAGCTAATCCAGAATATGCAATGTTATGTTTAAAAGCTGCTTTTGATAATGGTGCTAGATGGATTGTACTATGTGATACTAACGGTGGCACACTTCCACACGAGATAACTGAAATTGTATCTGAAGTAAGCAAGCAAATTCCTGGAAAAAATTTAGGAATACATGCACATAATGATACTGAAAATGCGGTAGCTAATAGTCTTGCAGCAGTTCAAGCAGGTGTTAGACAAGTCCAGGGTACAATCAATGGTTTGGGAGAAAGATGTGGAAATGCTAATTTAATGTCATTAATTCCCTCATTTTTTTTAAAGAAAGATTTTTCAGATAAATTTGAACTAAGTATTAAAAGAGAAAATTTAAAAAACTTAACTCAATGCTCAAGATTATTAGATGAGATATTAAATAGAAAACCCAATAAACATTTACCTTATGTTGGAGCTTCTGCTTTTTCTCACAAGGGAGGAATGCATGTTTCAGCTGTTCAAAAGGATCCTAAAACCTATGAGCACATAAATCCAGAAGAAGTTGGAAACTCTAGAAATATAGTTGTTTCAGATCAATCGGGACAATCTAATATAATGTCGAGATTGAATTCAATAGGAATAAATGTTGAGAAAAGTGATCCAAAAATTAAAAAACTTTTAGATGAAGTGAAAGATCGAGAATTTATTGGTTACAGTTATGATGGTGCTGATGCATCCTTTGAGTTGTTAGCAAGAAGATTAATGGGCGAGATACCAAGATATATTTCTATTAATGAATATGATGTTTCGGTAAAGAAAGATAATGCAGGAGAAATAGTTTCATATGCAAAAGCTCAATTAGAAGTAGACGGAGACAAAATTTTGTGTGAAGGACAGGGAAACGGACCTGTTAATGCTTTAGATAATGCAATTAGAAAGAATGTTAATAAACTTGCTAAATATTCAGAATATTTAAAAGATTTGAGATTGGTTGACTATAAAGTTAGAATTTTAAATACTGGAACAGAAGCTGTAACAAGGGTTAGTATTGAAAGTACAGATTCGAATGGTGTTAATTGGTTTACTATTGGAGTATCACCAAATATCATTGATGCATCTTTCAAAGCTCTTGTTGATAGTTTAGATTATAAGTTATTTAAGGATAAAGCTCCTGGAAGTTCGTAAGGATGAAAATTAAAAAATTTTCAGAAAAACCATCTGATCTAAAAGATAGAATAGGAGCCAAACCAATAGTTTGTTACCCAAATACTAATATTGAAGAAAAAAATTTAAGTATTTTACATTCCGCTCGGGAACACTTGGTTAAAAAAGAGGAAGTTGTAATACCTCCAAGAGATGCAAAAACCTTTGAAGTTAAATTTGGTGAGTTTTTTAGAATTGAAAGTGTAGAGGGACCTCAAGTAGGTGATTTAAATTTATTTAATTTAAATAATTTAGAGGAAAAATTCTATTCAGGAAAAACAAGAGCACTCTATGGAACTCATCTTTCAGTTGGAGATAAAATGTTTAGTAGTTTTCCATATCTTAGATCTTTAGCTACTATAACTTGGGACACTTTAGATTGGTATGATTATGATAAGGATGGAGGATCGGTTCATGATGTCATTGGCACAAGATGTGATCCTTATACATCAAAACTTTTGAGCGATAGTGATTATCATTATTGTTGTCACTCAAATTTAACAAGAGCTTTGGTTAAAGAAAAAAATATTCAATTAGAACATGCAGAAAAAATAGTTCATGATGTATTAAATGTATTTATGTTAACTGGATTTACCAATGATACTAAACAATACTTTATGAAAGCAAGTCCTGTAAGACCTGGTGATTATTTAGAATTTTTTGCTGAAACAGATTTATTGGGTGCACTTTCTGCTTGTCCAGGTGGTGATTGTGGATCTGAACATTCATCCGATGTAGCAAAATGTTATCCATTAAAAGTTTCTACTTGGACAGTAGATCCAAAATATTTAAATGATATTAAACCATCAGCTATTTCCAATTATAACAGAAATCATGGCATAGATTAATGTCTGTTAATAATATTTCTTTCATTTTACACAAACCTCAACTCTCAGAAAATATAGGAGCATGTGCAAGAGGAATGAAAAATTTCAATTTTAATAAACTTATTATTATTGATCCTAAACCAATATTTCCAAATGATAAAATTTTAGCAACCTCAGTAGGAGCAAAAAATATAATTAATAAGGCAAAAAATTTTGAAAATTTAGAAAAACCTTTAAAAAATATTGATATTGTAATTGCAACATCAGCACGATTTAGAAATAAAAATATTAAACATATCCAATTAGAAGATTTAAAAAAAATAAATTATAAAAAGAAAATAGCTTTTTTATTTGGCTCAGAAGCATCTGGTCTATCAAATAATGAAATAAGCTATGCCAATTATACTCTTCAAATTCCGACTAATCCTGATTTTAAATCATTAAATCTATCTCACAGCTTAATAATAATTGCTCAATATCTATCAACCATAATTAATTCAAAAGCATCTTCTTTTAATAAATCAAATAAAGTTAAATCAGCATCTAAAAAAGAAATAGTTGCTATGGCAAAACTCTGTATTCAGAATCTTGAAGAGGTTAATTTTTTTAAATCAAAAGAGAAGAAACCGATTATGCTTGAAAACTTGAGGAATATTTTTTATAGGATGGAATTATCAACCAAAGAAACACGTATTTTATCAGGAGTATTTGCAAGTTTAGGTAAAAAACGTTGATTGACAAAATGATGAGTAAGTTTATAAAGCCCACTATCAAATGACAAAAAGATTAAACTCTAAACATAAAGTAGACAGAAGATTAAAAGTTAACCTTTGGGGAAGACCTAAAAGTCCTTTTAATACTAGAGCTTACGGACCAGGACAACATGGTCAAACAAAAACATCAAAGCCATCTGATTATGGAATACAGCTTCAAGCTAAACAAAAATTAAAAGCATATTACGGCAACATTAACGAGAGACAGTTTAGAAATATTTACAAAAAAGCGGTAATGCTTAAAGGTGATACCGGAGAAAATTTAATTGGCCTTCTTGAAAGAAGATTGGATGCCGTTATCTACAGAGCAAAATTTGCAACAACAATTTTTTCAGCTAGACAATTAATCAATCACGGCCATGTAAAAGTAAATGGTAAAAAAGTAAATATTGGAAGTTATTTAGTTAGAGAAGAAGATTCAATTGAGATAAGAGATAAATCTAAACAGCTTGCAATTATCGATATTGCTCTTGCTAATAAAGAAAGAGAAACTCCAGAATATATTCAGATGGATGAAAAAAACAAAAAATTAAAGTTTGTTAGAGTTCCAAAGTTTGAAGAAGTTCCATATCCAATTGTTATGGAGCCTAATCTGGTGATTGAATATTATTCTAGATAATTAACTTTTAGCCTTAAAATTTATATTTTTGCTTTCAAAAAGTTTTGCCAATTCACCACTTTCATACATTTCTTTAACAATATCGCATCCACCAATAAATTCATTTTTAACATAAAGTTGTGGGATGGTTGGCCAATCACTAAAAACTTTAATACCCTCTCTTAAATTTTGATTTTCTAAAACATTTACTCCTTTAAAGTTTACTTCTAGGATTTTTAAAATATTTGAAGTAGCCATTGAAAACCCACATTGTGGAGCGTCAGGTGTGCCTTTCATAAACAGACATACTTCGTTGTTTTCAATTTCATTTTTTATTAAATCATTTGTTTGTTGATCCATTTAACTCTCCTTTGTTTTAATTGCTAATGCATGTAGTTCATTGCCCATTCTACCTTTTAATGAATTGTAAACCATTTTATGTTGCTCAATTTTACTTTTTCCAGAAAATTGTGACGAGGTAACGGTAGCTGAATAATGATTTCCATCACCTGCTAAATCTTGTATTTCAACAATTGCATCTGGCATTGCCTCTTTTATAAAATTCTCAATTTCTTTTAAATCCATCGCCATTATTTACTCATATAGTTTGTAAGCCAACTTTTATTAGAAGTTAATAATTCGTCAATTGTAACTTTTGTCTTATCATTAATATATAGTTCATTTACATTAATTGTACCAAGTTCATCGAAATGGACTGCATTTTTATGCAATATATCAGCTACTTTTTTAAAATCTTTTTTGTTTATTTCTATAATATATCTACCTTGATCTTCAGCAAAAAAGTATTCTATTTCATTAATTAGATATTTGGGTTTTTTAATATTTATTCCTTTTTTTCCTTTAATACACATTTTTGATACTGCAGTAATTATGCCTCCTAAAGAAACATCATGAGCACTTTTTATTAAATTATTATCAATTAATTTGAGTAAAGTTTCTCCATTATTTTTTTCATTAAATAGATTTACCTCAGGTGGAGGTCCATTTTTTTCATCTAAAATATTTCTTGCAAATAAACTTTGATCAATATGTCCTTCGGTTTTTCCAATCACTAAAACTATATTATCAACTTCTTTAAAATCCATAGTGATCATATTCTGATAATTCTTGATTAACCCAACCCCACCAATTGCAGGCGTAGGTTTTATACCTTCCTCTTTTGTTTGGTTGTAGAAAGATACATTTCCAGAAACTACTGGGAATTTTAAATATTCGCTCGCTTCACCAATACCTTGAACACATTCAACAAACTCACCCATGTTTTCTTCATTTTCAGGACTTCCAAAATTTAAACAATTCGTGATAGCAATAGGTTTTGCGCCAACAGATATAAGATTTCTAAAACTTTCACAAACTACTTGCTTTCCACCAGTTAAAGGGTGAGCCCAACAATAAATTGCAGAGGAATCTACCGAAGCAGCAACAGCTTTATCTGTACCATGAACTCTTACAACCCCTGAATCTCCGCCTGGCTTCTGTATAGTATCTCCCATTACAGTATGATCATATTGTTGCCAAATCCATTCTTTGCTGCATACATTTGGATTTGCTAAAATTTTTTTTAAAACATCAATAATTTTTAAATGCTTAAGATCTTCTTTTTTAATTTTATTTTTTTTAGGTAACTTTGCTTTTTTCCATTTTCGATCATACATAGGAGAGTTTTCAACTAATGTATTAACAGGTATGTCTGCAACTTTTTCATCATCAAAATAAAGTTCTATTTTTTTTGACTTAGTTGTTTTTCCAATTACCGCAAAATCTAAATTCCATTTATCAAATATTTTTTTTGCTTGTTCTTCTTTACCGTTTTCTAAAACAATCAACATTCTTTCTTGGCTCTCAGAGAGCATAATTTCGTATGGTGTCATTTTGGTTTCTCTGCATGGCACTTTATTTAAATTGATTTCAATTCCGAGGTTTCCTTTTGAAGCCATTTCAATACTTGAAGAGGTTAATCCTGCAGCACCCATATCTTGAATGGCTATAATTGAGTCTCCTGCCATTAACTCTAGACAAGCTTCTAGTAAAAGTTTTTCAGTAAATGGATCTCCAACTTGAACTGTTGGCTTTTTTTCCTCAATTTTTTCATCAAAACTAGCTGAAGCCATACTTGCTCCATGAATTCCATCTCTTCCTGTTTTAGACCCTACATAAATGACAGGTTTATTTAAACCAGCAGCTTTAGAATAAAAAATCTTATCTTTTTTGACTAATCCCAATGTCATAGCGTTAACTAAAATATTTCCGTTATACGAGCTATCAAAGCTTGTTTGTCCAGCTATTGTTGGAACACCCATGCAGTTTCCATAACCGCCTATGCCGTGAACAACACCTCTTAATAAATTTTTTGTTTTTTTATTTTGTGGTGACCCAAAATGAATGGAGTTCAAGTTAGCTATTGGTCTTGCGCCCATTGTAAATACATCTCTCATTATTCCTCCAACACCGGTAGCAGCACCTTGATATGGTTCAATAAATGAAGGGTGATTGTGACTTTCTATTTTAAAAACTATCGCATCATTATCCTCAATATCAATAACACCAGCGTTTTCTCCAGGACCTTGAATAACTTTCTTTCCTTTAGTAGGTAGTTTTTTTAGGTGCAATCTTGATGATTTATAAGAACAATGTTCATTCCACATTGCAGAAAAAATACCTAGCTCTGTGATATTGGGAGTTCTCTTTAATAGCTCACAAATTTTAGCGTATTCATCTTTCTTTAAACCGTGATCAACTGCTACTTGTTCGTTTACAATCATTTTAAGTTGTTTATTAAGTTTTTAAAAAATAATGATCCATCCTCACCTGATAAAGATGTATCAATCATTCTTTCAGGGTGGGGCATCATTCCTAGAACATTTTTTTCTTTATTAAATATACCTGCAATATTTTTTAAGGATCCATTAGGGTTAAATTGATCTTCTATTTTTCCATTTTCATCACAATAGTTAATAGCTATTTGATTATTATCTTCAATTTCTTTTAATTGATCATTGGTACAAAAATAATTTCCTTCATTATGAGCGATATGAAATTCTAAAACTTCGTTATCAACATTTTTAAAATATTTATTTTTTTTATCATTAATTTTTACAAAAACATTTTTACAAATAAATTCTAAATATTTGTTTCTAAGCAAAACACCTGGAACTAAACCAGTTTCTACCAATATTTGAAATCCATTACAGATACCCATAACCATACCTCCTGAATTTGCAAAATTAATTACTGACTGCATTATTTTTGATTTAGATGCCATACTTCCACATCTTAAGTAGTCCCCATATGAAAAACCACCTGGCAATACAACCAAATCACTTTTTGGTAATTCAGTATCAGCATGCCAAACCATTTTATTTTTAAATCCAAATTTTTTTAGAGCAACATCCATGTCTCTGTCACAATTTGAACCCGGAAAAGTAATAACTGATGATTTCATTAATTACTTTGGATCAATAATTTTATAATTTTCAATTACAAGATTTGCCAAAAGTTTTTTACACATTTCTTCAACTTTTGCTTTTGCTTTGTCGTTATCAGTTTCTTTAGTGTCTATTTCAAAATATTTACCTTGTCTAACTTCATTAATATCCTGAAAACCCATTCCATCCAGAGTTTGATGAATAACTTTTCCTTGTGGATCAAGTACATCCTTTTTTAGAGTAATGATTACAGAAATTTTCATTTTTTCTTTCTTTTAACTGAAGATAATTTAGTTACATTTACTGCTGAAACATTAGATTGTTCATGAAGTATACCTAATCTTTTAGCAACCTCAGTATATGCTGGAATTAAATCACCCAGATCTTTTCTAAACCTATCTTTATCTAATTTTTTTTCTGTAATACTGTCCCACAATCTGCAAGTATCAGGACTAATTTCATCTGCCAAAATAACTTCATTTTTTCCATCAATTTTAACTCTCCCAAATTCTAATTTAAAATCGATAAGTTTAATTCCGACACCTCTAAACATCCCAATCATAAAATCATTAATCCTTAAAATCATTTTTTTAACTTTATCTATTTCTATTTTTGATGCCCAATCAAATGCTAAAATATGCTCTTCAGATATTAATGGATCTCCAAGCTTGTCATCTTTTAAGCAGTATTCAATTAGAGGTTCTTTTAAAACAGTACCATCCTCAATGCCCAATCTTTTAGTAATTGAACCTGTTGCAACATTTCTCACAATAAATTCTATCGGAATTATTTCTACAAGCTTTATAATTTGCTCACGCATATTTAATCTTTTAACTAAATGATTTTTGATTCCTATTTGAGAGAGGTTAGAAAGTATATGTTCTGAAATTCTATTGTTTAGAACACCTTTACCCTCAATTGTAGTTTTTTTTTGATTATTAAATGCAGTTGCATCATCTTTAAAATATTGAATAACTAAGTTTTTATCATTTGTTGTATAAATGATTTTAGCTTTTCCTTCGTATAATTTTTTACCTTTTTTCATTATTTAAAAACTCTTCTAAATATAAAATCTACATTTTTAAAGTGTTTAGAATAATTAAATATAGATTTTAGTTTTTTTGGTGAAATTTTACTTTTTATCAATTTATCAGATGAAATGACGTCAATTAAATTTAAATTTTCTGCAAAACATTTTTTTGCATAAGATTGAATCAATCTGTAAGATTTTTCTCTACTTAATCCTGTTTTAGTTAATTCCAACATAACTTCTTGAGAAAAAATTAAACCTTTTGTTAAATTTAAGTTTTTCAGCATTTTTTTTGGATAAACAATCATATTATCTAAAATATTTGTAAGTCTAACTAATGCAAAATCAGTTGTTATATTAGCATCTGGTCCGATATTTCTTTCAACACTTGAATGAGAAATATCTCTTTCATGCCAAAGAGCAATGTTTTCAAGTGCTGGTACAACTGAACTTCTAACCATTCTAGCTAAACCGGTAAGATTTTCACTTAAGATAGGATTTTTTTTATGAGGCATTGCGGAGGATCCTTTTTGATTTTTAGAGAAATATTCTTGTAGTTCATAAACCTCAGTTCTTTGTAAGTGTCTTATTTCAACTGCTACTCTCTCTATTGAACCTGCAATAATTCCTAAAACAGAAAAATAAAATGCATGTCTGTCTCTTGGAATTACTTGTGTAGATATTGGCTCAACTTTTAGACCTAATTTTTTGGCAACATGTTTTTCAACGTTTGGATTAATATTGGCAAATGTACCAACAGCCCCAGAAATTGCACAAGTTGATACTTCTTCAATAGCATCTTTTAGTCTTTTTCTATTTCTTTTAAATTCCTCATAGAACGAAGCCAATTTTAACCCAAAAGTAATTGGCTCAGCATGGATACCGTGACTTCTTCCCATACACGGTGTAAATTTATTTTTTTTGGCTTGTTTTTTTAAAACTTTTAAAATTTGATCTATATCTTTTAAAATGATTTTACCTGATTGGACCAATTGAATATTAAAACTAGTATCTAGAACATCAGATGAGGTCATACCCTGATGAAGGTATCTAGCTTTAATTCCAGCTTTTTCAGTAACAGAAGTTAGAAAAGCTATTACATCGTGTTTTACCTCAGATTCTATTTTGTGAATTCTGCTTACATTAATTCTAGCTTTTTTTCTTACAACTGAAGCAACACCTCTTGGAATTTGTCCAAGTTTTTCCATTGCCTCAGCAGCTGCAACTTCTACATTTAACCAGATTTTATATTTATTTTCTTCTGACCAAATATCAGTTAATTCTTTTCGCGAGTATCTTTTAATCATTAATTATAAGTATGGAGGCTTTGAATAACCTTTAGCAGATTCTGTAAAGATTTCATAACCATTTTCAGTAATTCCTAACGTATGTTCAAATTGTACAGATAAAGATTTATCTTTTGTAACAGCTGTCCAACCATCATTCAACATTTTTACATCATATTTACCTGCATTTATCATTGGTTCTATCGTAAATGTCATACCAGGTCTTAATTCCATGCCTGTATTTTTTTTACCATAGTGTAAAATATTTGGTGGCTCATGAAATGTTGTGCTTATTCCGTGACCACAAAAGTCTCTAACAACTGAAAATCCTTTTTCTTCTACAAATGATTGAATTTCATAACCAATATCTCCTAATTTAATACCAGGTTTTAAAATTTTAATAGCTCTCATCATAGATTCATAAGTAACATCTATAAGATTTTTTAACTTAACCGGAGTTTTTCCAACACAAAACATTCTACTTGTATCCCCGTAGTGCTCATCTACAATTGCAGTTACATCTACATTAATTGCATCACCTTCTTGTAAAATTCTATCAGATGGTATTCCGTGACATACAACATGATTTAAAGACGTACATAAAGATTTTGTAAATCCCCTGTAATATAGTGGAGCTGAATAACCACCATTATCTCTAATAAACTCATATCCTAAGTTGTCGATGTAATCTGTAGAAACACCTTCTTTGATATTTTCAGTTAACATATCTAGAGTTCTTGCAGCCAGTTTTCCTGCGACTCTCATTTTTTCAAATTTTTCTTTATAATCAGTCATCTATAATTTTTAATTTTTTATCTATAAAAATTTTCTTAGAACTTATATCACATCTATAAGCCAAAAAATTAACACCTGCTTTTTTAGCTTTTAGGTAGGCGTTGTAATATTCTTCATCTATATCTTTAGCTATTTTAAAATATTTCATATTTTGAATTTGAACTAAAAATATTAAGTATGTTTTATAACTTTTTTTTATGGCATCAATAAGGGTTAATAAATGCTTAATTCCTCTAGTTGTTGGCGCATCTGGAAATTCAGCGGTATCTTTATTTCTAAATAATGTAACGTTTTTGACCTCAACAAAAGTTTTTTGATCCTTTTTTTCTAATAAAAAATCAAATCTAGTTTTCTTATTAAAAAAAACCTCTGCTTTTAAGGAGTCATTATTTTTAAGTTCATTTATAAGATTGTTGTTAAGTCCATGCTCAACTATTCTATTTGCCATATGAGTGTTTACACCAACTAAATTTTTTCTAGATTTAATAATTTCTAATCCATATTTAAGTTTTCGTTTTGGATCGTTATTAGGAAGCAAATAAACTTCATTACCTTTATCTAGCAAACCTTTCATTGAACCTGTGTTAGGACAGTGAGCTGTGACAATATCTTTACCCAGCTTTACGTCAGTAAAAAACCTTTTATAACGTTTGATTAGTTTGCCTTTTATTAAAGACTTGGTAAATTCCATTACTAAATTATATATTTCATATGGATAAAAAAGTAAAAGTTAATGCATCGATTTTAATCATTGGTAATGAAATTTTATCTGGCAGAACTCAAGACACAAATACCTCAACCTTAGCAATTTGGCTTAATTCAATTGGAGTAAATGTTGCTGAAGTAAGAGTAATACCTGATGTTGAAGATATTATTGTTAATAATTTAAATTTACTTAGATCCACACATGACTATGTTTTTACAACTGGTGGTATTGGACCTACCCATGATGATATTACCGCTCAATCAGTATCAAAGGCTTTTGGAATAAAATATGAAGTTCACAAAGAAGCTTTTAAAATATTAGAAGCTTATTACCAACCAGGTGAATTTAATGATGGAAGACAAAAGATGGCATGGATGCCGGAGAATGCAAAATTAATTTTAAACCCAACAAGTGGTGCGCCCGGATTTAATGTTGAAAATGTTTTTTCTTTACCAGGGGTTCCATCAATTTTAAAATCAATGTTAGGTGGCTTAACTAATATTATAGTAGGGGGCAAACCTATTAAAAGTCTTACAATCAGTTTAAGAACTGTTGAAAGTGAAATAGCTAACTCTTTAACAAAAGTTCAAAATGACAATCAAGATGTAGAAATAGGAAGTTATCCATTTTTTCATGCAGGCAAATTAGGTGTTTCAATTGTAATAAGGTCTGAGGACCAAAGTAAAATTGATAATTGTAATTCTCAAATTTTAAAATTTGTGAATGAGAAAAAAATTGAGGTAGTAGATAGATAATGCTATATTTTGCTTATGGAAGTAATCTTCATCACTTTCAGATGAAGCGAAGATGTAAAGATAGTGTTTTTTTAAAAAAAATAAATTTAAAAGATTTCAGATTAACATTTAGAAGCAAGTACAGAGCTGCAGATATAGAGCCAAAAAAAAAATCTATTGTACCAGGTGCGTTATTTGAAATTTCTAAAAGTGATGAAAAAAAATTAGATGTTTATGAGGATTTTCCAAATTTATATAAAAAACATTACTTTTATTATTATGGAAAAAAAATTATGACATATACCATGGTAAGAAAAACACCATTTAAATTTCCAACAGAAAGATACCTAAATATAGTGAAACGAGGTTATAAAGATTGTAAATTAGATATTAAATTTCTTAAACAAGCATTAAAAATTTAATATATTGTTATTTACCAGTTTTAAAAAAAATAAGATTTAATTATGCGTTATAAAAAAAATAATACTAAATATTCCTTAAAGAAGTCAATCAATCAACATCAGACTGTATTTGAAAATTTACATAAAAATGAAAAAACCATAGTTGGTTGTATAAAATTAATTGTTCAACAATTAAGAAAAAAAGGAAAAATTTTAATTTGTGGTAATGGAGGATCTGCTGCAGATGCACAACATTTGGTTGCTGAGCTTTTAGTAAGATTGAAACCTAATAGTAATAGAGCTCCTTTGCCAGCTATATCTTTGGCTATGGACACCTCTACAATTACTGCCTGCTCAAATGATTTGGGTTATGACAATCTTTTCTCAAGGAATTTTAAAGCCTTACATAATAAAAATGATATTTTGATTGTAATTTCAACATCAGGAAATTCAAAAAATATTATTAATGTTCTTAAAGAGGCAAAAAAAAATAAAATAATAACCATAGGTTTTCTAGGTTCTGGTGGTGGTAAAGCTAAAAAATTTTGCCGTAAATCAATAATAGTCAAATCTAACAATGTAGCGCGTATACAAGAGGCGCATATTTTTTTAGGACATTACATTATTGAACAAGTGGAAAATAACTTTTTTAATTAAAAGGCAGAATTTAAAATATCACAAATTTTTTTTATTTTTTCTTTTTTTAAATTTGGATAATTGCCAATGTAATAAGAAAAATCATGAATGTGTTGAACTTCTTTAAAATTTTTTAAATTAATTTTTGATATATATTTTTTTACATAGGGTTGTAATAGTTGGTTGCCACCACCAGCCATTCCACGTCTAAACTCAATATTATTCTTATTCATTACGTTTTCGAGTTTATTTCTATTATAATTACTTTTTTTTCTAAGAATTAATGTAAAAGCGTAATTGCAACTACCTTTTGTTTTAAAGTCGGTTCTAAATTTAGAATTATCAATAAATTTTAAAAAAAAATCAAAATTTTTAATTCTTTTTTTATTATTTGAGTTCAATTTTTTTAATTGACTAATACCTATCAAAGCTCCAATCTCGTTATTTCTCATATTAAAACCAGGAAGCATAAAAACAAATTTAGAATTTAACCTTTTATATTTAGATAAAATTTGACTTTGCCTTTTTTGGTTTCCAATTTCTCTCAGCATGCCGTGAGATCTTATCATTCTTGCATACTCATATATTTTTTTGTCATTAGTTGAAATCATGCCACCCTCTATTGTTGACATATGATGAGCATAATAAAATGAAAAATTTGACATTAAACCAAAAGTGCCTAATTTTTTTCCCTTAAATGTAGCTCCATGAGATTCACAAACATCTTCTATTATAGGTATATTTCTTTTTTTTAGTTCTTTAAGTAAATTTTCACTAAATGAATTAAATCCCAGAACATGTGTTATAAAAACTGCTCTGGTTTTTTTTGAAATTTTTCTTAGCACTTGATCCTCATTCATTCCTAAATTTTTAGGATTTATATCAACAAAGATTGGTTTAAAATTATTTAATATAACTGAACTTATGTCAGAAACCCATGTGAGAGTGGGCACAATTACTTCACCAGTTCCATATATTTCTCTAAGTATGAACATGGACAGAAAATTAGCTGATGAACCAGAATTTACAAAAGTACTATACTTTACACCAAGCCAATTTGACCAATTTTTCTCAAATTTTCTTACAAATTTTGATTGAGTTAAAATAGGGTTGCTTGAATTTAATAATTTTTTAACACCAATAAAATCAGTTTTATCAAAATTATTGGTCATTAACTTGTGTTCAAATTTCATAAAATATAAATTTAATATTTTTATATATACATATTTTAAAATATGTAACCAGCTAATAACATTGCATGTAAGTTATATTAAAGTAATATTGTATATATAAATTAAAAAATTTTACTTATTCCTCTTGTTCAATTATAAATATTAGCATAAACACCCATGAAATTCATTAATGCCCTCGTGGTGAAATTGGTAGACACAAAGGACTTAAAAGCCGAGGGATAGAAGTTAAAGTCAGTCCATAGTAGTCCAAGATAGTCTAAAACATCCTATAAAATCTCATAAGTTTAATTTGGCTTTCAATTAAGATTAGAAAATAAGACTTAATTAATTTGTGAAAACCAGCACAAGACCAGCACATAGAATGATAAATATTGTATAGTAAAATAATGAAAAAACTTTTAGGGATCGTGATTCTTGGTTTATTCTTCAGTGGGAATTCTTTTAGGGAGGTAAGTTAATGCATTTTCTTTACATTTTAGCGGCAATTCTGCCAGCTATTTTAATTTTAATTTACTCTTATAAGCAAGACTCTTTTCCTGAACCACCAAAAATAGTTTTTAAAACTTTCCTTTTTGGTTGCGCAACAATTCTTGGAATAGATTTAATAATATCAGAACTAGATAGTTTTAGTGATAACAATTTAAGCGGAGAAACATATAATTTTTTTGATACTTTTATAAGAGCGGCTTTTGTAGAGGAGTTTTTTAAATTTTGTGTAATTGTTTTTTATTGCACAAGAAAAACAGCTTTTGATGAACCAATGGATGGTTTAGTTTATGGTATAGCGGCATCTTTAGGTTTTGCAGCTTACGAGAATATCGGTTATGTACTTTATTTTTATAAAGAACCATCATTTGAAATTGCTATATTTAGAGCTTTTACGGCTGTTCCAATGCATGCTCTTTGTGGAATTATGATGGGATTTTTAATTTCAAAATGTATTTTTGAAAAAAAAAATAATTACATGAATTTAATTTTAGCCCTTCTGATACCTGTTAGTATGCATGGGTTATATAATTTTAGTTTCACGAGTGAATTAATTTCACACCAATTAGCATATATGCTGTTGTTTATATTTACCATTATAACAATCATCATGTTTAAAAGTTTAAAAAAGAAACAAAAAAAAGGTATAATATTCAATAAAAAATACTTTACGATTTCACTTTATAATTTTGTACAAGTTTCTACAGGGATTTTAATTTTTTACTTAGGATTGAATTATTTGGTCTCAATTACAATTTAATTTTTTTTATCAATAGAAATTTTTAATTTCATTATTTTGTTTTCTATAGACTTAATAGAGTCAAAAATCTCTTTTTTTTCAATTGCACTTATCTCTTCACCTTTATCACTTTTTGGATCCTGAGCTTTTTTAATTACTTCAACAAGTTTTCCATGAAGAATAGTAAATTTTACTAAAACAGCGTCTAAATCATCATCATTATGTTGATCAATATTTGTAAAATTTGAAGACATTATGTACTCATGTGAGTTTAGTAGAGGAGGAGCTTTCTTCTTTTTAATACATGCTAAATCTAATTTAATGCTATCATTATGGTCTATTTGTTGAGGTTGATCTGGGTCGCTGCATTTTCTTAAAAAGGAAACACCTTTACCAATAGCTTCTTCGATTTCGTCTTCACTTAAAATTTTGATAACTTCAGCTACACCATTTTCTATAGATGAGATCTTTCTTATCTTTGCCATAAGATATTCTTATAATTAAATAAACATTTATAAAATCACTAATTTATATATTTGTCCAAAATTAATACTGAAATTACACAATAATATTAAAAATTATAGTGTAATAGAATTGGTATGAAATTAAACGCCAAAAAAGATAAAAAGATAATGAGAAGGGTATTTGTTATTACTTTGGCTATGATATTAGCTGCCACCATCATATCTACTGCTTACAGTCTGTAAAATATTTTAAATTATAGGATTAAATGGGCTTTTTTTTTATTTCGTATACATTAGTGTTTGTATGTGAAATTTTTTAAACATTTATTCCTTATAATTTGTATTTTGTGCTCACAACAATTAGTTGCAAGTGAATGTGAAAACTTTGAGAATAAAGTTTTATCTATTCCTTATCCAGAAAATGGAATGGTTACAGCAGGTGAACAGGCCAGAAACGATCTCGGGATATTTTTTCATCAGGAATATGATTATGACAAAGATGTAATTAAAATTAAGAGAGATAAAAATAATTACCCTATTTTAAAATTTTCATTTTTCGAAAAGAATTTAGAGCCAAGTAGCTCAATTATTAAAATTGATGAACAAGATATTTCTAAATTAACCAAAAATGAAATTGAAAATCTTCTAGATAAAAAAGAGGTTAAAATTTCTACATTACAAGAATCATATGTTGTTAAAGCAGATAAATACGATCTATACCCTTTTGAATTAGAGTTCTTTAACATTACTGCAATCGACGAGATAAAAACAAAAGAAGGTGAGTTTACTCTAGATTATAACTTTCAAGTATCTCATGAAAGGCCTGATTGGATTGAGGCTGGTAGAGAAATTGGAAATTTTACATATTGTTCATTGGAGAAAATTCATGAAAGCAATAAAATTTTTTCCCCTATTGGAGATTATGAATATTTAGTGCAAATAGGTTATGATCAAGACAAATCTTTTGCTGCCTATGAGCAAAGTTATTATGCAGATTTAGACAAAACATATTCTCTTGCCACTCGATCAGGTGTTGCAAGAATAAAGTCAGATTTTAATTTAAAAAAATTTCCTTTTGATGAACAGGTGTTGATAATTGAGCTATTTCCACCTTATGGAATAGTTTATAATGAGGACAACTATTACCCCAAACCATTCATCACATCATTTGTACCAAGAAATAATGTTTATTTAGATTTAATAAAATACAAAAATGAAAACTTTTTAAAAGAATGGACTGTTAAAAAAACAGAAATTGACAACATTTTGTATAAAACTAAATCAGCTTCACTGTTTGATAGAAGTAAAATTAAAGAAGCTATAGAAGATAGAATTCAAATAAAAATTACTGTTGAGAGAAATATTAACTATTTTATTTTTAAAATAATAATTCCAGTATTTTTAATTTTATCAATTGCGTGGTCTGTAATGTGGATACCACCAAATCAAGTTGAGTCCAGACTTACAACATCGATTGTAGCATTACTTGCTTTAATTGCTTATAACTTTGTCTTCAATGAAGACATCCCAAAATTATCTTATCTAACAAGCTTGGATAGATACATTTTATTATCTTATTTATTCTGTGCTATTCCAACTTTTCTAACTATCTATTTTAGTAGATTGACCAAAAAAGATTATAAAATTGCGATAGCTATCAATAAAAAATCAAGACTATTTGGAATTATTATTTATTTAGTTTCTATAATTATTATTTTCACAATTTAACCAGTTAAACCATCACGTTTAGCTTTATAACACTTATCTTTGATATTTTCTTTAAATTGAATATTTTTATTAGCATTAATAATTTTCTCAGGATTATTATATCTATCGTGAACAAAAAATTGATTATCATGAATAATAAAATAATCTGTTGGGTACGAATCTGATGTAAAGGGTTTTGTTGACATCACCTTAAGAGGATTTTCATCATATAAAACTAAAAGTTCCTGTTTTGTGAATTCCCTTGTGTAAGTTTTGATAAACTTATAATTTGTTAAATAAGCTCTATTAATATCATTTTCATTATTTAAAATAATTGTAAAGTAGAATATTTCGTTTGTATTTTTACAAACTAATAGCAATTTTTTATTAATTTTTGGTTTACTAAAATACTCTGAGGTTTGGTAAATTTTTCCTGTCCATGATTTTTGAATATATGGAGAAATTATAAAATCTTTTTCCTCAGCAGAAAAATTAAAATCAAATAAATCAAATAAGTTTTCCGAATATTTGCTAGCTTTTTTCCCTAATTTTGAGATAGTTACACCGTGGTTTAATCCAATTTCCACATTAGATTTATTTAAAGCCTGATCTAAATGATAATTGTGTGTGTCTTTTGTGACTTTATTGAAAATAATATCTTGATCTAGCTTTGTCTTAATTTTTTCTATACTTTTAGTTGGTGTATTCATTGCAGCTTCATCAGCAACATTTTTTCCACCCTTAAATAAATCGTCAAAAAAAGAAGGTATACCTTCAATAAATTCTTTAAACAATCTTACTTTACCTGCGTGCGCATTACCAAAAACACATGTTGTAAGAAATAATATAATTAAAAAAAAATTAATTTTTTTTTTCATCCAAAATTCTAATTAAAATTGGACAAATTATATCTATATTTTTAAGTGTTTGTCCAAAAAAAACTATTCAATTACACAAGATTATCTAACTAAAAAATGTATTTTGAATTCATGAAAACAAAGGAGAAAACAATGAAAAAACTAACTTTAATACCAATTGTATTTACTACATTTTTTTTAATACAATTTGCAATACCAACACAGTCTGTAGCACAAATAACTTGTTCAACAGATATTTTTGGAAATACACGTTGTGTAGATCGAGATTCAGGTAGTAGCTCTACTACAAGCACTGATATATTTGGAAACGATAATACAACTTTTAGTGATGGCAGTACAATGCAATGTAGAACTGATATTTTTGGAAACTATGTTTGTAATTAATAAAAAAAATAAATCTCCCTATTATTTAGGGAGATTTAAATAATCATGAAAAGAAGAAAAAAAACTGAATTTTACTTATTAAGAAAAAGAAGTCTTTCTGAAGGTGACTTATTTATTACCGATTATATTCGAACAAAACAAAGATTAGAAATTTTAGAAGAGCGGTTAACCCAATTGAATAACCTTATTAATGATAAGGAAATATTAGTAGATGATGACAAAAAAAATTAAAACTTTAATGATAGACAACACTTCCTATAATATGATTAACTATCTACTGGTAAAAAAATGAGTCTATTACAATATTTATTCTTAGGGTTAATTATAATAGCTTTAATTTTAGTAATTATATTATTCCTAAAACTTTACCAAAAAATTAAAAGCTCTGACAAAGATAGTATAAATTTAATTCAATTTCCTAAAGAAACCGAAAATAAGCTAGATCACTTTATAAATTTTGCAAAAAATGATCACCATAATTTAGTTAATGAATTTAAAAAAACTCAAAAATATTCAGATACATTAATTAAAGAACTTGATAATAAAATTTCTCCATTTGAAAAAGTAGCTAGAGAAAAAAATGACGAACTCAAAGAGTATAAGAAAGGATATGAGTACTCAAGATATAAGGCACTTTTGGATGGTATCATTGAAACAATAATATTTATTGAAAATGCAGAAAGCAAAATAAATCCAAATGACGAAATTGCTAAATCTTATTTTCAAAGTACGAAAGATAAATTACTAATTATATTAAATAATTCTGGCATCGAACCTTTTGTTCCAGAACTCAATATTCAAAGTTTAGATCACCAAGGTTGTGAGGTAGATATAAATACTGAGCCAACAGACAAAAAAGAAAAAAATAATTTAATACACTCTGTGGTTGCCAAAGGTTACAAGCTAAATCTTAAAGACGGTACAGTTAATTACATAAAAAAAGCATTAGTTAAAGTTTATGAATTTGATAATCAAAATGTTGATAATGAAAAAAAAAATATATAAGTTTTTAATTAATATTTATGAGTAAAATTATTGGAATAGATTTAGGTACAACCTTTTCAGCTATAGCTGAGCTAGATGATTTAGGTAATCCAGAGATGTTATCTGACCCTGAAAATAATAATAGAATTACTCGATCGGCAGTTTACATAGGGAGAGATAAAGCAATAGTTGGAGACAAAGCTGTTGATGCTGCGGTTACCAATAGAAATAGCACAGTGTTTGAAGTCAAAAGCCAAATGGAAAACAACGTAGTTTGGTCAAAAAAAGATGGAGAGTGGATAGAACAAGATGCAAAAAAAACAAGCAAGGGCTATACTCCTTCTCAAATATCCTCAATTATTTTATCTAAACTTAAGGATTACACCTCTGGTGTAAAAAAAGCTGTTGTTACTGTTCCTGCAATGTTTGCTGATGCAGCACGAGATGCAACTTTAGATGCAGCTAAACTGGCAAAATTAGATGTAGAACTAATTAATGAACCAACCGCTGCTGTACTACATTATGCAAATTTACCTGGCTCATCTATAAATGGAAGAGTTCTTATATTTGATTTGGGAGGTGGTACATTTGATATAACGATAGCAAATGTTAAAGGAAAGAAGGTCGATGTTATTACATCTGTTGGTGATAAGCATCTTGGTGGCAGACGTTTTGATGAAGAAATAATTAATTTAATAGATAAGAAATATAAGAAAGCAAAAGGAAAAGGACTAGTTAAACCTTTAGAAGATGAGAGTCTTTTTACTATTGCAGAGAGAATAAAGAAAATATTATCCACCAAAGATAAAGCATCGGAAATTATAGAAGGCCCTAAAGGCCCTCAAAAAATTGATATATCTAGAAGTGAATTTGAGAATTCAATAGATACTTATATTGAAAAAATAAAAATGCTCATGGAAGAGGCACTAGAGAGTAAAGACTTAAAGGCCAACAACATTTCTCAGACTTTATTAGTTGGTGGCAGTACAAGAATGCCTATTATAAATAAAGTTATTACAAAAATTATGAAAAAAGCTCCTGTTAAAGGAGTTAATGTAGATGAGGCTGTAGCATGTGGAGCTGCTATATATGCTGGGCTTCAAAATAAAGGAAATCTAAATTCAGCACAAAAAAAATCGCTATCAAATGTAGAATTAAATGATGTTTGTAATTATTACTTGGGCACATTAGCCATTATATATGACAAGGAAAGAGATATGGGGATTCAAATTAATGATATTGTGATTCCAAGAGATACAAAACTTCCTTGCTCAATCACAAAAACTTATACAGTAGTATCAGATGGTCAGAAGGGAATTGATTGTTCTGTAACTCAAAGCGAGGGTGAAGAAAAAGATAAAGAATTCGTTAATATATTGTCAAATGAAATTCTTGATCTTTCCAAAAATGCGAAAGCAGGCGACCCAATTGAGGTTACATATTCTTATGATAATAGTGGAAAGATCCATTGTATTTTCGAAGATAAAAAATCCAAAAAAAAACATGAGATTAGTTTAAAGCCAGCAGGCGCTAAGGATTTAAAAGAATTAAAAGAAAATTTAGATTTTGATATAGAATAATTTATGGAAGGTATAGTTATTTGGATTGTTATAATAGCGGGGTGGTGGGTAATAAAGTCTATTTTTTCTTCAGCATTTGGTGGTGGAGGAAGTTTAAGTAATGCAGATCGTCAAGAACTTTACGATAAATTAAAACTGCAGCTTAAAGTATCTGAGGAAATTCCACCAAAAGAAAGAGGTTTACCAGATCAAAAATGCTTAGCAGTTAAAGTTAAGGGACTTTTTGGCCATCCTACAGAAAATAAAACTAAAATTTTTTTAACAATTCATGATAATACGGAGCTAGGTGATGATGAATTTGGGCCACCAGTACTTTCAGCCCACCCATCTTTTGCAGAAAAAAATAATAGAGTTTTTAGCCTTACAACAGTTTGGGAAACATCTTCAGACACATATTTTCCCGACTGGTATAATTTAATATATATTCCAAAAGAACTTATTCTTGCACCTTATAAGGGAAGAAGAAATCTAAAATTTAATTTTACAGCATGTGATACGGACGCTGAAGTTCATCATAGTGCACATGACGACCTAGAAAAAATCAAATATAGCGCTTCTACTATTTACAAATTTACATCCAAAGAAATTGGATATCTAGAAGAATTTAAAAATAGAGATAAGGTAGAAGATCTGACAATAAATCTAGCGATGAACATGGCTGCTTCTGATGGTCATTTAGATCAAAAGGAATTAAATGTTATTAAAGATTGGGCTAAAAGTTTAACTCTTGAGCTTGATGAAGATAAAGCTTCAGAAAAGAAAAAGCATTTTGCAAAACTTATTAAGGAAACTTACAAAATAGCACAAACTAAGAAAGCATCTATTTCTAAACTTGTTTCTGAATTTAATGATAAAGCAAGTAAAAGCCAAAAATACCTAGCAATAGAACTAATGTTAAATGTTGCTAGCTCAGACTCAAAATTAGCAAAAGAAGAAGAGCAATTTGTAAATAAGATTGCCAAAAGTATTGGAATTGATCTTCAAACTTTTAAAGAAATGAAAAATAAAGTCATTGCAAATGTCGATAAAATTGATTTTGCTGAAAAACCCTCTGAGGCAAGTTTTGGTATAACTGATGATATGGATGATGCTGAGAAAAGAAAAATTCTTCGAAAAGAATACACTAAGTGGAATGGTCAAACTAATCATAAAGATCCAAAGAAAAAGAAAAGAGCTAAAGAGATGGTTAAAATAATTGCCGACTTAAGGAAGCAATACAGCCATTAATGGATTTTTTAGATAAGTTTAAATATCATAAAGATGATCCATCTGAATTTGGAATTGATTTAAAAGAATTCAAAAAAAAAACTAGTGAATTAGATAATAGTCACCTATCTAACTTATTAACAAATTCAGTAAGGGTAGATAGGGAAATATTACCTAAAGTTGGTAAGGCGATAGATGTTGTATTTAAGAGAATTAAAATTGAAAATGTATTTAATTTTTTTATAACTCCAGACAATAACCAAGCAAATGCTTCATGTAGTTTAATGTCTTCAGCATCAAGGCCTGATATTATTTTAACTTCTAGATTAATTGAATTATTATCATTAGAGGAACTCCAATTTGTAATAGGGCACGAAGTTGCACATTATATCTATCAACACGCACTGTATCCAAATTTCAATAATGTGGACGATAGAAATTTAAAATTAAATATTTTAAATCTAAGTAGAGCTGCAGAAATAAGTGCTGACAGAATTGGTTTTTTATCATGTGCTAATCTTGAAGATTCGTTACGAGCTAATTTTAAGCTAGCATCAGGACTAAGTGATAAATATTTTAATTTTAAACCCTCCACATATCTTGATCAACTTAGAGATTTAGAGGATTTAGGTAAAAGTTCTCACGAGTTATGGAGCACACATCCAAGTTTCTTAATAAGGATGCAGTCTTTAATCTGGTTTTCTATGACAAAAGAGTATCATGAGTTCTTTGATAAAAAAGTTAAAGGAACATATGATTTAAAAGAAATAGACAAGAAACTTGATTTAAAAATCAAAAAAATTACTGGAGATGAATTAGAAAAATCAAATACAGATATATATGAAAGAGCACTTATCTGGGGTTCATTGAATATTTATTTAAGTGATAAAAAATTCACTAAAATAGAACAAGAAGAATTTGCTAAAAGATTTGGAGAAAAATCTAAAAAGGCTATCTCGTTATTAAAGGTTTCTAATGCTAGAGACATACTAGATCAAAAGATAGACGAGTCATTTAATGATGCTGCCAAATTATTAAAAACAGATAAAAATAAACTAGTAGAAGAACTTAAGTTAGTTGGCAAGGAGACAGGTGGAGATAAAATGAAGAAATTAAAAATTCTTGGAAAGTTGTTAAATATTTTAGGTATTAAAAAACCCGTTAATTTTTGATTTTATAAATTATATAAAAAAATAAAAATATTATTATTTATTTATTACCCACATTTAAAATTAAGAGACCTATACCTCCAAAAACATATGGAGTGAAAGTAGATAACGGTCCTAAAAAATAAGTAAGATTTATTTGTGCAAAGTTTCCAAGTAAAAAATCTGCAACACCAATAATTATTAATATATATCCTAAGATTTGCATGAGAAAGAATTATATATTTATTAGCTAAAAACAATTAAAAAATTTTCACTTAAAAAGTGTATTAAAATTTAAATTAGATTGAATTATCAATATATTTCTGAGAATATAATTTGGACATTATGAAGTTGTTTATTTTATTGTTTTTACAATTTTTATTTTTCCTAAATTTAAATGCTAATGAAATTAATTTAAACGATCCATTCTATAAGCTAGGTTGGAAAAATTTAGAAAACCCAGAAATTTCTAGAATTCAAATTCCCAATGCGAATGCTAGCATAGAAATCATCAAGTCTGAGATCTACTTAAATACTAAACAAGATATAAAAAATTTTGAAGAATATTTATATAACCAAGAATATAACATTGATGATATTGATGAAAAATTAATTATTTCTGACAATGAGCAATACTATAAAATTGAAGCTAAATATTATGATGAAGGTTATATTACAACAGACAGATTTAAAAATTTTAAATCATCAGATTTACTCGAGACAATTAACAAAAATAAATCAGAATCAATTGATAAATTTTCTTGGGCTTTAGAGCCAACCATTTCTGAAAATATGATTTCAACTTATGGATATAAGGTGAAGTGGAAAGATGGAGATATAACTTACTGGTATTATGGAAATATACTAGGCAGAAATGGTTACGTTGAATTAAAAATGGTTCTTTTTGGTGATGAATCAGATGGAGATGATTTCTTTAATTATTATGGAGATTTAATTAATCAGATTTCTTCTACTGTTGAATTTAATGATCAATATAAATATTCAGATTTTACTCAAGATGACTATCTATCATCTTATACTCTAACAAATATAATTGACGGAAGCTGGGGGGAAGGTACAGCTACTGATCTTACAAATATTATTGCCAATTGTTTAATTACAACTGAAGCTTTAAAAAAAGCAGGTATAGCTGAGTCAGATTATCCCAGGTTTGCAGGTAAGGTAATTAATTTTTATATTTCAGATGTTAGAAATGAGATCATTGATTTATCTATAGATGATGAGGTGAATGTCATATCAGGAATGTATGGCATTGAAGATAAGCAAAATTTTCAAAAACTTAACATATCTCATAATAATCCAAATACTTTTGATCTTAGTTACACCAATATAATAGAAGTAGTTGGTGATAAAAAGACAGACAAGTCAAAATATGAATATAAAAATAAATTGGTTATTAAAGATGGTATACCTAAGCTTATGTTTGCAAAGATTGATCAAACAGGTTTATCATTTAATAAATGGAATTTAACACTAGGTTGTAAGAGCGAAGACTTTACAGAAGAAGAAATAGCATCAGCTAAATTTGTTAAGTCTAAATCAATATCAGGCATGGATCCAAAAAAGCTAGAAGAGATAATTAAAAAACTTAAAGAAAGGAGCGAATAGATTATGAGTGTAAATATTCTCAATATCAATGATTTTAATAATGAGATAAGAAATTATATTCCTTTTCACGAAGTCAGTAGCCCACCTAGAATAGGTGATGTAGAGGGACAAGATTTCGAATGTGGTTGTGGAGATATTCACATTATGAATTTTGATCAACATTATTTCATAGCTGATGGAGGAATGTTTAAAGCTGTTTTTTTGTCTCCAGCTTGTGGTTTTTTAAATGCATTAAAATTAAAAAAAATGTTTTCAAGTGGAATTGAGAATCTGTGTAGTACTAAATTTTTAGCTGAAAAACCTAATTATGGATTTCAAAGTTATCCAGATATAGCAGGCTCTATTAACAAGTATTTTGGACGGTAAATAATTTTTCAATGAAAAAACTTATAGGACTTCATCGGATAACCAGCACAAGACCAGCACATAGAGAGATAAAATAAAAAAAATTTACTTATTAACCTTGTTCAATTATAAATATTAGCATAAACACTCATGAAATTCATTAATGCCCTCGTGGTGAAATTGGTAGACACAAAGGACTTAAAAGCCGAGGGATTCACATTTTAGTCAGTCCATAGTAGTCCAAGGTAGTCTAAACATCCTATAAAATCTCATAAGTTTAATTAAGCTTTCAAATAAGATTAGAAAATAAAGCTTATTTAATTTGTGCAGACTAGTACTAAACTAGTACCTGGATAGATAATATTATAAGCTTTTATCAATGAAAATTAAAAAAGGTATTTTTAGAATTTATATAGTTTTAAGTGTTATGTGGTTTTGTTTTTTTTTCATTGGTTTTATCGATCAAGACTGGAACTATAATATTGAAAAAGAATTATTAATAATTTCCCTTATACCACTGCCATTATATTTTATTCTTAAATGGATAGCTAAAGGTTTTGAATAATGAAAAAACTTTTAGGAATGATATTGATCAGTTTGTTATGTTTTAATTTTTCTATTGCAGATAACAATGAAGAGCTGAAGTTAATTGAAGATTATAAAGAAAAATTATTGGATAGTGGAAGTAAACGGGATTTAAAACAAGTTGAAAAAATTTGTTCTAAATACCAAGATGATAAAGCAAAAAATATAATTGCTGACAGTGAAATCTTGTCATTCCTTTGCTCTGGAGGTGTAAGTATGCTTATTACCAGCGAGTATAATGATATGTTATTAGATAAAAGCATATCACATATTGATACGTGCAATGAATATAAGAAAATTCCAATAGAGGTGGGTGAGTACGACCAAATGAGTTTGAATACTCATATAGGTATAATGAATTATTGTGAGACTGTTGAGTTAAGAGCAAATTTTAAGCAGGATGCGAAACATAATCTAATTAAAGATTTAGATTTAGAAAAACTTAACTTTAACTTCTTATCAAATAAATATTATTCATTATCCATACCTGAAAAGGACATTACTAAAAAAGCCTCTTGTTTTCTTAATCTTAAAGAAGAAAAAAGTTTAGACTACAAAGATATAAAGGAAAGATGTGGGGTTGAAAGCGTTACATATCAAGAGGAAAGTCCCGCAGGTTCAGAAGGTGAGCTTGCATCATATGAATTAATAAGTGAAAGTGATTTAACACGTAATTGGATTGTAATATTAGATTACTTTTATGCAGATGCTAATGAAGATGGTTATATGGATTTAGTTATAAGATTTAAAAATGATGGTAGCTATTCTATGGCAGTTCAAACCATGACTACAGTTATAACATCTTTAAGTGCAAATAATTATAAAATACTTAATTATAATAAATAGATTTAAATATAGGACTTTATGGGACAACTAGTACCAGACTAGTACCTAGGAAGATAAAATAAAAAAAATTTACTTATTCCTCTTGTTCAATTATAAATATTAGCATAAACACTCATGAAATTCATTAATGCCCTCGTGGTGAAATTGGTAGACACAAAGGACTTAAAATCCTTGCCGCTTGCGGAGTGCCAGTTCGAGTCTGGCCGAGGGCACCATTAAATGATAAAAGCATATATTGTTTCTTATCCAAGCTCACGTTCAAAAAAAATTATTAAAATTCTAAAAAAAAAAATTGAATTTACCACTTTAAAAAAATCCAAGTTAATAATTGTTATAGGTGGAGATGGTTTTATGCTTCAAACACTAAAAAAACTTTATAAGCATAAAACTCCTTTTTATGGGATAAATTCTGGAGACTATGGTTTTTTAATGAATAAATTTTCAAAAATAAATTTTTATAAAGATATTTTAAAATCAAAAAAAATATCCATATCCCCATTAGTAATGAAGGTTATTAGTAGAAATAAAACAAAAAAAGAAGCCATAGCAATTAATGAAGTTTCAATTTTAAGACAGAGCAGGCAAGCTGCATCTTTATCAATTAAAGTTAATAAAAAGTACTTAATAAAAAAACTTAGAGGTGATGGTATGCTTGTTTCTACTCCAGCTGGTAGTACTGCTTATAATTTATCTGTTCATGGACCTATATTAAATTTAAATTCAAATAAATTAGTTGTTTCTCCAGTAAGTCCATTTCGGCCCAGAAGGTGGAATAGCAGGGTTATCAGTGATAAATCTTTAATAGAAATAAAAAATTTAAATCCAAAAAAAAGGCCTATCATGTCAGTTGCTGATAATGTAGAGATTAAGAATTCTGAAAAAATAAAAATATCAGTAAATAAAAAAATAATTTTTGATATTTACTATTCTAAAAAAAACTCACTTGAAAAAAAAATTAAGATTGAACAAATCAGAAGAGAAATTAAATAAAATTAAAGCAAAAGTATGAATAAAAAAAAATTAATTTCTTTTGAAAATGAAATAGCAAAATTATTTAATGAAGCAAAAATAAGAGCACCAATACATCTTTATTCCAACAATGAGATATTTCTTATTAAATTTTTTAAGAAAATTAAAAAAAATGATTGGGTTTTTTGTTCATGGAGATCCCACTATCAATGCCTATTAAAGGGCGTCCCTCCACAAGAATTAAAGAAAGAAATTATAGATGGAAAATCAATATCTTTATGCTTTTTAAAACAAAAAATATACTCATCAGCCATAGTTGGCGGAATATTACCAATAGCAGTTGGCATGGCACTTTCTTTAAAAAGAAAAAAAACAAAAAATAAAGTTTATTGTTTTATTGGTGATATGACCTCAGAAACTGGAATTGCTCATGAGTGTATAAAATACAGTATCAACAAAAACCTTCCAATTCATTTTATTGTAGAAGACAATGGCAAATCTGTTTGTACTAATACAAAAAATACTTGGTCATTAAAAAAATTAACTTACCAAAAAAAAAAAAATAAATTTATTACATATTATAGATATAAATTAAAATACCCACACGCAGGAGCGGGCAAGAGAGTACAATTTTAATGAAATATTTTAAAGAACTTAAAAGGTCAATGGATTATCTTGGTAAAAAAAAAGATACTATTTTTATAGGACAAGCTGTAGTGGATCCAGGTACAGCAATGTCAAATACCCTTAAAGATGTAAAAAAAATAAAACTTTTAGAATTACCAGTCGCAGAGGAGATGCAGATGGGAATGTCATTAGGTTTGTCAATGGATAATAACGTGACAATAAGTATTTTTCCACGTTGGAATTTTTTATTACTAGGGATCAATCAGTTAGTAAATCATATTGATAAATTTAAAGTTATGGCAGGAAATAGAATTAAACCAAAAATAATAATTAGAACTAGTATTGGTTCACAAAAACCTCTACATCCTCAATATCAGCATATAGGTGATTTTTCAAAATCCATTCAATTAATGTGTAAAAATTTGGAAGTAATTAAATTATCAGATCCTAGTAAAATTTTTAATTCTTATAAAAAAGCTTATGAAAGAAAAGATGGAAAAAGTACAATTCTTGTAGAATATGGAGACTACTATAATTCCAAATAATAAAAGTTTGACTTAAACATGTAATTGTTATTTATCTGAGAAAAGTTGATCAAATGAAAAAAATTTTAATTACAGGTGGCGCGGGTTATATTGGTTCATATTTGAGCACCATGTTAGTTGAATTAGGTCATCAAGTGACAGTTATCGATCTGTTAAAATATTCAACAACATCATTAAATCATCTTTTTAAATATTCAAATTTTAATTTTATTAAGGGTGATGTTAAAAATTTAAATTTGTTAAAAAAACATGTTGTAAAAAATGAATTCATTATACCATTAGCTGCTTATGTAGGTGCTCCATTGTGCGAAAAAAATAAAAAAGATACAAAAAAAGTAAATTTAGATAATATTAAAAGTATTATAAAAATGTTAAAAAAAAATCAAAAAATAATATACCCAACAACAAATTCTGGTTATGGAATTGGTGAAAAAAATAAATTTTGTGATGAAAATTCAAAGTTAACACCAATTTCATTATATGGGAGAACAAAAGTTGACGCAGAAAAAGAAGTTATGAAATTTGAAAATGCAATAAGTTTTAGGTTGGCTACAATATTTGGGTATTCTTATAGAATGAGAACTGATTTGATAGTAAATAACTTTGTCTTAACTGCAGTTAAAAAAAATAAATTAAGTATATTTGAACCACATTTTAGACGAAATTTTATACATATAGAAGATGTTTGTAATGCTTTTATATTTTCAATAAATAATTTTAAAAAATTAAGAGGAAAAGTGTTTAATTTAGGATTATCAACTGCAAATATAACAAAAATTCAATTGGCCAAAAAAATCCAAAAAAAGAAAAAAGATTTAAAAATTAAAATTTTTAAAAACAGAAAAGATCCAGACCAAAGAGACTATTTTGTAAGCAATAAGAAAATTGAAAAACATGGTTTCAAAGCAACTTTTGGTTTAGATAGGGGTATTGACGAGTTGTTAAATATTTTTAATAATTCAAAAGTTGACTATAAAAATAATTATTAATTTTAAAAATAATTATGAAAATACCTAGAGGCAAACTTTATATCTCTTTTAAGCAGCTATTAGTTTCATTTTTCAAAGTATTATTTAATATTGATCAAGATAAAAATTTTAAAGTTAACAAATTTAATGATCTAGTTAAAAATTATTATTCTAGGAATTTTTGTTATTCTTTTTCAACAGCAAGAGTGTCACTTTATTGTTATCTTAAATCATTGGATTTAAATGAAGGCGATGAGGTATTAATGACGCCAATTCAAATACCAGATTTTATAAATGTAGTTAATTCATTGAATTTAAAGCCAGTTTTTTTAAATATAAATGAAGATGATCATTCCATAAATAAAGAGGATTTAATTAATCAGACTAACAATAAAACAAAAGTTATTATAATTACTCACTATCATGGCGTGTTAGGAGATATGAAAAATATTAAAAAATTTTGTGATGATAATTCTATAATTCTAATAGAAGATATTTCTCATGCTTATGGGTCGGTATTTGATAATAAATTAGCAGGCACTTTTGGTCATGCAGCTATAGGGTCCTTGTCACCAGGAAAAATTGTAACCTCTATAGGTGGTGGTTTTTTAATTTTTGATAACAATATTATTAATTCAAAAATCAAAACATTTTATGAAAATAATCTTGAAAAACCAAAGAAGAAATTATTGTTTAAAATAATTTTTTTTCAATTAATGGTAAAAGTTGTTACATCAAAGATTTTTTTCGGTAATTTTTTTTATTATATATTTTTATTATTACCAAAGGTGAAAAAGGAAAATAATTTTAAAAATAAAACATACTTAAATAATAAGATAGAAACAATTTATGCAAATCCTGTAATTATTAGAGAATTACCAAAATATTTTTTTTATTATTTCTTAGATTTTCAAGCTGAAATTGCAATAAGCACATTTAATAGAAATTTAAAATCAGGAATTAAAAAAAGACAAAATTTTGTTAAAAAAGTTATAGAAAATTTATCTGATGGATCCAAATTTCTAATACCAAAAACTATTTTCTCATTTGAGAATTGGGCTTTTTGGCATTTTCCCATAGTCCTTAAAAATGATGATGTAAATAAATGTAAAAATTATTTTTTAAAAAATAGTATTGATATTGTTGGTTACGGAATGATTAATTGCAATAAGGAAAAAGCTTTTGAACGCTTTAAAAGACAAAATCTTATAGTTGCTGAAAAAATTTATGAAAATACACTTTTTTTACCCATACATGACAGTTTTGGAGATGAAGAAGCAATAAAAATCTCTAAAGTTCTTAATTCATATGTTAGAGATACAACAAGATGAAATATAAAAATTTTTTAATTACTGGAGCTGCTAGTGGACTAGGAAAATGCATGACTCAACAATTGCTTGATGCTGGCAAAAAAGTAATTGCACTCGATATAAATGATTTAAATATTGAGGAATTTAATCAAAATGAAAATTTAAAATTTATTAAATTTGATTTAAAAAATTATTCTGAAATAGATAATATAATTGATAACTTAAATGATATTAAAAATGTAGATTGTCTTGTAAATTCTGCTGGTTATGAGGCTGCAGGTTTTATTGACGAACTTCCAATAGATGAAATAATAAGAAATTTTAACGTTAATACAATTGCTCCTATCAAACTGTCACAAAAATTATTACCGATACTAAAAAAAAATCAAGGATGTATTGTTAATCTTATTTCGGCAATGGCGACTATCGCTGTACCAGGTAGATTGCCATATTGTATGAGTAAATCAGCCTTACAGATGTTCTCAAATATATTAAGATGTGAATACAAATATCATAATATCAATGTATTAACCGTGTACCCTGAAGTCATGGAAACACCTTTTTGGCAAAAAATTGTATATTTTGGAAGAATTAAATCAGAGGCAATAAACGATCCTAGAAAAAAAAGAGATCCAAACATAGTTGCAACTGAAGTAATTAAATCAATTTCAAAACAAAAAAGTTTTTTTTGGCGTTTCTCTTTTACAAATTATTTTGCAATTTTTTACACAATTTTTACACAAATTGGAGATAAAATTGTAGATGTTATATGTAAAATAAAGGACTCAAACATTACTCCAAAAAATCATTAATGAATTTTACCAAAACCCCTTATCGAATATCTTTTTTTGGTGGTGGTTCTGATTTTCCTGAATGGTATTTAAAGAATGGTGGTGGTGAAGTAATTTCAACTACAATCAATAAATATGTTTATATTACAGTTAGAGAACTTCCTGCCTTTTTTAAGCATAAATATAGAATTGTTTATTCTAAAATTGAAGAAGTAAAAAAATTATCAGACATAAAACATTCAGTAGTTAGAGAGTGTCTAAAGAGATCGGGTTTAAAATGTGGTCTAGAAATACATTATGATGGTGATATGCCATCAAAAGCTGGCATGGGATCTAGCTCCTCTTTTACGGTTGGATTAATAAAAGCTATTAATGATTTTAAAAATGTAAAACTTTCAAAAGAAAAACTTGCATCGAAGAGTATTGACTTAGAAAGAAAAATCTTAAATGAGTGCGGAGGTTATCAGGATCAAATAGCAGCCACATACAGGGGTTTTAACAATATTATTTTCAAAGATAATGGAAAAATATTAGTAAAACCAATGATTAAGGATAAAAAACAAATTAGAAAATTCAATAATAATCTAGTGTTAGTTTATACAGGAATAACTAGAAACGCTCATTTAATTTCTAAAAATTATGTCCAAAAATTAAATAAAAGTAAAAAAAAAAATATTTATGAAATATTAAGTCACACTAAAGAAGCAAAAAAACTGTTTAAGTCTAATAATTTTGATGAAGTTGGTTTATTGTTAAATGAAACATGGAAAATTAAAAAGGGAATATCTAATCAAATTTCAAATAAAAAGATAGATGACATATACAATTTATCATTAAAAAATGGTGCTCTGGGTGGTAAATTACTTGGAGCTGGGGCAGGTGGTTTTATTGTTTTTTATGCTAAGAGTGAAAATAAAAAAAAATTATTAAAATTCTATAAAAATAAAAAAATACAAACAATAGATTTTAAATTTGAGTGATGCATATTTTTTTACCTTTTTTTCAAAGACTAAAAAATATCAAAAACAGTGAATTGTTTTATATATTTATTTTTTTTTCAACATTATTTTTAATTTTTATAACAAATAATATTTTTAGAGATAGTAATATTTATGGATCTGATATTTTTTATCAACAGACCTCATCTAAAACTGCAATATTTTATATATTTTTATATTATTTAATTTTTAATATTTTTTTTTTTCTTAAACAAAAATTTTTATTAATTGAGAAGAAATCTATTTTTATATGGATATTTTTTTTAATAATTTTATACAAAATTTATCTTTATAGATTTCCATTTGATTTTGGACCACTGGATATACATGTTGAACAATATTTTCTTAAAGGTGAATTTAATTATTATAAATCAATTTTTTATTTTATTTATTATTTAGAATTATTATTTGATAATTCAAAATACTTATTTGCAAAAATTCAAGTATTATTTAGTTTAATTGCAATAATAATAATTAATTACATTTCCCAAAAATATAACAAACCTTCTGATTTTAAATCTTATTTTACCATTATATTGTTAATTCTTTATATGCCTTGGAACATGGTTGAAACTATGATTGGTCCAGATGTTTTGTTTAATTTAATTTTTTATACCTCTATCTATTTAATATTAAATCTTAAAAACGAAAACTACTTAGTAAATACAATAATATTAAATTTATTATTTGCTTTGGGTTGTTTTACTAAAGATACCTTTTTTTATATTTCATTAATTTTAATTTTTTTTATCTTATTTACCGAATTTAAGCGTAAATTTATCATATCTATAATTCTATTAATAAATATTTTTATATTCTCAAATTTTGTAACAAAAATTAATCAAGAAAAATATAACGTGAATTCATTTTATAAAAATCAAGTTCTTTTATTAAAATTAATGTCTTATGGGTATTTTAATGAAGCTTTGAAAGTTACATATGTAGATAACTTAAGTGATGAAGCTAGAATTTTCCATTATGATATAGAAAAACTTTATCATTCTACTATTACACCACACAAAAGAGAGCCATTTGTAAATCATAAACTTCCAAAATTTTGGATTAATATCAGGCCAGATTTTGAAAATATAACTAGAAAAGGTGTAGTTACTAGACCTAATGCAAATTTAGAGAAAATTAGCAAAGAAATTAATCAACAATTATTATTTAAAAAAAATCAGGGTTCTGAATTTTTAACTCAAAAAGAAATTGAAGAGATGTTTAGATTTTCTTCAGAAAAATTAGATAATAAGCAAGACAAAGAGATGCTTAAATATATAAAAGATATTTTAATATTTGAGTATATTAATACTAAAACTTGCAGCAATAATATTAACCAGACACCAATAACCTGCATTGAAAAAATAATACAAACATTTGATAAAAAATTTATTACAGACCGTTCTGATGATTGGTATTATAAAAGAATTGCTTTAAATCAATCAGTAAAATTCGACCAAACAGAAAAAAAATATACTTCTCATGAATATATTAACACTCTTCCAGAAATCCTCTTACAAAAACCATTTTTGTATATTTCTCAAAGTATATTAAGTTTTTTTGGTAATACTGGTTATGTACCTACGCCAACTGCTATGGGTAAAGCAAATAGTTTTTTTAATGATAATAATATTCCAAAATTTTTAACTAGAGAATTTCAAAAAATTTTTATTTTAATTATAAATTATTGGTATTTATTTTGCTTATTTTCTTTTATACATGCTGTTTTCTTTTTAAAAGAAAGAGATTTAAAATCAAAAAATATCTTATTTTCAATTTTGCCTTTATATTTTGGATTATTTCTATCCTTTTTTTCTATGGGTGAAGTTGTAAGACAAATGTTACTTGTAATTCCGTTTATATTTTATAACTTTTTAGTTGTGATTAATTTTATATTTAAAAGAATTAATTACTTACTTTTTGGCCAAATAAAAATTTGAGATACAACCTGATATAAATAAGCCGAACCCCATCTTATTATTTGTAATTTTCTTTCCCCACCTATTCTAGGGGGCTCGATTGATGGTATTTCAGATATTTTTAGTTTTGATCTTGCTGCCCTTATCGACATTAATGGTTCCCAACTTATTTTTGTAAAGAAGATCTTTTCAGGATTTTTATAGCCATTTTCGTCTAAGAGATCTAAATCTATAATAATTTTTTTTTTGAAAGCCCTATAAATTGTCATTGCATCAGTAAAATTTTTTCCATGTATAAAATTTATAATAAATGTAAAGAACCAATTCCCAAAAGCAGTAATAATATCATCATCCTCGCTTTTTATATTTCCTAAATATCTTGAAGCAATTACTAAATCATTTCCTTTTTCTATTTCATTAAGTATTTTAGGGATATCTTCTGGAATGCAATTTCCGTCAGGGCTGAATGTTAGCACTATATCTCCTTTAATTAAATTAAAAGATTCAAAATATGCACTTCTTAATCCTTTTTCCTTTTGTATATATAATTCATAATTATTTTTTTTTACCCACTCTATAGTTCCATCTGTTGAACCACCGTCAACAAAAAGAATTTGATCAAATTGCTGTTTATCTATTCTAGAGAATATTTGAGTTATTCCCTCAATCTCATTTAAACACAAAACTAACAATGTTTTTTTCATTAAGAATTTTCTTTCTCTTCTTCTTCGACTAGTTTTCTTTTTAAATGTATTTTTGACATTTCTTTAATATTTAATACTGCTATTTCACCGAATTTTTCTTTAACCCTCTCCAAAAAGGGTTTGTATGTATGATATCTTATATAATCTCTATCTCGTAATTTTAATATTTTTGCAGCAGATAATTTATTTGATGAAAGTGGTTGTGCATTATACGAATGAAACGAAAAGCCCTCGTAACTATCTGGCAACTTTATTCCATTATCAATAGCTTCTTTATATAATTGACTGCCTGGCAATGCCATCGCTGGGTATGTGTTCCAACCCAAGGTACAAAGTTTTTGACTTAATTTAAAAGTTTGCTCCAAGCTCTTTTCGTCATCACCTGGAAGACCGTAAATGTAATTTGCTATAACTTCTATATCAGCCTTGTGGACTTCAGAAATTACTTTTTCCACATCAACATCTTCAAACTTACCTTTAGACACCTCTAATCTAACATTTTTATTAGCGCTCTCAATTCCTAGTGCTAACCATTTTATTCCAGCTTTTCTTAGAAGCTTTAGTGTTTCGGTTTTTTTTATAGTATCAATTCGAGAATAAGCCCATATTCTTAAATCATCTTTCTTGTTTAGAATAGAAAGTTTTTCACATAATGGTTTATAATATTTTGGATTTAATAAAAACATTTCATCAGTTATTTTTATAGTTCTAACTCCTAATTTATAAAGTTTTTCAAATTGTTTAAAAACAAAGTCAGTTGACCAAAACCTCATTTTATTAAATTGATTTGCAACTCCAACTTCATTTGAATTATCTCTATTAATTAAATTTATCATACAAAAAGTACATTTAAATTGACAACCTAGTGACGTTTGAATAGCTACGTAAGGTGATCTATTATCATTAGAATATTCAGCATGCCACATTGGAGCTCTATACAAATCAAAAATATTTTTTTTATAAGGTAATAAATCCCAAGCATATCCAGGTAAGTCATGATCCATTTTTGCTGTAGGAACAGTTGTTTCTGGCTCGGTAATTAAAATTTTATTATCTTCAGTTCTAAGGGCTATACCTTTAATATTTTCAAGATTTTTTTCATTAATATTTTTTAATTGAAGAACGTTTAAAATTGCATAAACACCTTCATTCATAAAAACAAAATCTATACTCAATTCTTCTTCCAAAGTTTTTTTTGGTAGTGCCTGAACATGAGACCCCACAAATGAGATTATAAAATCTTTATTTTTTTTTTTAAGAAAATTTGCTAATCGAGTTGCTCCACTCATGCTAGTGGTTCCAGAATTTACGTTTTGTCCATAGACAACAAAACAAATTAATCTAGGTTTTAGTTCATTTATTTTTACAAATGCATTTTCATCAGAAATATTTTCAGCTAATGTGTCTAAGATACCAACTTTAAAACCTTTTTTTCTACAACTTTCAGCTAAAAGTAACGACCATGTGGGTGTTTCTATAGCCGAATATTTATTTGAGAGTTCTTGATAAATATTTTGCGAATTATTTGGGGTAACAAAGAGTACATCAAGCATTTTGATAATATATTATATTAAATAAAATAAAGTGTTTTTAAACTAATTTAAATTTATAAATTTTATGATTTACATCAAATAACTTCAATTTAAATTAAATAAATATGTATAAATCGAAAAACATAACCCAAGCAGCTATATTAGTTGGTGGATTAGGCTCAAGATTAAGAAAAGTAACTAAAAATACTCCAAAGCCTTTAGTAAAATTTAATTTTAAACCATTTATAAATTATTTAATTGAATATTATGAAGCTAATGGTTTTACTGAAATATTACTTTTGTGCTCATATAAATATACTCTATTTAAAAAAAAATATCATAATAAAAAATTTAGAAATATTAAAATTAAATGTATTGAGCAAAAAATTCCTAATGGCAATCTTAGAGCATTAAAAATTGCATATAAATTTTTGAAACAAGATTTTTTGTTATGCAATGGTGACACTTTTATAAATATTAATTTAGAAAAAATTAAAAATTATTATTTTTCAAAAAAAAAAATAAAATCATTAGCCATCTTAACAAATCATAATAAAAATAAATCAAAGAGGTATACTTTTTTTTCACTTAATAAAAAAACAAAAAAAATCGAAATTAATAAAAATCTTAATTTTTCTAATACTGGTATATATATTTTTAATAAAAATTTTCTGAAAAAATTTCTGAATACAGATAAATCCAGTATAGAAAAAGATTTAATACCAAAAATTATACAGAAAAAAAATTTATATGGTTCTCTCACCAAAAAACAATTTATCGATATAGGCACACCAGAAGATTTTTTTAAAACAGAAAATTTTCTTGAAAAAAATTTCCCCAGACCTTGTGCTTTTCTTGATAGAGATGGTGTTATCAATAAAGATCTTGGCTATGTTCATCGTGTTAAGGATTTTGTTTGGATGCCTAAAATTAGAGAAATAATTAAATATTTATATTTTATTGGGTATAGAATTATTGTTGTTAGCAACCAGTCAGGTGTTGGAAGATCCTATTATAAAGAAAAAGATGTAAAATTAATTGAAAATCACATTTCAAGAGAATTAAATAAAAAAAAAGTAAAAATTGATGCATTTTATTATGCATTTTATTTTAAAAAATCAAAAAACAAAAAATATAGAAGCAATTTATCTTTAAGAAAACCTAACAACGGTTTTTATTTCAAAGCCAAAAGTCAATTTAATATAATCAACAAGTATTCTTTTATGATTGGAGATCAATTGAGTGATAAAAATTTTTCAAAAAAATCTAATTTGAAGTTTTTTTATTACAAAGATACTAAAAATATTGTTAAAAAAATAAAAAAATTTATCAACTATGAGTTTAAATAATAAATAATTGTTTTATTACTTATTGGATAAACTTTTAATAAAAGTATAAAAGAATAAAATAGTGATAAATAGAAAATTTAAATCAATTTTAATAACTGGCATATCTGGCTCAGGTGGAAGCTATTTAGCCGAGTATGTTTGTAAAAATTTTCCAAAAATTAAAGTTCATGGAATTTCTAGATGGCATGTAAATTCTACAAATAAAAATCTTTCTAAAATAGCTAAAAAAATCTTTTTACATGAATGTGATCTTATAGATTACTCATCTATACATAACACTTTAAAAAAATCTAAACCAGATGCAATTTTTCATTTGGCGTCTCATGCTAATGTACGTGCATCATTTGAAACACCTTTATCTGTAATGAATAACAATATAAACGGTACAGCAAATTTGTTGCAGGCAATTAAAGATTTAAAAATTGATCCTATAATTCAAATATGTAGCACATCAGAAGTGTATGGTAATGTAGATAAAAAATATGTACCTATTAAAGAAAATTGTCCTCTAAGTCCGGCAAGCCCGTATGCACTTTCGAAAGTTTCACAAGATTTATTGGGAGATGTTTATTTCAAAAATTATGGTTTAAAAGTGATTAGAACTAGAATGTTTACATATCTTAATCCTAAAAGAGCAGATTTATTTGCTACATCTTTTGCAAGACAAGTTGCTTTAATTGAAAAAGGTCATCAAAAAATTCTTTATCATGGAAATTTAAATTCCATTAGAACTATAATTGATATTGAAGATGCGATGAGTTCTTATTGGATAGCTGCTACGAAAGGTAGAATTGGTGAAGTTTATAACATAGGGGGAAATAAAATTATTAAAGTTGGAGAATTTTTAAAAATATTAAAAAAATTAGCAAAGACAAAAATTGTTTCTAAAGTTGATAAAAAGCTTTTAAGACCTACAGATGTAACACTCCAGATTCCAAATTTAAGTAAATTTAAAAAGCATACTGGATGGAAACCTAATGTTTCTTTCGAAACTTCTCTAAAAAATTTATTAGATTATTGCAGATCTAACCTCACTGTTTGATTGCTACTTTTATTTTATATATATGAAAAAAATTATATTTCTATTATCTGTTTTATTTTTGTTTTATATTATACTTTGTTTTTCCTTTAAAATTTTTCCCTATAAAATAGTACAAACATTTTACCAAAAAAATTTCGTTAAAGTAGAAAATGACTCTCAAAATAAAGATATGCCAAAAATATCCACCAATGATGAAATTTTTAAAAATGCTAAATTATTAGATATAAACATTAATTTAGATATTTATTTAGAAAATAATTATTTATATTTACGAGATAAAATTCTTGAATTAACAATAAGTAATCAAAATTCAGCAAAACTTAATATTTATAATCAAATAAAAGATGAATTAAATAATAAGATTTCATCTAATTTTAATTTAGAGAGTAATTACAAACACCTAAATTTAAAATTAGAAAGCTATAAAGATTTTGAAATTAATTCAATTTTAAGTCTTGCTCATTCTAAAGAAATTTCAAAATGTTTGACCATTTATATTGAAGGTCATGGTGGCGATCCATTTGTTTTTGTAGAACACAATTTATTACTAAAGAAAATATTAACTGAAAAAAAATGTGATTTTTTATCTATGTCAATGCTTGGATTAGGATTTAACAACCATAAATATGAATTTCCAACTAGATATGGTACCTTTGAAGTGAAGAAAAACGTTAGCATGAATCATGAATTCTATGGTTTATTTTATGATGAAAATAATAAAAACCTAGATCATTTAGCTTTATTTTTAAGTCCTCATTATCATATGATTGATCAACTAGTTGATGAGTTTAAATATGAGGATATAAATTTAGTTGGTGTCTCAGGGGGAGCTTGGTATGCCACATTACTTGGTTCAATCATGCCAAAAATTGATCACACAATATCTGTGGCAGGACCCTTACCATTTGAGTATTCTGTTACCAGAGACAACACAGGTGATTTTGAATATTACACCAGTAAAATTTACGACTATGTAAATTATTTTCATTTATATAAATTAATGACGTTAGATGAAGATGGAAAACCACTTAGAAAAGCTAAATTAATTTTTTCAAAAAATGATCCTTGTTGTTTTAGGGATCCTTATGTTTCGCACCTAAAAACAAATATAGATAGTCTAGGATGGAAAAATCTTGATGTAATTATTTTAGATGAAGCTCAACATACAATAAATCATAATTTTGTATTTTCGATGCTTTAAATATAATTTAACTAATTGATGGTCCCCCCCCCGCACGGATTCGAACCGCGGACCTATTGATTACAAATCGAGAGTCTAAATTCAAAAAGATAAATACTATCAACGTTAATTGAAAGTATTTTCAAATCTATACACACTATGAACACAGTGATAAAGTTTTGATTATAATAAATGAATATTATTAAAAAAATTCGTCAAGCAGCAATCGCTTTTGCTGGAATATTATCAACCCCTTTTGGAAAATCTCTAGAAAAAAAATTTGGTTATATAATTGATGAAACTCCTACTAAATATGATTTAAAAATTGATGAGGAATATATAAAAACTGGTATTGGTGGTTTCACTCATAGACATTTTGATGATCATTCTTTTCTTTCAATGTGGGAAAAAGTTAAAGAGACATTACCAAACGACACAAAATTTGAAGAGATAAAGAATTATTTTATTTCTTTGTCTAAAGATCTTCAAACTCCTATGGGTATTCCTTTACACAAAATAAATGATAAAGAAACTTATGATCAATTTGCTTCATATATGAGCAAACATTTTGCAATTAAAAAAAGTTGGTTGCTAGATATTCAGAGCGTTAATTTAGCAGAAGTGTTTGGTGCAACTATAGGAGTTGTAGCTCTGTTATTTGGTTGGAAGAAAAGTGAAAAGGAAGAATTTGCCGATTTAGCATCATCATTAGTAGTAGCAGGTGCATTTGGTGCCAATCCAATTCTTTTGATTGTGTCTTTAGTTTCATTAGCAAAATCTTATACGAAAGATAAAAATAAAAATAAGTTTAAGAAGGGTACATTAAGAGGTGTTCTGGGTATGGGTTCTTTTATTATGACTGCAAGTCTGTTTTCTAGTCCTATCATTGGAATAATAATAGGATTAATAGTAGCTATAAGCGTTAAGAAATCTTTGAAAAAAATTGATCTTTCAGAAATTTATGAATGGTTTAAGGAAAATGTTAAAAAATATGGTTCAATTATAATTGAAACAACTGGAATAGAAAAATTATCAAATAAAATTAAGAATTTAGTTTAAATAATGAAAAAACTTTTAGGGATATTGGTTCTAGGTTTGTTGTTATTTGCATGTAGTGAAGATAAATCAGAAACTAACAGAAAAAAAAGTACAATCAAATTGTCATGTAAAATTAATAAAGTTCATGTGATTAAAGGTTATGATGGATCAAATAAAGATATTTGGTTTGACGAAAAATTTATTGAAGAAAATTTAGGTGAGATGGCTGAGCCTTTAATACTCGAAACTAATAAAAATAGTTACGCTATGTGGATTGATGGAATTGGAACTATAGCAATGTATCACAATGAAAATGGTATAGGTTATTTAAATGAAAGAGATACAAACAATGAAAAATTTGTAACTTTGCATTTAACATCAATCAGTTACAAGAATTTTGAATTTATCTCAGAGTCTTCGGTCTATATTAATAAAGACGATGATCGTTACAATTACAATTTTAATAACAAACCTGAGCCTACCTCTATAGGCTATGGTAAATGTCAAAAATTAAAATGGGATTAAAATAATAAAACAGCTGCTTGATTGGTCTACAAATCCGTCCACCCTCTGACCACACTTAATGTTATAAATTAGTTAAACTTTATATTTGCAAAAATAATTAGTGTTGATTTTATTGAGTGATGGTGCCCCCGCACGGATTCGAACCGCGGACCTATTGATTACAAATCAATTGCTCTACCAGCTGAGCTACAAGGGCATGCGCAATAACTATTAACTATTTAATAAATAATCAACTCTTTTTTTTTATATAACTAAGATGATGAAACACTATTGCGGCACTATTTGAGATATTTAAACTTTCTATATCTTCATTAATATTAATTTTAACAAAAAAATCTGCATATTTGCCTGTATGCTGTCTCATACCAAATCCTTCTGATCCAAATAGAAGAATGTTGTTTCCTTTCCATTTTATGTCTGTAAAATCTTTTTGACCTTTTGCATCAAAACCATAAACCCAGAAATTTTTTTCTCTTAAATTTTTTAAGGTTGAATTAATATTAGATACTTGGAATATATTTATGTGTTCCATGCATCCACTAGCTGATTTATACATCAACTTACTATCACGTGGAAAATGTCTTTCTTTAATTATCAATCCATCAATATCAAACGATGTGGCACTTCTGATTAATGAACCAATATTTCTTGGATCAGTAACCTCATCAAGACATACAAATGTTAAATTATTTTTATCTTTTATAAATTGTTTTAGATCTGGTTGATCTAAATGTTCAATCTCTGCAACGTAACCATTATGCATTAATTGTTCTTTAGAAGTATATTTGTCTAATTCCTTTTTAGATTTAAAGTAAACTTTGACATCCTCTAAAATGTTTTTATTTGGGTTTTTTCTATGAATATTTTTTTTTGACTCCTCTGTTAAAAATACTCTTAAAACCTTTCTTTTAGGGTTTCTAAGAGCCTCAATAACTGCGTGTTGACCAACAATAAAAAATGATGATTTATTCATAAATTAGTATCTGTTTTATACGGTTTTTTTAATATTTTCCTATTAAATCACGTGTTGCATTTGTACAAATAAAATATATAAAACGCTTGTTATTTGAAGCTTTATTGAACAAGGGGACACTTCCCCAAAGGAGGGGTTCCAGAGCGGTCAAATGGGGCGGGCTGTAAACCCGTTGACTTCGGTCTTCGAAAGTTCGAATCTTTCCCCCTCCACCATTTAATAAATTTTAAATAACATGGAGTGTTACTCTTGGGGTTGTGCGGGTGTAGTTCAATGGTAGAACGCTAGCCTTCCAAGCTGGATGTAAGGGTTCGATTCCCTTTACCCGCTCCAAGAAATTAAAATTAGATGAAACAAAAAAAACTGAGGTAAAAACGTAATGTCAAAAGAAAAATTTGTAAGAAATAAACCCCACTGTAACATTGGGACTATTGGTCATGTCGACCATGGTAAAACAACTCTTACTGCCGCGATTACAAATGTATTAGCACAAGCGGGCGGCGGAACTGCAGTTGCTTATGATCAGATTGATAAAGCACCTGAAGAAAAAGAGAGAGGTATAACAATTTCAACAGCACACGTTGAGTATGAAACTGAAAAAAGACACTATGCTCATGTAGATTGTCCTGGTCACGCTGACTATGTTAAAAATATGATCACTGGTGCTGCACAAATGGATGGAGCAATCTTAGTTGTTAATGCAGCTGATGGTCCTATGCCACAAACAAGAGAACACATTCTTTTAGGAAGACAGGTTGGTATACCTGCAATTGTTGTTTACTTAAATAAAGTAGACCAAGTTGACGATAAAGAAATGATTGAACTTGTTGAAGAAGAAATTAGAGAGCTTTTAACTTCATACAAATACCCTGGTGATAAAACACCAATCGTTAAAGGTTCAGCTTTAGCAGCAGTTGAAGGTAGAGATGATGAAATTGGAAAAAATTCAATTTTAGAATTAATGAAAGCTGTTGATGAACATATTCCACAGCCAGCTAGAGAAGTTGACAAACCATTCTTGATGCCAGTTGAGGACGTATTCTCAATTTCTGGAAGAGGAACAGTTGCAACTGGAAGAGTTGAGTCTGGTGTAATTAAAACTGGTGAGGAAGTTGAAATAGTTGGAATTAGAGAAACTAAAAAATCAGTTTGTACTGGAGTTGAGATGTTTAGAAAACTTTTAGATTCTGGTGAAGCTGGTGATAACGTTGGAATTTTATTGAGAGGTATTGAAAGAACTGACATTGAGAGAGGTCAAGTACTTTGTAAACCTGGTTCAATTACTCCACATACTAAATTTGAAGCTCAAGCATATGTACTTAAAAAAGATGAAGGTGGAAGACATACTCCATTCTTTACTAAGTACAGACCACAGTTTTATTTTAGAACAACAGACGTTACAGGTGAAGTAGAGTTACCAGCTGGTACTGAAATGGTTATGCCAGGTGATGATGCTAAATTTACTGTTAAACTAATTACACCAATTGCTATGGCAGAGAAATTAAACTTTGCAATTAGAGAAGGTGGAAGAACTGTTGGAGCAGGAGTAGTAACTAAAATTATAGAGTAACTCTATAAATAGGAGTGTAGCTCAATTGGTAGAGCGCCGGTCTCCAAAACCGGAGGCTGAGGGTTCGAGTCCCTCCGCTCCTGCCAATTTGAGCTTATAAATTATGAGAAACCCGATTAAATTTATACAAGAAGTTAAACAAGAAGCTTTCAAAGTTACATGGCCAACTTGGAAAGAGACATTGCAAGGTGCTTTAATGGTTTTTGTTATGGCAGTTGTTATGTCTTTATTTTTTCTTCTTTTAGATCAGGTTTTAAAATTTTTCTTAGAACTTTTACTTAAAGTGAGTATTTAATGAAAAATTGGTACATTGTTCAGTCACATTCTAGTTTTGAGAATAAAGTTGCCTCTTTAATTAAAGAGGAGGCAGATAAAGCTAAAATTGCTGATAAGTTTGAAGAGATTATTGTACCTACTCACGATGTTACTGAGGTTAAGAGAGGTAAAAGAATTCAAAGAAAAAAGAAATACTTTCCTGGATATGTGCTAATTAAAAGTGAGATGGATAACAATATTTATCATATGATTAAGAATATAAAGAGAGTAAGTGGTTTCTTGGGTACAAAAGGCATTCCTGTTCCAGTTTCAGATAAAGAGGTAGAGAAGATTTTAGGTCAGATTAAAGATGGTGTTGCTCAGCCAAAATCTGGTATGGATTACAGTGTGGGTGAAAAAGTTCAGGTTGTAGATGGTCCATTTGCATCTTTTACTGGAATGATTGAAGAAATCGATGAAGAAAAAGCTAGACTTAAGGTGTCAGTTTCTATATTTGGTCGTCCTACACCTGTAGATTTAGAATATAACCAGGTTGAGAAGGTAAGTTAATGGCAAAAGAAATAAGTGGATTTATAAAATTACAAATTAAAGGTGGTCAAGCTAATCCAGCTCCCCCAGTTGGCCCTGCATTAGGTCAACGTGGAGTAAATATTATGGAGTTTTGTAAAGCTTTTAATGATAAAACTAAGTCAATGGCAGGCAAACCTGTGCCAGTAGAAATTACAGTTTATAAAGATAAAAAATTTGATTTTAAAATTAAATCACCTCCAGCATCTTTTTATATTAAAGAAGCAGTAAAACTTAAAGGAGGATCTAAAGAACCTGGAAGAAATATTGTTGCTTCAATTTCTAAAAAACAATTAGAGAGTATAGCTAAAGAAAAAATGAATGATTTAAATGCCCATGATATTGAAGAAGCTATAAAAATTATTGCAGGATCTGCTAGATCAATGGGTATTGAGGTAAAAGAATAATGGCATCTAAAAGATATAAAAAATTACCTGAAAAAACGAAAGACTTAAGCGCTGAGTCTATAGAAAAACTATTACCTGAACTTAAGAAAAACTGCACAACTAAATTTGATGAAGCTTTGGATTTAAGTTTTCAAATAAACAATAAGCAAAAGAAAAGTGAAGTTAACATCAGAACAGTTGTTAATTTACCTGGTGGAACAGGCAAGAAAGTTAAAGTTGCTGTAGTTTGTGAAGATAATAAAGCGCAAGATGCAAAAGATGCGGGTGCAGATATTGTAGGTGGTGATGAATTTGTTGAAAGAATTAAAGGTGGAGAGTTAAATTTTGAAAAATTAATTTGTACACCTGGAATGATGATTAAACTTTCTAAATTAGGAAAAGTTTTGGGTCCAAAAGGATTAATGCCTAATCCAAAGCTTGGATCAGTTTCTGAAAATATTAAAGAAGCTGTAACAAATGCTAAATCTGGTCAAGTAGAAATTAGAAACGATAAAGACGGAAACATTGGAGTTAGTATTGGTAAAAAATCTTTTACTGATGATCAATTACTAAAAAACTACAATGCAATTTTAGATGCTTTAGATAAAGAAAAATCAAATAATACTTTAAAAGGTGATTTAATTAAAAGTGTATTTGCTACATCAACAATGGGTGTTTCATATAAAGTTAAATTAGGGAAATCGATATAGTTATGATGAACAAAGAACAAAAGAAAAATTATATTGAAGAAATGACTAGTAAGTTTGAAAACAGCAAAGCTGTTATGGTTACCCATTACCAAGGTTTAACGATGACTCAATTAGATGAATTGAGAGCTAAAATGAGAGAACATGGTATTATTTTTAAAATAACAAAGAACAGAATTACAAAATTAGCTTTAGAAAAAACAAAGTGTAAAGATTTATCTAATTTATTTACTGGTCCTACAGCAGTTGCATTTGGAGAGGATGCTATAATGTCTGCAAGGATTCTTTCAAAATTTGCAAAAGATAATGAAAACTTAAAACTAATTGGCGGAATCATGGATAACGAGGTCTTAGATCAGACTGGTGTCCAAAATGTAGCTAGTTTACCTACATTAGATGAAGCAAGAGCCAATATTGTGGGTATTTTGAACGCTTCTGCATCTAAATTAATCAGTATTTTGCTTGCACATTCAGAAAAAATGAGTAGTTTGTCCGCAGAAAATTCTGAAACACAACCCAAAGAGTAATACATATGCCTGACCTAAACAAAATTATTGAAGACTTATCAAGTTTGACTGTTGCAGAAGCAGCTGAACTTTCAAAACAATTAGAAGAAAAATGGGGTGTAACCCCAATGGCAGCAGCAGCTCCAGCAGCAGCAGGTGGTGCGGCTCCAGCAGAAGATAAGGATGATTTTACAATCATGTTAGTTTCTGCAGGTGATAAAAAAATTAATGTTATCAAAGAAGTAAGAGCAGCTACTTCATTAGGTTTAAAAGAAGCTAAAGATCTTGTAGAGGGAGCACCAAAAGAGGTTAAATCAGGTGTAAATAAAAAAGACGCTGAAGAGATCAAGGCTAAGTTAGAAGCTGCTGGCGCTAAAGTAGAACTTAAATAAATTAAATAGAAAGAATTCGAATACTGATTATTTCAATCAGTATTTATAAATATAAATGCAATTATCTTTTACTGAAAAGAAAAATATTAGAAAAAGTTTTGGCAAACTGAAAGAAAGTCTATCTATTCCAAACTTAATAGAAGTACAAAAAAACTCTTATAGAGAATTAACAGAATTTAATCAGGAAGCAGCTGAAATCACCAAAGGTTTTGATAGAGTATTTAAAAGTATTTTCCCTATTGAGGATCTGAATGACAAAGCAACATTAGAGTATGTTTCTTACAGATTAGATAAACCAAAATTTGATGTTGAAGAATGTATTACAAGAGGGCTTACATATTCATCAGCACTTAAATGCACTTTAAGGTTAGTTGTTTACGAAATAAATCAAGAAAATAATACAAAAGATATTTTGTCAGCAAAAGAACAAGAAGTCTATATGGGTGAAGTTCCTATGATGACTAACAGTGGGACTTTTATCACAAATGGTGTTCAAAGAGTTGTTGTAAACCAAATGCATCGAAGTCCGGGAGTATTTTTTGACCATGATAAAGGAAAAACTCATGCAAGTGGTAAACTTCTATTTAATTGTAGAGTAATTCCTAACAGAGGCTCTTGGTTAGATTTTGAATATGATGTTAAAGATTTCCTATATTTTAAAATCGATAGAAAAAAGAAAATTTTTTCATCAACTTTATTATTAGCTTTAGGTTATACAAAATCAGAAATAGCAGATGAGTTCTATGAGAGCGAACAATATACATTTGACTCAAAAACTGAAAAGTGGAAAACTAAATTTAATCCAGAAAACTACAAAGCTAAAAATTTCTCAGAAGAGGTAATTGATGCAAAGACAGGTGAAGTAGTAATTAAATTAGGTGACAAAATTAATTTCTTAAGTGCAAAAAAATTAGCTAATGATGGTTTAAAAGATATACTTGTTTCTAGAGAGTCTATTTTTGGTAAATTTTTACATAGAGATGTTAAAGTTAATGAAGAAGAAGATGGTGTGTTCAAAATTGGTACTGAATTAAATGATACAATTATACAACAAATTTTAGATGCTAATATACATTCACTTCAAATTTCAGTTACAAATTCTATAAACAAAGGACCTTATCTACTTACAACTATTTTGGCTGATAAAAACAAAACCAAAGATGAAGCTATCACGGAAATCTATAAAATGTTAAGACCTGGTGAACCTCCAACTATTGAGATAGCAACACAAATATTTAATAATCTTTTTTTTAGTTCAGATAGATATGATTTGTCTGATGTTGGAAGAGTTAAAATGAACTCTAGATTAAACCAAGAGTGTTCTGATAAAATAACCATATTAAGAAATGACGATATCATTGCAATAATTCACAAAATGTTAGATTTACGTGATGGCAAAGATGATGTTGATGATATTGACCATTTAGGAAATAGAAGAGTGCGTTCTGTAGGAGAGTTAGTTGAAAACCAAGCAAGAGTTGGTGTTTATAGAATGGAAAGAGCTATTAAAGAAAAAATGACAACCCTCGATGTTGAGTCAGCAATGCCCCAAGATCTAATTAATGCAAAACCATTAACAGTTTCATTAAAAGATTTTTTTGCAAGTTCACAGCTTTCTCAATTTATGGACCAAACAAATCCATTATCTGAAATTACTCATAAAAGAAGGGTTTCGGCGTTAGGTCCAGGAGGTTTGACCAGAGAAAGAGCAGGCTTTGAAGTTCGAGACGTACACCCAACACACTACGGAAGAATATGTCCAATTGAGACACCAGAGGGCCCAAACATTGGTTTGATAAATAGTTTATCAACATATGCCAAAATTAATAAATACGGCTTTATTGAAAGTCCATATAAAAAAGTTAAAGATGGTATTGTTCAAGACAAAGTTGAATATTTGTCTGCAATGGAAGAAACAAAATTTACTATTGCTCAAGCAAATACAAAACTAGATAAAAATGGAAAAATTACCGAGGAATTAGTTTCATGTAGACAAAATTTAAACTTTCTTTTAGCTAAACCTGACTCAATTGATTACATCGACGTATCACCAAAACAACTTGTTTCCGTTGCAGCATCATTAATTCCTTTCTTGGAAAATGACGATGCAAACAGAGCATTGATGGGATCAAATATGATGAGGCAAGCGGTTCCATTGTTAAAACCTGAGTCACCACTTGTCGGAACAGGAATTGAAAGTGATGTTGCACTAGACTCTGGTGTTACAATTGTTGCTAAACGTGACGGAATTGTTGATAAAATTGATGGTAAAAGAATTGTAATAAAAGTAACTGAAGAAACAGACTTTAGTAAGTCTGGTGTTGATATTTATAATCTACAAAAATTTAAAAGATCAAACCAAAATACATGTATCAACCAGAGACCACTAGTAAGAGTTGGTGATAAAGTTAAATCTGGAGATATTATTGCTGATGGTCCTTCAACAAAATTAGGTGAGCTTGCGCTAGGTAAGAATGTAACGGTCGCATTCATGCCATGGCAAGGTTACAACTTTGAGGACTCCATCCTAATCTCAGAAAGGTGTGTTACAGATGACGTATTTACATCTGTTCATATTGTTGAATATGAAATAATGGCGAGAGATACTAAGCTTGGAGAAGAAGAAATAACAAGAGATATACCAAATGTAAATGAAGAAGCTTTAAAAAACCTTGATGAATCTGGAATAGTTTATATTGGTGCAGAGGTTAATGCTGGAGATATTTTAGTTGGCAAAGTTACTCCAAAAGGTGACTCAGCATCTGGTCCAGAAGAAAAATTATTAAGATCAATATTTGGTGAAAAAGCTATTGATGTAACTGACACATCTTTAAGAATGTCTAGAGGATCAAGTGGAACAGTAGTTGACGTAAGAGTATTCAATAGACATGGAATTGAGAAAGATGAAAGATCAATAACTATTGAAAGAGCTGAAATTGAACAAGTTCAACAAGATAAAATTGTTGAGGAAGAAATATTAGAAAGAAGTATTAAACAAAGAGCTTCACAATTCCTATCAGGATCATCTTTAACTAAAAAAGTAAAAGATTTATCCGAAGGTACCAAGTTAGATTTTGATACAATTAATAAACTATCAATTAATGATGTATTCAAAATCACAGTAGGAAATTTAAATAATGAAGCAACATTAGCTAAGTTAAAGGATCAATATAATAAAGCTAAACAAGACATAACAGAGAGATTTGAAGATAAAGTTTTAAAAATTAGAAGTGGTGATGATTTATTACCAAGTGTTATGAAAATGGTAAAAGTATTCGTTGCTATAAAAAGAAGATTAAGACCTGGTGATAAGATGTCTGGAAGACATGGAAACAAAGGAGTTGTAAGTAAAATTGTACCTGTTGAAGATATGCCATATCGAGAAGATGGTAGACCAGTTGATATTGTTTTAAATCCCCTAGGTGTCCCAAGTAGGATGAATGTTGGACAAATTTTAGAGACACATTTGGGTTGGGCATGTAAAGAATTTGGCGAACAAGTTAAAAATTTAGTAAATGAAAATAACAAAAAAATTGAAAGAACAGAAAAAATTGAAAAATTCTTAAAATCTGTTTATGGAGAAGAAATTTTTAAAGATAAAGTAGACAAGTTAAGCAAGAGTGAATTTAAAGACCTTTGTGAAAATTTACAAAATGGTATTGCAATCTCAACGCCTGTTTTTGATGGTGCGAAAGAAAAAAATGTTACAGAGATGCTTGAACTAGCAAATTTACCAGGATCTGGACAAACTTACTTATGGGACGGAAGAACAGGAGAAAAATTTGATAGACCGGTTACGGTTGGTATAATTTACATGCTAAAACTTCATCACTTAGTGGAGGATAAAATTCATGCCAGATCTACCGGACCTTACAGTTTGGTTACCCAACAACCGCTTGGTGGTAAAGCACAATTAGGTGGTCAAAGATTTGGTGAAATGGAAGTCTGGGCTCTTGAAGCTTATGGAGCATCATATACATTACAAGAAATTTTAACTGTCAAATCTGATGATGTTGCAGGAAGAGTTAAAGTTTACGAGACTATAGTAAAAGGTGAAGAAAATTTTGAGTCTGGAATACCAGAGTCATTTAACGTTTTAGTCAAAGAAATTAAATCATTAGCATTAAATGTGGAGCTTAATTAATGAAAAAAGAATTAACAGATCTATTTAAGGGAAGCGAAATTTCAGAAGCTCAAAATTTTAATAGCATTAAAATTTCACTTGCAAGTCCAGAGAAAATTAAATCTTGGACTTTTGGTGAAATAAAAAAACCTGAAACAATAAATTACAGAACTTTTAGACCTGAAAAAGATGGTTTGTTCTGCGCAAGAATTTTTGGACCTATAAAAGATTATGAATGTTTGTGCGGTAAGTATAAACGAATGAAATTTAGAGGAATTATATGTGAGAAGTGTGGTGTTGAAGTTACAAAATCAAATGTAAGAAGAGAAAGAATGGGCCATATTAATCTTGCTACACCGGTAGCACATATTTGGTTTTTAAAGTCTCTCCCAAGCAGAATTGCTTTGGCTGTAGATATGAAGTTGAAGGAAATTGAGAGAGTTCTTTATTTTGAAAACTTTATAGTAATAGAACCTGGTTTAACTGGATTACAAAAAAATCAACTTTTAAATGAGGAAGAATTAGCAAAATATCAAGATGAATTTGGTGAAGAGAGTTTTACAGCTGGTATAGGTGCAGAAGCTGTTCTAGAGATGCTAAAGAATTTAGATTTAGAACTAGAAAGAAAAAATCTTGTTAGCTTTATTAAAGAAACTAAATCAAAAGTTAATGAAGAAAGAGCAATTAAAAGATTAAAATTAATCGAGTCTTTTATTGAAACCGGCCAAAAACCTGAGTGGATGATTATGACTGTGGTCCCAGTTATACCACCTGAATTAAGACCTTTGGTTCCTCTAGATGGTGGAAGATTTGCTACTTCAGATCTTAACGATTTGTATAGAAGAGTAATTAACAGAAATAATAGGTTAAAAAGATTAATGGATCTTAAAGCTCCAGATATCATTGTAAGAAATGAAAAAAGGATGCTTCAAGAGTCTGTAGATGCTCTATTTGATAATGGTAGAAGAGGCAGAGTAATTACTGGTACAGGTAAGCGACCACTTAAATCTCTTGCAGAAATGCTAAAAGGAAAGCAAGGTAGATTTAGACAGAATCTATTAGGTAAACGAGTTGATTATTCAGGAAGATCAGTAATCGTTGTCGGTCCAGATTTGAAACTTCATGAGTGTGGTTTACCGAAAAAAATGGCTTTAGAATTATTCAAACCATTTTTATATGCAAGATTAAATAAATTAGGTTTAGCTTCAACAATTAAACAAGCTAAAAAATTAGTTGAAAAAGAAACAAACGCAGTTTGGGACGCTTTAGAATTGATAGTTAGAGAACATCCTGTTCTTTTAAATAGAGCGCCAACACTTCATAGACTTGGAGTTCAAGCATTTGAGCCAAAATTAATTGAGGGTGATGCTATTGAATTACATCCTTTAACTTGTGCAGCATTTAATGCTGATTTTGATGGTGACCAAATGGCAGTTCACGTTCCATTAAGTTTAGAAGCACAATTAGAGGCAAGAATTTTAATGTTATCTACAAATAATATTCTTTCTCCATCAAATGGTAAACCAATCATTGTTCCAAGTCAGGATATGATTTTAGGAATTTATTACCTTTCTCAAGAGCCTATATCTGATAAACCAGCTGGGTACTTTACAAACTCAGATCAAATTGAATTTGCATTATCATCCGGTCAAATAAATGTTCATAGCACCATTATTTCAAGATATGAGACTGTAGATGATCAAGGGAACAAAAGAATGGAAAAATACACTTCCACAGCCGGAAGATTTTTATTAGCAAATTTATTACCAAAGAATAGTAACATTAAGTTCTCTTTAGTGGATAGATTATTACCTAAAAAAGTAGTTTCAGAAATAATTGATATTGTATTTAGATTTTGTGGTCAAAAAACAACTGTAATTTTCTGTGACAAACTAAAAGATTTAGGATTTAAACATGCTTTTAAAGCAGGAATTTCATTTGGAAAAGATGATCTTGTAATTCCAGTAAATAAAACTCAATTAATTGAGGATACAAAGAAATTAATTGCAGATTATGAAACTCAATACGCTGAAGGTTTGATTACTAGAGGTGAAAAATACAATAAAGTTGTTGATGCTTGGTCTAAATGTACAGACAAAGTTGCTGGTGAAATGATGAAGGGTATTTCGGCTACAGAAAAAACTGACGAAGGATTGAAAATAAATTCTGTATTTATGATGGCAGACAGTGGAGCAAGAGGATCTGCGGCTCAAATGAAACAATTAGCAGGTATGAGGGGTTTAATTGCTAAACCTTCAGGAGAAATTATTGAAAGTCCGATTATTTCAAACTTTAAAGAGGGGTTGACTGCTTTGGAGTATTTTAACTCTACTCACGGAGCTAGAAAAGGATTAGCAGATACAGCACTTAAAACAGCAAGTTCTGGTTATTTAACTAGAAGATTATGTGACGTAGCTCAAGACTTAACAGTAACAAAAGTTAAATGTGATGATCCTGGATTTATTGAGCTTTCTGAGATTTTAGAAGGTGGTAATGTGGTAGTAAGTTTATCTGAAAGAGCTTTAGGAAGAGTTACTGCAGCTGAAGTTAAAAACCCTTTATCAGGAGAAGTCATTATTAAAAAATCTGAAATGATTGATGAGGCTGGTTGTGACAAAATTGATGCTGCAGGCGTTAAATCAATAAAAGTTTATTCAGTAATGACATGTAGTTCTAAAGAAGGTGTTTGTGCTACTTGTTATGGAAGAGATTTGTCTAGAGGTAAGATGGTTCACGTTGGAGAAGCTATTGGAATGATATCAGCTCAATCAATTGGAGAACCAGGAACACAGTTAACAATGAGAACTTTTCACGTTGGAGGAACAGCATCTGTTAAGCAAGATTCTCAAATAGTTACTAAAAGTGAGGGAATTTTAAAAATAATAAACTCAAATATTTTAGAGGACTCGAAAAAGAACTTGATTGTTATGGGTAGAAATACTCAACTTTCTATAGAAGACGAAAAAGGAGTTCAGATAGCAGTTTATAAAGTTGCTTACGGTTCAAGATTATTTTTCAATAACGGAGATAAAGTTAAAGCAAATACTAAAATATGTGAATGGGATCCATACACTACTCCAGTTATTGCAGAAAAAAGTGGTACAGCTAGTTATGTAGATTTAATTGATGGTGTTTCAATTCAAGAAACTACTGACGATGCAACAGGAATTTCATCTAAGTCAGTAATTGATTGGAGAGGTCAATCTAAAAGTACTGATTTAAAACCAAGAATAACTTTAAGAGATGATAAAGGTAATGTAATAAAAAAAGCAGATGATAATGAAGCAAGATATTATTTAGTGCCAGATTCAATTTTATCAATCAAAGATGGTCAAAAGGTTTATGCTGGTGACGTGATCGCTAGACTACCTAAAGAAACTACAAAAACAAAAGATATTACCGGAGGTCTTCCAAGAGTTGCTGAGTTATTTGAGGCTAGAAAAGCGAAGGATAGCGCAATCATTGCAGAAAATAATGGTAGTGTAGTTTTTGGTAAAGAAGTAAGAGGTAAACAGAGAGTATCTATAGTTCCTGAAGATGGGTCTGAACCTTCAAATTATTTAATTCCAAAAGGTAAACATATTAATTTCAACCCTGGTGAAAAAATTCAAAAAGGAGAGTATCTTTTAGATGGTCAACCATTGCCACATGATATTTTAAGAATTTTAGGTATTAAAGAATTAACGGAATACTTTGTTAACCAAGTTCAAGAAGTTTATAGATTACAAGGTGTAATCATAAATGATAAGCATATCGAAACTATTTTAAGACAAATGCTTAAAAAAGTTGAAGTAAAAATGTCAGGTGACTCAAGTTATTTACCAGGTGAAGTGATTGATAGAATTAAGTTCGATAATACAAACGAAAAATTAGTTGCTGAAGGCAAAACCCCTGCTGTCGGTGAGAGAGTCCTTATGGGTATCACTAAAGCCTCACTTCAAACTGAATCGTTTATTTCAGCTGCTTCGTTCCAAGAAACAACAAGAGTATTAACAGATGCTGCAATTAAAGGAAAAGTTGATCCATTAAATGGGCTAAAAGAGAACGTAATTGTTGGAAGATTAGTTCCTGCAGGTACTGGTAATATTAAAAATAGATGGAACAATAAAGCGCTAGAGGATGATAATAATTTCTTAGCTGAGCAGGATAAAATAGAAGCTTCAGAACCTGAAGAAACACAGACAAATCAGTAAAAAAATCACCTAAAAATTGCAGTTTTAGTTTGACAAAGATCTATTAATAAGTAATTTGGCGTTGTTTTTGGTTGGAATGTAGTACTTCTAACAGTACTAAACGCTGCCACAAAATAACCTGTCAGTTATTTTCATCTAAAAATAAATTAATTAATTTTAAAAAAATTTATGCCAACTATTAATCAGTTGTTAAGAAAAAAAAGAGTGAAACCAGCAGCAAGAAACAAAGTTCCTGCTCTACAAAAACAACCTTTAAAGAGAGGTGTTTGTGTAAAAGTTTACACAACAACTCCTAAGAAACCAAACTCTGCATTAAGAAAAGTTGCCAGGGTAAGATTATCAAATGGATTTGAAGTTACAGCTTACATTCCTGGTGAAGGTCACAATCTACAAGAACACTCGGTAGTACTGATTAGAGGTGGTAGGGTAAAAGATTTACCAGGAGTACGTTATCATATTCTAAGAGGCAATCTAGATACGCAAGGTGTTGCAAACAGAAAACAAAGAAGATCTTTATACGGAACAAAAAAAGGTAAATAATGTCTAGAAAAAAAACTCAACCAAAAAAAAATATAGTTCCAGATCCAAAATTTAAATCAACTATCATTCCAAAATTAATCAACAATATAATGTACGATGGTAAAAGAGGTATTGCTGCTAAAATAGTTTATGACGCTATTGATAAAATTAAAACAAAAACGAAAGATGAGCCAATTAATATTTTTAATGAAGCAATTAACAATATCAAACCAACTGTAGAAGTTAGATCTAGAAGAGTAGGTGGTGCAACTTATCAAGTTCCTGTTGAAGTAAAAAATAAAAGAGCACAAGCCTTAGCAATTAGATGGTTAGTAGAATCAGCAAGAAAAAGAAAAGATAAACATATGGCAGATAAAATTTTTAATGAGCTTTACGATGCTTATGAAAAAAAAGGTGCTGCTGTTAAAAAAAGAGAGGATGTACATAAAATGGCAGAGTCTAACAAGGCATTTGCTCATTTTAGGTGGTAATAAGATATGGCTAGAACTCATTCATTAGATAAATATAGAAATATTGGGATTATGGCTCATATAGATGCTGGTAAAACAACTACTACCGAAAGAGTTCTTTACTATACAGGTAAGAGCCATAAAATTGGTGAGGTACATGATGGTGCTGCAACAATGGATTGGATGGAGCAAGAACAAGAAAGAGGAATTACAATTACATCTGCGGCTACTACCTGTTTTTGGAATGATCATAGAATTAATATTATAGACACACCTGGTCACGTTGATTTTACTATTGAAGTAGAAAGATCTTTAAAAGTTTTAGACGGTGCTGTTGCTGTTTTTGATGGTGTTGCAGGTGTAGAGCCTCAATCTGAAACTGTATGGAGACAAGCAGATAAATACAAAGTTCCAAGAATTTGCTTTGTTAATAAATTAGATAGAACAGGTGCTGATTTCTTTAGATGTGTAGATATGATCAGAGATAGATTAGGTGCCAAACCTTTAGTTGTGCAAGTTCCTATTGGTGTTGAAGCTTCTTTATCTGGAGTAGTTGATCTTGTTAAAATGAAAGCTCAAGTTTGGAAAAATGAAGCACTAGGAGCTGAATGGGAATACAAAGAAATTCCAGAAGACTTAAAAGAAATTTCAGAAAAATATAGAACAGAATTAGTAGAAACAGCTGTTGAACAAGACGAAAAGCTAATGGAGGCTTATTTAAATGGCGATGAAATAAAAGAGGAAGATTTAGTTAAATGTATAAGAAAAGGAACGCTTAATTTTAGTTTTGTTCCAGTATTAACAGGTTCAGCATTTAAAAACAAAGGTGTTCAGCCTTTACTTGATGCTGTTGTAAATTATTTACCAAGTCCAGTGGATATTGGTTCTATCAAAGGAACTAAATTAGGTAGTGAAGATGAAATGGAAATGAAATTTGAAGACAGTGTTCCATTCTCTGCTTTAGCTTTTAAAGTTGCTAACGATCCATTTGTTGGCTCATTAACTTTTATTAGAATCTATTCAGGTACGATTAAAACTGGTACGGCAGTATTCAATTCCTCTAAAGAGAAAGAAGAAAGAGTTGGAAGAATGCTTCTAATGCATGCAAACTCTCGAGAAGACATTAAAGAAGCCAATGCAGGCGACATAGTAGCATTAGCTGGATTAAAAAATACTATTACAGGACACACTTTATGTGACAAAGAAAATTCTGTTCTTCTTGAACCAATGGAATTCCCTGATCCAGTAATTGAAATTGCAGTAGAACCAAAAACAAAAGCGGACCAAGAAAAAATGGGTGAAGCTTTAGGTAGGTTAGCCAAGGAAGATCCATCCTTTAGAGTTACATCAGACGAAGAGTCTGGACAAACAATTATTAAAGGAATGGGCGAATTACACTTGGATATTATTGTTGATAGAATGAAAAGAGAATTTAAAGTAGAGGCTAATGTTGGAGCTCCTCAAGTAGCTTATAGAGAAACTATAGAAGCTGCTTCAGAGGTTGAATATACTCACAAAAAACAAAGTGGTGGTGCTGGTCAATTTGCAAAAGTTAAACTTTTAGTTGAGCCTCAAGAACCTGGCAAAGGTCGAGATGTTGAGAGCAAAATTAAAGGTGGTGCAATTCCAAAGGAATTTATCCCAGGTGTTGAAAAGGGCATAGAAACAGTTTCGGATACTGGAATTTTAGCTGGTTTTCCAATGATTGATTACAAAGTAACAATCTTAGATGGTTTACATCACGATGTTGACTCAAGTGTATTAGCATTTGAATTAGCAAGTAGAGCTTGCTTTAAAGAGGCTTGTACAAAAGGTGGTTTAAAATTATTAGAACCTGTAATGAGAGTTGAAGTAGTAACACCTGAAGATTACATGGGCGATGTTATTGGTGATTTAAACAGTAGAAGAGGTCAAATCAGTACTCAAGAGCAAAGAGGTAATGCAACTGTAATTACAGCAATGGTTCCTTTAGCTAACATGTTTGGTTATATAAATAATTTAAGATCAATGTCTCAAGGTAGAGCACAATATTCAATGTTTTTTGATCATTATTCAAAAGTCCCACAAAATGTTCAAGACGAAGTAACTAAGAAGATTGCAGGTTAATCATGGAAAAACAGAATATTAGAATTAAATTAAGAGCATATGATAACAAAGTTTTAGATGCTTCTACTGAAGAAATTGTGAATACAGTAAAAAGAACTGGAGCAACAATTAAGGGACCAATTCCATTACCTACTAGAATTGAAAGATATACAGTTTTAAGATCACCTCACATTGATAAGAAAAGTAGAGAACAATTTGAGTCAAGAACACATAAAAGATTAATTGATATTATTGAACCGACACCACAAACTGTTGAAGCATTAATGAAACTTGATTTAGCTTCTGGTGTAGATGTGGAGATAAAAATTTAATCATGAGTGAGATAGCTTTATTAGGAAAAAAAATAGGAATGACGAGAGAGTTCTATAAATCTGGTCAATTAGTTCCTGTGACTGTACTTAAGGTTGAAAAAGCTAGAGTTATTCAGGTTATTGAAGAAGAAAAAAGAGGATATAAAGCTGTTCAGCTTGGATATGGAAAAATTAAAAATTCAAAATTAACAAAAGCAATGAAAGGTGTTTTTTCTAAAAAAAATACAGAAGCTAAGAAAAAATTAAAAGAATTTAGAGTAAATGATACATCTGTTTACAAAGAAGGAAACGAGTTTGGTTTAGAAATATTCAAAGATATTAAATTTGTAGACACAAGATCAAAGACAATTGGTAAAGGTTTTGCGGGTGCTATGAAAAGACATAATTTTGGTGGTTTAAGAGCCAGTCACGGTGTTTCAATATCACACAGAGCACATGGTTCAACTGGGCACAGCCAAGATCCAGGAAAAGTTTTTAAAGGAAAAAAAATGGCTGGTCATATGGGTGACAAGCTAAGAACAATGCAAAATATTGAAATAATAAAAACTGACTTGGAAAACGAACTTCTTTACTTAAAAGGATCAATACCTGGTTCAAAAAATGCTGAAGTAATGGTTAAAAAATCAGTTAAAAATATAAGTAAAATGACAATTGGTGAGAAACAAGCAGCTGCTGAAGAAGCTAAAAAAACACCTGAGAAAAAGAAAAAATAATGAAATTAGATAAAATTAGCATAGACGGGAAAAAAGATAGTATTGAAGTTTTGGATAAAATTTTTTCTGCAAAAATTAACCATAAATTAGTTAGCGCTGTTCTTTATAAAACAAATGCTAATTACAAAGGAAGACATGCCAAAACTAAACAACAAAACGAAGTAAAAGGACCAACATCAAAAATATATGCTCAAAAAGGAACTGGTGGTGCAAGACATGCCAGTAGAAAAGCTCCTATATTTGTTGGCGGAGGTATTGCTCATGGACCAAAAGGTGAATTAGCATACAAGAAAAGAAAATTAAATAAAACTGAGAAAAAACAGAGTGTAGCTTCATTAATTACAGAAAAAAATAATAATAAAAATTTATTAATCTTAAATGATTTTAGTTCTGAAATTAAAAAAAC
>CACGMR010000002.1 GCA_902574215.1 uncultured Pelagibacteraceae bacterium
TCCACCTTCTCTTCCATTTCCTGATTGTCTGTATCCTCCAAAAGGCGTGCCCGCATCAGCTGCATTTCCATTGATATAAACACATCCTGATCTTAATTTTTTTGCAACTCTATGAGCTTTTTCTCTGTCTTCTGTTTGTAAATAATTTCCCAAACCAAAAATTTCTTCTTTTGCAATTCTCATTTCATTTGTGACATTTGTGAAAATAGTTGGTTTAATAAAATAACCTTTATTTAATCCATTAGGTAATTCAGGTCCTCCTGCTGCCAATGTTGCACCCTCAGATATTCCACTTTCAATTAAATTTATAATCTTATTGTATTGAGTTTTCGAAATTACAGGACCAATATGATCTCCTTTTTTTGATGCTTGATCTACTTTTATCTTATTGGCTTCATCTACTGCCTCATCCACTGCTCTTTTATAAATAGATTTTTCAACTAACATTCTTGTTGGTGCATCACATGACTGACCAGAATTACTCATTACATTTCTTATGCCATCTCTAACTGCATTTTTATAACTATCGGCAAAAACTATATTTCCACCTTTGCCACCAAGTTCTAAGCAAACTCTTTTTATTGTTTCGGCTGCATTTTTCGAAATTAGTCGTCCAGCACGTGTTGAACCTGTAAAAGAAACCATATCAATATCGGGATGGCTAGATATTTGAGTTCCAACTCCTGCACCATCTCCATTTACCAGATTAAATACTCCTTTTGGGAAACCAACTTCATCAATCATTTCTGCAAATAGCATTCCTGAAAGTGGTGCTATTTCTGATGGCTTTATAATCATTGTGCATCCTGTTGCAAAGGCAGGAACTACTTTGAGAGCTATTTGGTTTATTGGCCAATTCCATGGGGTAATTAGTCCACAAACTCCGATTGGTTCATAATAAATGTGGTTATTAGATTTTTGATCAAAATGTTCATCAAATTCAAAGTCTTTAAGTCTTAAAATAAAATCTTCTAAGTGTGTTTGTCCAGATCCAGTTTGAACATCTGTTGCCCAATCCATTGGAGCTCCCATTTCTAGCGAAATAGCCTCTGCCATTTCTCCAAATCTTTTTTTATAAACTAGTAATAATTTTTCCAACAAATCTAACCTTTCCTCTTTGCTAGTTTCTTTCCAAGTTTCAAATGCAGTTTTTGCAGCTTTAACTGCGTTATCTGTGTCTTTTTTTGAACCCAATGAAATAATTGCACAAGGATCTTCATTACAAGGATTAATTACCTCAAAGTCATTTTTTTCTACTGGATCAACCCATTTACCATTTATGTAAAATTTTCTTTTATCTAACATTTAATAATCTTAGCATATTTATTAAATTTCATAGCCTTTTTCTTCCGGTTCATTATCCTCAAGCTCATCAGGAAAACCTTCAGCCCTAAAATCAATTTTATTTAAATCTTCCATTCTTTTTACAATCATCGAAGACCATGCTCTTGAACCATATTTTTCTTGTCCATCTCTAAATATCTCAACTATCTTTGGCGAAATTTCTAAAGGAGCATTTAATTTTTTAGCTAGATTATCAAATAAACTAGTATCTTTTAAAACAAGATCCATTGTAAAATTAATATTATAAGAACCATTTAAAATAACCTGACTTTCTGTTTCATGGACAAACGAATTTCCAGATGAAACTGCTATACCTTTAAATGTTTTATTTAGATCTAAATTTGATTTTTTAGCAACAGTCCATGCTTCACCTAAAGCCACTAAATGAACTGATGCCAAATAATTTGTTATGACTTTAAGAACCGAAGCACTACCTAATTCACCAGTATGTAATACTTTTCTACCCATTACAGTTAAGGCAGGTAATATTTTTTCAAAAGCCTCTCTTTCTCCACCTACAAATATCGCAATATTACCTGTAGCTGCTCTATGACACCCTCCACTGACAGGCCCATCTAGTGGGACAGCTTTTTTCGAGATTACTTTTTCACCAAGTCTCTTAACTTCACTTTCATCTGTTGTACTCATTTCTAGCCAGATTTTATTTTCTGATAAACCATTTAAAATTCCATCTTTACTTTCCATAACCTCTGCAGAAACTTCTGGAGAAGGGAGAGAAGTAATAATTAAATCAGATTGTTCTGCTAATTCTTTAGGAGATTTTGCAATTTTAGCTCCAAGCTTTTTAAATGAATTAGTTAAACCTTCATCTATATCCCTAATAGTAACATCAAAATTATTTCTTAATAAACTTCCAGCAAGTTTACCCCCTACATTTCCTAATCCAATAAAACCTATTTTCATTTTATTTCCTCTTCTTTTTTATTTTTTGTAAATACAATTAAAATTACACCCACTATTATTATTGCCCCACCTATAAATAATTCTGGAGTTGGTTTTTCACCTAAAAGGAAAATTGCAGCTAACAATCCTGTTGGAGGGATACCCATAGTAACAATAGGAAGAACTTTATAAAGTGGGTTGTTTTTTAAAACGTAATAGAAACAACCATAAGTAATTGGTTGCATGATGAAACCAATATAAATCGCAATAATCCAATGATCAATTTTTGCATTTTTAAAATAATTAATTGTATTTCCGTCAATCATTGCAGATAACATTACTAGAATTGGTCCAGAGAATAATGCCAGCCACGCAACTAAAGCTAAAGGATTTATTTCTTTACTTAAAGGTTTAACCATAACTTGTCCAAGAGCCCATATAGCAGATCCTAAAATTGTAAGACCAATTCCAATAAATTTTCCATCCAAGTTAGGAGATCCAGTTAAAATATAAACACCACCGAACGCGATAGCTATACCAATCAAAGCTCTAATAGTTGGTTTTTCTTTAAGCATAAAGTATGCGAAAATAACTCCAAACGGGACTTCGGTTTGAACTAATAGAACAGCTGCAGAAGCATCAATTAAATCTAAGCCAGAATACGTAATACTATATTGCAGAGTATTCGCTACTAATGATGCAGCAAATATTCTTTTTAAATATCCTTTTGGAATTGGAAACCACCAAATCAACAATGATGCAGCAAACATAAACCTTATACCCATTAAAAGAATAGGAGGAAAGGACTCAAAAGCTGGTTTAGCAATTACAAAACCGAAGCCTAAAAAAATAGGCACAAGGGATGCTACGAAAGTATCTTTTATATTCATGCCTATTTTAATATTAATGATTATTAAAGAACTTATGATATATTCACTTTTTAAAATATGAATTCAACAAAAATAGATCCTAAGTTCATTGGAAAATCTAATCCTCGAGTTGGTCTTATTGCTCTTGCAAGCGACTTTATGATTGAGAAAGATTTTATTAATGTAATTAAAGATAAGAAAATTGATTTTTTCGTTAACCGGATTGAGTGCTACAACCCTCTCACGAAAGAAAATCTCATCAAAATGTCTAATAAAGTTACTGATGTAACAAAAGATATTTTACCCGATCAAGATTTGGATTGTGTAGTTTATGGATGCACTTCAGGTACTATTGCAGCAGGACATGATTCAATTGAACAAAAAGTTAAAGCTGCTAAACCAATGGCAGAAGTATCAACTCCGAGCACTGCAGCTATACAAGCTTTAAAGAAATTAAATATTAATAAAGTTTCAATTTTTACACCTTACAGTAAAAAATTAAATGATGATGTTTTAGATTATTTTAAAAGTGAAGGTTTTGAAGTTACATCCAATTCTTATTTTGATATTCAAGATGATTATGACATTGGAAAAGTTGATCAAGATTATTTGTATGAAGTATTATCAAAAATAGAATTGAAGGGTGCTGATGCTTTATTTGTTTCATGTACTGCTTTACCAGTTCTAGAAATTATCGATAAATTAGAAAAAAAATTAAATACAATAGTTTTATCTAGTAATCAGGCTTTAATTTGGGATACCCTTGTAAAAATTAAAAAAAATAATTCAGTTGAAGGGTTTGGAAAATTATTCCAAGTAAATTGATGTCATTTAGTAAAGAAGAATACAAACAAAGATTAAAAAAAGTTCAAAAAATGATGCAGGAAAAAGGCATCGAGCTTTTAATTTCACATGATACAAATAATATGAATTATTTAACGGGTTATGATGCATGGTCCTTTTATTATGCTCAATGCGCTATTGTTCATATAGATGCAGATGAACCTTTATGTTTTGTAAGAGCACAGGATGCTGGTGGTGCGTATATTACAACTTACTTAAAAAAAGAAAGTGTTATTGTTTACGATGAAAATTACATTCATAAATGGCCGAAACATCCTTATGATTATTTAGTTGAAATAATTAAAGAGAGAAAGTGGGATAAACTAAATATAGGTGTTGAAATGGATGCCCATTATTTTACTGCATTCTGTTATGAAAAAATTAAACAGGGATTACCAAACGCAGAAATAAAGGATAGTGATCGTTTAGTTAATTGGGCAAGGTTGGTTAAATCTGATGCTGAAATTGGTTTTATGAAATCTGCTGCAAAAATATCAGAAAAAGGAATGAAAACTGCAATGGAAGTAATTAAACCAGGTGTTAGACAGTGTGATGCTGTAGGTGAAATTCAAAAAACATTATTTTATGGTACAGAGGAATTTGGTGGTGAGTATTCTAGTATTGCAACTTTACTTCCTACAGGAAAAGGAACTTCAGCTTCACATTTAACAGCAACTCAAGACAAATTTGTAGAAGGAGAGGCTACAATTATTGAATTATCTGGAGTTTATAAGAGATATCATGCTCCAATGGCTAGAACAGTTCTGCTAGGAAAACCTAATCAATTAAAGATTGATACAATGAATAAAACTATCGAAGCATTGAATGCTGGAATTAGTGCAATCAAACCTGGAAATACAGCAGATGATGTTGCCCAAGCTTTTTGGAAAATTCTAGATAAGTATGGAATTGAAAAAAAATCTAGAACAGGTTACTCCATTGGAATTGGTTATCCACCTGATTGGGGTGAGCATACACTTAATATTTATAAAGGAGATATGACAGTGCTTGAGCCTAATGTTTGTTTTCATATGATAGCAGTGATGCAGTTTGGAGATTGGGGTGTCGAAGCATCTGAGGCCATTAGAGTTACAGAGAATGGATCAGAATTGTTCTGTAATTTTCCAAAAGAGCTCCATATTAAGAGTTAATTAGCTATTGAAATCTATTTATACAAATGTTTTATATGCATCTTTATGTCTAAAAATCCAGAATTCGTAAAATTTGATAAAGTTGATAAAAGTTACGACGGTAAAGTTCTTGTCGTTAAAGATCTTCAATTAGATATCGCAGAAGGTGAATTCATAACAATGCTTGGTCCATCTGGTTCAGGTAAAACAACATGTCTAATGATGTTAGCTGGATTTGAAACACCAACTCATGGTGAAATATTATTAGATGGAAACATAATTTCGAATATTCCTCCACATAAAAGAGGAATAGGAATGGTTTTCCAAAACTATGCATTGTTCCCACATATGACAGTTTATGAAAATTTAGCTTTTCCATTAAGAGTAAGAAAAGTTGAAAAAGATGAAATAGATAAAAAAGTTGATAAAGCTTTATCGATGGTTTCATTAAGTGGTTTCGAAACAAGAATGCCAGCTCAACTTTCAGGTGGTCAACAACAAAGGGTTGCTGTAGCAAGAGCTTTAGTATTTGACCCTGCAGTTGTTTTAATGGACGAACCTCTAGGAGCACTAGATAAAAATTTAAGAGAGAGCATGCAATATGAGATTAAACATATTCATGAAAGTATTGGTGTAACAGTTGTATATGTAACTCATGATCAAAGTGAGGCATTAACTATGTCAAATAGAATTGCAGTATTCAATGATGGAAAAGTTCAACAACTTTCAAATCCTGCTGAACTCTATGAGAAGCCTGTAAATTCTTTTGTTGCTGAATTCATAGGTGAGAATAATACTTTCAATGGTGAAGTTGTGGATATAGACAAAGACAAATGTAAAGTTAAATTAGCAAACTCAGAGATACTAGCAAACCCAATATCTGTTAAGTCAAAAGGAGAAAAAACAACTGTATCATTGAGACCTGAGAGAGCGTTAATTAATCCAACCGATAAAATGGATAACATGTTCACTGGAAAAATTGAGGAAGTAATTTATCATGGTGATCATACTAGAGTTAGACTTAATCTTTTGGGAAGTTCAGAATTTATTCTTAAAGTCCCTAATAGTACTTCCAATTTAGAATTAAAAGTTAGTCAAGACATAAAAATTGGCTGGAACAGTACTGACGCTAGAGCATTAGACCCAAAATAATTACATTATAAAATACATATATCTAACATACATTTTAATGACAAAATCAGCTGTTGACTTCACTTTAGGTATTTGTTGTACTTTTACTTATATAAATTAATTTATATCAACGTTTAAACGGAGGAATAATGAGAAAAATAAGTAAATTATTACTAGCTCTTTCTTTTGTTGTGTCTCTAACTTCTTCAGCCTTTGCTGTTACAGTAGCATCTTGGGGTGGAGCTTATACAGAGTCTCAAAAGCTTGGGTATGGTGATCCTACTGCTAAAGCACTTGGAGTAGAAATCAACTGGGTTGACTATTCTGGTGGTTTATCAGAGATCAAAGCACAAAAAGAAGCAGGTGCTATAACTTGGGATATTATAGACTTATTTGCATTCGACACTATTAACGGATGTGATGAAGGTTTATTTGTTAAATTTGATTTTGACAAAGATTTCCCAGCTGCACCAGATGGAACTCCTGCTAGTGAAGATTTTTTCACAGGAATGCCTAGTGAATGTGCTGTAGGTAACATCTTATATTCTTGGAACTACGCTTTTGATACAAGAGCTTTTGGTGGTAAAGAGCCTACAACAATTAAGGACTTTTTTAACACTAAAAAATTTCCAGGTAAAAGAGCAATCTATAAAAGTGCTTTAACTAATTTAGAAATCGCTTTAGCTGCTGACGGAGTTAAAATGGGTAAAGGTGGTGAAAGACTTTACAGATTCTTAGAAAAAGAAGGTGGAGTTGATAGAGCAATGAACAAAATTAAAGAACTTTGTACAGATCCAAATGGTGGATGTGTATTCTGGTCTGCAGGTGCTCAACCGCCAGAATTATTAGTTGCTGGTGAAGTTGTTATGGCAACTGGTTGGAACGGAAGATTCTTTAATGCTGAAATAGGTGAAGGTGCTCCAATTAAACAAGTATGGGATGGTCAAGGTCTTGACTATGAATATTTCGCACTTGTTAAAGGTGGACCAGATGAAGCAAATGCTAAAAAAGCTTTAGCTATGATGACTAACACAGAAATGTTAGCTGGTAGCGCGAAGTATATTGCATATGCTCCATGGAGAAAATCTTCTCTTGAGATCATCAAAGCAGGTGAGCCATGGTACAAAGATGGTAAAACTGAAATGATGCCTCAAATGCCAACTGCTCCTGCAAACACTAAGAGTTATTTCTTAGTTGATCCTTTCTACTGGGCTGATAATGGAACAGAGATTGGTGAAAAATGGGAAGCAATGAAAGCAGGCCTATAATTTCAGTTTTAAACACTGAATTTATATAATATATTTAGGGCGGTTATAACCAACCGCCCTATTTTTTTATGAGCTCTGAAACAAAACAAATATTAACAACTGATGGAATTCCTTTAGAAGTCAGTTTAAAAAAAGCTGAGAAGAAAAATAAAATTAAAGCCTTTCTTCTAGTAGCTCCATTACTTCTATTTTTAATTATTACCTACGTTTTTCCAATTGGAGAAATGTTTAGCAGAAGTATAGACGACAAAATGATAACAAATATGCTTCCAAAAACTTTTAAAGAAATGGAAAAGTGGGATGGTCAAGAGCTACCCCCTGAAGAAGTATTTACAGCTTTTTATTATGATTTTAAGGTTCTTGTTGAAAAGCAAGAACATGGAAAACTTGGTCAAAGATTAAATAAAGAAAAAAATGGTTTTAATTCAATAACTAAAAAACTTTTTAGACAAGTAAAAAGAAAAAAAATTGATGAAAGCATAAGTATTAAAGAACAAATAATGAAAGTTCATAAAAGATGGAGAACAGTTGAATATTGGCAAGCAATAAAAAGAACAGCTCCACCTTATACAATGTCTAAGTATTTAAAAGGAATGGATATGTACTACGCTGCAGATGGGAGTATTACACAAGTAGACGAGGATAGAAGAATTCATAGAATTCTATGGCTTAGAACCCTTGAAATTGCTTTTTTTGTTACGCTTTTTTGTTTTTTAATGGGTTATCCAATTGCTCATTTGCTTGCAACCTTACCTATGAAATATTCAAATCTTTTAATGATATGTGTGCTTTTGCCCTTTTGGACATCATTATTAGTAAGAACTGCTAGTTGGATGATTTTATTACAACAACAAGGAGTCGTTAACGATTTCTTTGTTATGATAGGTCTTGTTGGAGACGATAATAGGCCTGAGATGATGTACAATAAAGTAGGGACTTATGTTGCTATGACGCAAATATTGCTGCCTTTTATGGTTCTTCCACTTTACAGTGTTATGAAAACTATCTCTCCTAGCTTAATGAGAGCTGGAAAATCATTAGGAGGGACTCCTTTTGTTGCTTTTTGGAAAGTCTATTTTCCATTAACTATCCCAGGAATTGGAGCAGGTTGTTTGTTGGTGTTTATTTTAGCAATAGGTTATTACATAACCCCAGCATTGGTTGGTGGTGCTTCGGGAACTTTAATAAGTAATCAAATCGCATTCCATATGAAACAAACTTTAGACTGGAGCTTTGCTTCCGCAATGGGATTAATGTTGCTGAGTGGAGTTTTAGTTATTTATTGGATTTATAATAAATTGGTTGGAGTTGACAATATCAAATTAGGATAATTATGGCATTACCAAGTTATACAGAAACAAGATACAGAATTTGGCATTATATTTATATTACAATTTGTACTTTTGTATTTTTCTTTTTGATTGCACCTTTGTTTGTAATTTTCCCATTATCATTTAATGCAGAAGAGTTTTTAGTATTTTCAGAGGGAATGAAAAATCTTGATCCAGATGCATTTTCTCTAAGATGGTATAAAGATATGATTTACGGAACCAAAAATCCATGGGGATTAGCTGCAAAGAATAGTTTTATAATTGCTATTTTTGCAACAATCGGTTCAATAATTTTAGGAACATTAGCTGCTTTAGGATTAAGTAGCAGGCACATGCCATACAAAGGTATAATAATGGCTACTTTAATTTCACCAATGATTGTTCCTTTAATTATTTCAGGTGTTGCGATTTTCTTTTTCATGGCAAAAGTTGGTTTAGCAGCAACACATGCAGGAATAGTTTTAGCTCATATAATATTAGGAACTCCATTTGTTGTAATAACAGTAACAGCAACTCTTTCTGGTTTTGACCACAGTGTTACAAGAGCAGCAGCTAGTTTAGGTAGTAATCCTGTTAATACTTTTATGAAAGTAACACTACCTCTAATATTACCTGGAGTTATATCTGGAGGCTTGTTTGCATTTGTTACATCTTTTGACGAAGTTGTTGTTGTACTGTTTTTAGCTGGTTTGGAAAACACAACTATTCCAATACAAATGTGGACAGGTTTAAGAGAACAACTAAGTCCAACAATTCTTGCTGTTGCAACATGTTTAATTATTCTTTCAACTTTGATTTTAATTAGTGCAGAATTATTAAGAAGAAGATCAGAGAGATTAAGAGGAATTAATAGATAAAATTAAACTGCTTCTATTACTGTTGCAATTCCCATTCCTAAACCAATGCATTGAGTAGCAAGTGCAAATTTTTTATTCTCTCTTTTTAATAGTTGTGCAGCTTTTCCTGTTATTCGTGCACCTGTTGCACCTAAAGGATGCCCCAAAGCAATTGCTCCACCATCTAAGTTTACTTTTTCAACATCAATATCTAAATCTTTTATACAAGCCAGCGATTGAGATGCAAAAGCTTCATTAAGCTCAACAATATCTATTTCCTTAATTGAAAGTTTCGCTCTTTCTAAAGCTTTTTTAGTTGCTGCGATTGGACCTAATCCCATATAATTTGGATCACAACCCTCAACAGCAGTAGATTTTATCCTTCCAAGAATTTCTAAGCCATTTTCTTTAGCAAAATTTTCTTCACATATAAGAGTTGCAGCAGCTCCATCAGTTAGGGGAGATGAAGTTGCGGCTGTTACAGTTCCATTTTGATCAAAAGCTAATTTTAAACTATTTAATTTTTCCATTGTGCTATTAGGCCTGATATTTTCATCAGTTTCATAATCACCTATTTTAGTAATCTCGGTAAAAAATTTCCCTTTTTGCTGAGCATCATTTGCTTTTCGATGACTTTCTAATGAGAATTTTTGTTGCTCTGTTCTTGAAATATTATATTTTTTTGCAACATTCTCTGCAGTAATACCCATTGATAAATATAAATGTGGATTTTGTTTTTCTTCATCTGAGTAAGGATATGGTAAAGGATCGAAGCCAATTTTAACTCTTGTCATGCTTTCTACACCTCCACAAATGAATGCTTTGCCAGAACCCATTGCTATTTTTCCTGCAGCAATATGAATTGCTTCCATAGAAGATCCACACCATCTATCTACAGACATTCCTGGCACTCTTATGTCTAAGTCTGATAAAAAAGTTACCAACCTTCCAATATTAAAACACTGCTCACCAACCTGAAATGCACATCCTACAACAACATCTTCAATTTCTTTTGGATTAATTTTTGATTGTGAAACAAGGTTTTTGATTACTTCAGCTAGAAGATTAACAGGTTTTACTTCAATTAATTTCCCTTTATTAGCCATTGCAAAAGGTGATCTGGAGTAACCAGCTATTACTGAATTGTACATTTTTCTCTTTAATATTATGTTAATTTATATAGCTTACCAATTTAATTAATCAGGAAATTTGTCTTATTTCAAGTTTTTGATTAATTCTATAAAACTTTGCTGATTATGGATATAAAAAAAGTAGTTGTTATCGGATCTGGTACGATGGGTAGTGGAATTGCAGCACACCTATGTAATGCAAATGTGCCTGTAACTCTTTTAGATTTAACAACAGATATATCTAAAAAAGCTAGAGACAAAATTCATAAATCAAGACCTCCGTTACTTTTGGATAAAACCAAACTTGAAAATATTAAAGTTGGGAATATTAATGATAATTTTGATGTTGTGAAAGAAGCTGACTGGGTTGTAGAAGCTGTTGTTGAAAGAATTGATATAAAGCACAATATTTATGAAAAAATATTTAAGAATAGAAAACAGGGAGCAATTGTTTCATCAAATACATCATCTATCCCAATAAAAGTTTTGTCAGAAAAATTAACTGAAGAAGAAAAAAAAGATTTTTGTATAACTCATTTCTTTAATCCGGTTAGATACATGGGATTGTTAGAAATTGTTAAGAATGAGAATAATGATTTAAATAAAATTAATTCTCTTAAAAAATTTTGTGAAATTGAATTAGGCAAAGGTGCTATCGTTTGTAATGATACACCTGGTTTTTTAGGAAATAGAATAGGGGTCTATGCAATGCAGGTAGCTATGACTGAAGCATTTAGAATGAAATTATCCATTGAAGAAGCTGACGCAGTGTTTGGAAGACCAATGGGTATACCTAAAACAGGAGTTTTTGGCTTATATGACCTAATTGGAATTGATTTGATGGCCGATGTTTTAAAAAGTTTTATTAAAGAACTTTCTGAAAATGATGAATTTCAAATAGTTGCAAAAGAAATTCCATTAGTAAAAAAATTAATTGATACTGGTTATACTGGACGTAAAGGAAAAGGTGGTTTTTATAGAATGAATAAAAGTGGAAACCAGAAAATATTAGAAGCCATTAATTTAGAAACAGGTGAATACACAACTTCAAAAAAAATAGATTTAGGGGTTGAGACTGTAAATATAAATAATTTAATTAATCGAAAAGATAAATATGGAGAATATGCTTGGGAAGTAATTTCTAAAATAATAAAATATGCATCTTCTCTAGTTCCGGGAATTACAGATAAGTTCAACGATATAGATGAAGCAATGAGACTTGGTTTTAATTGGGCAATGGGTCCTTTTGAAATGTTAAAATCAATTGGAGTAAAAAATTTTTTTTCAAGAATAGATAATTTTAAAAACAATAAATTTTTAGAAAATTTGTCGAAATCAAAAGATGAAAACTTTTATGGAGAAAGACAACTTTACACTGATATTGAAACACTAGGAAAAATTAGACCAGCAGCAATAAAAGTAGATAAAAATAATTCTGCTGAAATTCACCGTTTTAAGGATTATAATATTGTTGAATTTACCACAAAAGCTTGTGCACTAGATTACGACTCGATGGATGCATTAAAAAATGCAACTGATAAACCACTTATTGTTATGAATGAAAGTATGCAATTTTCTGCAGGTGTGAATTTAAGTTATACGATGAATTTTGCAGATAAGGGTGATTTCAAATCTATTGAAAAATTTATTAAATATTTTCAAGATACTTGTAAAACATTAAAATATTCTAAGCACCCAGTAGTCTCTGCGCCTTCTGGTCTTACATTGGGTGGTGGTTTTGAAGTTTTAGTTCAAAGTAACTTTGTTGCATCACACACAAATATTGTGGTTGGTCTTGTAGAGACAATTGTTGGTTTAGTGCCTGCTGGAGGTGGATGCAAAGAAATGCTTTGGAGATGGTCACAGACTGATGAAGCAAAATCTGATCCTGATTATGCTCCTTTGAAAGTATTTGATATTATTGGATACGCAAAAACTGCAACCTCACCTGTAGAAGCAGAGCCTTTAAAATATTTAAAACCTGAAGATAAAAAAATCATGAATAGAAACAGTCTTTTTGAAGAAGCGAGAAAACTTATCCATAAAAATAATGATTTTGTTCCTCCAGAAGAGTGTAAATTTAATCTATCTGGTAAACCTTTGAAAGAGAAAATGATTAAAGTTTTAGATAAATTATATAATGAAAAAATTATTTTAGATCACGGAATACATGTTGGAACAGAACTAGCAAATGTTTTAAGTGGCGGTGATACAAATTTAGATAAAACTTTATCAGAAGATGATCTTTACAAATTAGAGTTAGATTCTTTTATGAGATTGATAGAAACTAGACAAACTCAGGATAGAATTAAACACACTCTTGCAACTGGAAAACCTTTAGTTAATTAGTCTCCAGCATTCTAAACGTGTTTATATAATCAGGTCTTAATACATATATTGCTTTATTCCCTGTTTTTATTTTCTTAAGAATATCTAGGCCATACTTCACTTTTCCAATTGGAGTATATTCTCCTTGATAAATTGGGATTTCTTTTAAGGTTATAAAAAACTCACTATCCTCAGAGTCAAATTCTGCTGACCTCGCAAAACCAATACTTCCCTCAGTAAATTCAAAATCATCACTAAGTTCTGATTTTAATAATCCCAATCCAGATTTTCCACTTCCAATTTTTGAGTAATCTAAATACTCAATGTTACCAAATTCTATATCACCAGCTTGCACTAAAGTATTTTCAACAACTTTATAGAAGGCTGAACCATCATACATTTTTTTTTTAATTAGTGTTTTAAATCTTTCAACAGCTTTTGGAGATATTTCTGGGTATAGCTCAATAATTATATTTCCACATTCTAAATTCATCACAGCAATATTATCTGGGTTTTTAAAGTTTAATTTTTTTAAATCTTTTTTTTCTACAAACAAACATTTATTTTTTAATAAAAAAAAAGATGAAAAAGCAGAAACAGCTAAAATAATTAAAAAAATAAATAAAATTTTTTCCGATTTTGAAGCTTTAATTGTTTTAATCATAAAATATTTTCATCGATTTTAAATATATTGGTCTTAATAAAATTAACCTTAATGTTTAATATAGAGTCTTTTTTTATTTTCTCTTCAACTAAATTTTTATTAACCATTAAAAAAGAAAAGATTTCAGCCATATCTTCTGATGGAATTGATTTTGAATATTCCGTTAAAAAACCATTTGTATTTTCATATAAATCTAAATTTAATCTATCAGAGCAAGTGGAGCATTTAGCGTATTCAAAATCAGAATTATTAAATAAAGAAAACTTTTGATCATTAAAATTATCTTCATAACTATTTTGAATCATATGAAAAATTTCATGATGGATCATTCTTTCAAAATATTTTTCATTAAAGTTTATGTCTAATATTAAGGATCTATTTTTATTATCTGGTATTCCGCCAGTATTAATGTTCGAAATAAATAAACCTTCACAAAATACAATATATTTTAAATTTATTTTCTTTAGGAATTTAGAATTGTATCTTTTTATATTTCTTTCAATAACTGGAAATTTTGTATTAAGATTTTCTTTATTTGTTTTGTTGCAAGTAATATTGTCATCTACTCCTATTTTAAAATCTCTTTTTGCATTAAAATAACGGATATTATTCTCATTTTTTAGCTTGTAGATTTCCAAGTTTGGAATTTTTATTAGATTATATATTTCATCAGCATTTACATGGAAAAACTGAAATAATATGATGAATAAAAATATAACTTTCATTAATTTATTATAGACGAATTAGATTAGATAATATTATCTTAGATTATTAAAAAATGACAAAAGAAAGAAATAAAAATCCAATTCAACCAGTAAGTGGAACAAAAGTACCTCGGTATGCTGGTCCAGGTACTTTTGCTAGATTGCCTGAATTAAGAGATGTTGAAAGTTGCGATGTAGCGATTGTAGGTGTTCCGTTTGATGCCGGAACCAGTTATAGACCAGGGGCGAGATTTGGCCCTCAGAGTATCCGACAAGCATCAAGACATTTAAGAACAAATTATCATCCAAGTTATGATGTAGAGCCATTTAAAATTCAACAGGTAGCTGATGCTGGAGATATTTCGTGTAATCCATTTAGTATTGATGAAGCAATTAAACAAATAGAAGAGGGGGCAACTAATTTATTAAATAAAGTAGGTGGAATAATTAGTTTAGGTGGTGATCATACAATTGCAGTACCATTGTTAAGAGCGATTAATAAAAAAAACAATGGACCAGTTTCTCTAGTTCATTTTGATGCTCATTTAGATACTTGGGATACTTATTTCGGCGCTCCATATACACATGGAACTCCTTTTAGAAGAGCAAGAGAAGAAGGTTTGTTTTTAGATGATGCTTCAATGCATGTGGGGATTAGAGGGCCTCTTTACAGTAGAGATGATATAAAAAATGATGAAAGTTTTGGTTTTAAAATAATTCACTGTGATGAATTTCAAACTGAAGGAACAGACAAAATTGCTGAAAGGATTAGAAAGAGAGTAGGAGATAATCCTCTTTATTTATCTATAGATATTGATGTGTTAGATCCTGCATTTGCACCTGGTACAGGTACACCAGAAATTGCAGGAATGACAACCAGAGAAATGGTAAATGTTTTAAGAGGGTTGTCTGGATTAAATTTAGTTTCTGCTGATGTGGTTGAAGTTTCACCCGCATACGATCATGCAGAAGTTACTTCTCTTGCAGCCGCAACAATAGTTTACGAATTAACAAATTTATTTGCAAAATCATAAGGAAAGGATAATTTTAAATCATGATAGATAAAAAAAATTTTTATATCAATGGAGCTTGGGTTAAACCCAATAGTGCTGAGGAAATTAAAGTAATCGATCCAGCTACAGAGGAAAACTGTGCTGTAATTACTTTAGGAAATAAGGCAGATGTTGATTTAGCAGTTAGTGCAGCAAAAGATGCTTACGAGTCTTGGGCCTTTTCCTCTAAAGAAGAAAGGATTGCACTATTGGAAAAACTTTATGAAAATTATAAGAAAAGATGGGCAGATATTGCAGAAGCCATAACTCTTGAAATGGGTGCTCCAAAAGATTTTGCTACAAAATTACAAGCAGGAACAGGAGCAAGTCATATTAAATCATTTATTAGATATTTAAAAAATTTTGAATTTGAAAAACCATTAGGAGAACATGCTCCTAACCAAAGATTAATTTATGAACCAAAAGGTGTTTGCGCATTAATAACACCATGGAATTGGCCTATGAACCAAGTTTGTTTAAAAGTAATGCCAGCGGTTGCTGCAGGTTGTACAATGGTTTTAAAGCCATCAGAGTTAGCACCACTTTCATCGATGATACTTGCCGAAATTATCGATGAGGTAAAATTTCCAAAAGGTGTGTTTAATTTAGTTAATGGTGATGGAGCAACAACAGGTGATGCTCTTACAAGTCACCCAGATATTAATATGATTTCTTTCACAGGTTCAACAAGAGCTGGTGCTTTGATTTCTCAAAATGCTGCTAAAGATTTTAAAAGAGTAAGCTTAGAGTTGGGTGGTAAAGGAGCAAATATAATTTTTAAAGATGCTGATCCAGAAGCTATTGAAAGAGGCGCTTTAAGATGTTTTAGAAATTCTGGACAATCTTGTAATGCGCCAACAAGAATGTTGGTTGAGAAATCAATGTACGATGAGGCTCTTGAAAGATTAAAAAAATATACTGAAAACTTTGAGGTGGGTGATCCTAAAAAAGAAGGAGAACACATAGGTCCAGTTATTTCAGAAACTCAATACAATAAAATTCAAAGCTTAATTCAAAAAGGTATTGATGAAGGAGCAAAATTAGTCGCTGGAGGAACAGGTAAACCTGATGGATTAGATAAAGGTTACTTTGTTAAACCAACTGTATTTGCGGATGTAAATAATGACATGGATGTTGCAAGAACTGAAATTTTTGGACCTGTTTTATCTGTTATCCCATTTGAAACAGAAGAAGAGGCAATTAAAATTGCAAATGATACTTCTTATGGATTAACGAACTACATCCAAACCCAAGACTCAGAAAAAGTTCAAAGAGTTGCTAGAAAATTAAGATCTGGAATGGTGGATGTTAACGGAGCTGGTATTGCAGTTGATGCACCATTTGGAGGTTTTAAACACTCTGGAATAGGTAGAGAAGCAGGTGAACACGGCCTTGAGGAATTTTTAGAGGTAAAAGCTGTAGGTGGTTGGAGTTAATTTACTGATTTATCTTTTACACCTTCTAAAAACTTAAGGCATTTTTTCATTTCATTTAATTCTATAAACTCATCAATTTTGTGAGCTTGTTCTATAGACCCAGGTCCACAAACAACTGTACTGATACCTAATTCTTGAAATAAACCAGCCTCTGTTCCAAAAGACACTACTTCTCTAGAATTATCACCAGTTATATTTGATACAAATTCACATGCCTCAGACTCATCCAATCTATTAAACCCAACAACTTCACCTATCACTTCTTTTTTAATATAAGAATCTGGAAATACTTTCTTCATTTCTGGTAAGAGTATTTCATTTGCATATTTATCAATTTCATTTGTTACAAATTCTCCATCCTCTTTAATAACTGGCCTTGTTTCCCATTCAACGCTACATTTGTCTGCAATGACATTATGAGCAATACCACCTTTAATACCTCCAATTGATAAAGTTGAATGTGGAGGATCAAAAATACTATTTTCTTTTACTCTTTTTTTTAATTGTTCTCTTATTTCCAAAAGTTTTCCAACATACCTTGCAGCATATTCAGCAGCATTTACTCCTAAATGTGGTTTTGAACTATGTCCTGCGAGTCCTCCAAAGTGAACTGTGTATTCGTTCATACCTTTGTGAGCATCTATAATTTTCATTGTAGTTGGTTCACCAATTATACAAATTCCATTTTTGATATCTCTTTTTTTCAATTCTTCTATTAACAATGGAGCTCCAATACATGCTGTCTCTTCATCAAAGGTGTAACAGAAATGTAAGTCTCTATCTAAATTACTTTCTTTGAATATAGGCGCATAAGCAAGTGTACATGCGATAAAACCTTTCATGTCACATGAGCCTCTTCCATATAATTTATCATTTTTAATAGTTGCAACAAATGGATCGCTACTCCAACCTTTAGATACAGGAACCACATCAGTGTGCCCAGATAATATAATTGGTTTTTTTTTGCTTTGATTTTTTGCTTTTAGAGTTCCAAAAAGATTTACTCTTTTTTTATCATTATCATAAACTTTGAAAGTATCTATTCCGATTTTATTTAAAATTTTTTCACAATAATCAATCAAATTACTGTTATCTTGACCTGAGATAGTTTTAAATGCGATTAAGTCAGTTAAAATCTTGATTGATTTTTCATATAAATTGTTATCTATACTCATAAACTTAAAACACTATATTATATTATGATTAAAGAGCAAATTACCTATAATGATTTTGATAAAGTAGATATTAGAATTGGTACTGTAATTTCTGTTAAAAAAAATGAAAAGGCTAGAAAACCTTCATTGGTTATTGAAGTTGATTTTGGAAGTGAACTTGGTATTAAGCAATCTTCAGCTCAAATTACTCACTATTATAATGAAGAGAATTTAAAAGGAAAACAAGTTATTGCTGTTTGTAATTTTCCTGAAAAAAATATTGCTGGAATAGTTTCTCAAGTATTGGTTTTAGGAGCAATTGATGCTGATGGCAAGGTTACACTTGTTCATCCCTCTCAAAAAGCAGAAAATGGATTACCAATCGCTTAGTAATGCATCCTGAAATTCTTTCTATAACTTTATTTGGAATAGTTGCAGCATTTACTCCTGGACCAAATAATTTTGTTGCTTTCTATTCCGGTTTCAATTTTGGCATTCTAAGAACACTACCGCATATAATTGGTGTAACTTTAGGATTTCCTTTTTTGTTGTTATGTTTAGCTCTAGGGCTGATAAACATTTTTAAGCTTTATCCTTTAATCCAAGACATATTAAAATATTTAGGAACTCTATTTTTAATTTATTTAGCATATAAAATTTCTTTTTCAGGACCTTCTGATCAGGAAAATAAAAATAAAAATCCAATAAAGTTCCATGAAACTTTTATTTTTCAATTTTTAAATCCTAAAGGGGTTATTGCATCGATTATTATTGTTTCTAGTTATATTAATCCAGGAGAAACCTTTGTAAGTTATACGACTCAAATTATCATTATGGCTTTAATTGTTTCGGTGACTAGCATAACTCTATGGACTTTTTTAGGTAAATTTTTTAGGAAATTCGCGACAAATCAGAAATTTATTAATTACTTTAATTATGCTATGTCACTGCTTCTTATAACAAGCATAATAACTTTTTATTTATAATATGACTCCGGGAAACAAAAATTCTTACAATTCATTAAAAAAAATTAAAGTTAATGGCAAAGAGTATAATTATTATTCTTTAAATGAATCAGAAAAAAATGGACTTGAAGGAATAAATAAACTTCCAAAATCTCTTAAAGTTTTACTAGAAAATTTATTAAGATACGAAGACGACTTAAGTGTAAATAAATCTCAAATAGAGGCGATTAAAAATTGGCTAAAAACTAAAAAATCTAAAACTGAAATTGCATATAGACCAGCAAGAGTTTTGCTTCAAGATTATACAGGAATACCTGCGGTTGCAGATTTAGCTGCAATGAGAGAAGCAGTCAAAGAAAAAAATAAAGATCCAAATACAATCAATCCATTATCTACAGTTGATCTTGTAATTGATCACTCTGTACAAGTTGACCAGTCTGCAAAAGCAGATTCTTTTGAAAAAAATGTCGATATAGAATTTGAAAGAAATGGAGAGAGATATTCTTTTTTAAAATGGGGACAACAGGCATTTGATAATTTTAGAATAGTTCCACCAGGAACAGGAATTTGCCACCAAGTAAATCTAGAATATTTGTCAAAAGTTGTTTGGTCAGAAGAATTTAAAGGGGAAAAATATCTTTTTCCAGATACTTTAGTTGGAACAGACAGTCATACAACAATGGTAAATGGCTTATCTGTTTTAGGATGGGGTGTTGGAGGAATTGAAGCTGAAGCAGGAATGTTAGGTCAACCAATTTCTATGTTAATACCAGAAGTAATTGGTTTTGAAATGAAAAACAAATTGCCAGAAGGAACCACTGCAACAGATTTAGTTTTAACTGTTGTTAAAATGTTAAGAGATAAAGGAGTGGTTGGTAAGTTTGTTGAGTTTTATGGAGATGGTTTAAAAAATTTAACTCTCGCAGATAGAGCTACAATTTCAAACATGGCACCAGAATATGGTGCTACTTGTGGTTTTTTTCCTATTGATGAGGAAACATTAAAGTATTTAAAATTTTCAGGAAGAGATCAACAAACTGTTGATATCGTAGAAAGTTATGCCAAGGAACAAGGGTTATGGGCGAGTAACGAGATAGAATTTACTGACATTATATCTTTAGATATGTCCACAGTTGTACCAACTATTTCAGGACCAAAAAGACCTCAAGACAAAGTTCTTTTAACAGATGCACCTAGTTCGTTTCAAAAAGTATTGCAGGAAGCTACAAATAAAAATGAAAAATCAATTTCAAAAGTAACAAACACAGATTATGAAATTAAAGATGGTTCAATATTAATTGCAGCAATAACATCTTGTACGAACACTTCTAATCCAAATGTTCTAATTGGGGCTGGACTATTAGCTAAAAAAGCAATTGAAAAAGGTTTACAAGTTAAACCTTGGGTAAAAACTTCTCTAGCACCTGGATCTCAGGTAGTTACAGACTATTTGGCAAAAGCTGGATTAAACACTTATTTAGATCAGCTTGGCTTTAATTTAGTTGGGTATGGCTGTACAACTTGCATTGGAAATTCAGGACCACTTCCAGAAAATATTGCAGAGGCGATCCAAAAAGAAAATATTTATGCAGTTTCAGTTTTATCAGGAAATAGAAATTTTGAGGGAAGAATTTCTCCACATATAAAAGCTAACTATTTGGCATCACCTCCACTTGTTGTTGCATATGCAATAGCTGGGCATATGGAAGTTGATTTATATAAAGATCCATTAGGAAAAGATAAAGAAGGAAAAAATGTATTTTTAAAAGATATTTGGCCTTCAAATAAAGAGATAGAAGATACATTAAAAGACTCACTTAATGCTGAGATGTTTATACAACGATACTCAAATGTTTCTGAGGGCCCAACTCAATGGCAAAAAATTAAAACTGATAAAAGCAGTATCTATAATTGGGATGAGGGATCAACATATGTAAAAAAACCTCCGTTTTTTGAATCTTTACCAGATGAACCAGAAGGATTTAAAGAAATTAAGGATGCAAGACCATTATTAATTTTAGGCGATATGGTTACCACTGACCATATATCGCCAGCTGGTAGTATTCAAAAAGATAGTCCAACTGGTGAATATTTCATGGAACACCAAATTTTACCTAAAGATTATAACTCATATGGTTCGAGAAGAGGTAACCATGAAGTTATGATGCGAGGAACTTTTGCAAATATAAGAATTAGAAATGAAATGGCTCCTGGTACAGAAGGTGGTTTTACAAAGTTATATCCAGAAGAAAAAGTTCTTCCTGTCTATGATGCGGTAGTTGAATATAAAAAAAGAGGAACAGATTTAGTTGTAATTGGTGGAAAAGAGTATGGAACTGGATCGTCTAGAGATTGGGCCGCTAAAGGAACAAAATTACTTGGGATAAAAGCAGTAATTGCTGAGAGTTTTGAAAGAATTCACCGATCTAATTTAATTGGAATGGGTATATTGCCATTACAATTTATCGATGATGTAAATAGAAAAAATCTAAAATTAATTGGTTCTGAATTAATTAGCATTCTAAATATAGAAAAAGGTGTTAATCCCTCAGATGAAGTGACAGTCGAAATTAAATATGCTTCTGGCGAAATAAAGAAAATTAAAACTTTATGCAGAATTGATACAAAAAATGAATTAGAGTATTATAAAAACGGAGGTATTCTGCAGTACGTTTTAAGGAATATGATTTAGTTATGGACGAAGATTTATCAATTATAAATACCAATACCAGAAATGAAAAAATTAAGAATTTTTTTGTAAATAATAAAAGTAAAATAATTTCAGGTATAATTATTTTAATAATTATTATATTAGGTGTTTTTAGTTACGATAAATATTTAATTAATAAAAAAAAGGATATCTCAGATAGTTATAATTCAATAATCATTGATTATTCAGAAAAAACAAAAGAAAAAAACAGCTAGCAGTCTGATTGAAATTATAAACAAGAAAGACCCAACTTATTCACCTCTATCACTTTATTTTATCATTGATAATAATCTTGTAAGTGATCAGTCCAAAATCAATTCGTGGTTTGATATATTGATAAAAGATACTTCATTAGACAGCGAGATTAACAACTTAATTATATACAAGAAGGCACTCTACAATGCAGATAACGCTCAAGAAAGCGAGCTTCTAAATATTTTAAATCCACTGATAAATTCAAAAAGTGTCTGGAAATCACATTCTTTATATTTAATGGCAGAATATTTTTATGCAAATAATCAAAAACAAAAAGCTAAAGAATTTTTCAACCAAATAATAGTTTTAGAAAATTCAAATCCAGATATAAGGCTTCAAGCAGAGAAAAGATTGAACAGAGACTTGAGTGAATAAATTAATTTTTACTTTCATTGTATTATTTTTTCTTAATAACTGTTCATTTAACGAAAACTCCAGAATTTGGAAAGACAAAGAAAACAATTTAGAAATAGATAAAAAAATAACAAAAGTTTTTGCAGAAGAAAATATAAGTGTTTCAGAATTTAATAGAGATTTAAAATTAGATTTATCATCAATAAAAATAAATAATAAAAAAAATGACAATCAAAATAATCTTGGTTTGCAAAATTATGAAGGTGAATTAACAAAGATTGGTAACTTTAAATTTTCAAAGTTAGAGGAAATTAATCAATTAGATTTCGAACCGATTTTTTTGAACAATGGAATAATATTTTTTGATAAAAAAGGTTCAATTATTAGGTATGATAATAATCAGAAAGTTATTTGGAAAAAAAACCATTATTCAAAAGATGAAAAAAAATTAAAACCAAAACTTAATTTTTTAGTAGATGGACAAAATCTTTTAGTAACTGATACTATAGCAAAATATTATTCTGTGAATATTAGTACTGGAGAATTAAATTGGTCAAAAAATAATGATTATCCATTTAATTCAAATATTAAAAAGCATAAGGATAAAATATTTGTTATCGATTATAAAAATACATTGAGATGTTTTAAAATTAAAGATGGTTCTGAATGTTGGAATTTGCAAACAGAGGACTCATTTACAATTTCAAATATTAAATATTCTTTAATTATTTTAAACGATAATGTTATTTTTAATAATTCTATAGGAGATATTACAGCTGTAGATATTGAAACTGGTTTAATTACATGGCAACTACCTACACAGAGCAGCTCGATAATAAATGAAACTTATAACTTTAAGACTTCTAATCTAGTATCAGATGGGAATTCTGTATTTTTTTCAAATAATAAAAATCAGTTTTATTCAATTGATTTAAAAACAGGAACAACAAACTGGATAAATGAAGTTAATTCTAATGTAAAACCTATTTTGGTTGGAAATCTAATTTTTACAATCTCTAATGAAGGTTATTTATATTTAATCGATAAAAATAAAGGCAATATAGTTCGAATTACAGATCTATTTCTGAATTACAAAGATAAAAAAAGAAAAAATATTTATCCAATTGGTTTTGTAATTGGAGACAAAAACGTATTTTTAACTAACTCAGATGGCAAGATGATCATAGCCGGGATTGAGGATGGAAAAATAATAAAAATTGAAAAAGTTTCTGGTGGATTAGTTTCTGAACCGTTTATATTTAATAACAATTTATATGTAGTAAGAAATGGTTCAATTGTACAATATAACTAAACATGTTCTTAAAATTTTTAGAAAAAATTGGTAGAAAAAAAGTTGTATTAGATAGAGGACCTTCACATCCTAATTTTAAAGAGGCAAAGCCTTGGATGAACCGTTACTATGTTTTGATGAGGTATCGACCTAAATGGTTTCCGTTCAATATATTAATTCATGAGATGCTAGCAGATGACCATGGAGAAGGAGTTCATAATCACACATTTCCTTATATCACTATAATTTTAAGAGGCGGTTATTGGGAAACATTAAGCACTGGTAAGTTTTGGCGTCCACCAGGGTATATTGGCTTTAGATCAGCAAATAATTTGCATCGAGTAGATTTGGAACCAGGAACCAAACCATTAACTTTATTTATCTCAGGTCCATTTGGGCTAAGGAAAGGACCAAGATCAGAGTATGGTATTGACTTTAAAACTAAAAAAAATTGATGCCAAAAAAATTTGAAAAAGAATTCATATCTTATTGTGAAAATCAAAATTTAGAAGTTAATCCTAATCAAATCAAAGTTATTAAAAAATTAGAAGATTACCATAATAGTAATTACAAATCTTTTTTTTCAAAATTATTTTCCAAACAAAAAACTAAAAAAGGATTTTATTTATATGGTGGTGTAGGGGTTGGTAAAACAATGATTTTAAACTTCTTTTATGATCATCTTGAGAAAAAAAAATTAAAAAAGCATTTTAATGAATTTATGTTAGGTTTTCATGATTTTGTCCATGAGCAAAAAGAAAAAAATGAAGAAAATGTAATCAATCAATTTGTTAAAAATTTAAAATCAAAAGCTTCTTTAATTTATTTCGATGAGTTCCAAGTAACAAATATTGTTGATGCAATGATTTTAGGAAAACTATTTGAACAAATATTTAAAGAAGATATAAAAATTATTCTTACTTCAAACACTAAAATTTCAGAACTTTATAAAGAAGGTCTTCAACGTGAACAATTTATACCTTTTATAAAAATAATGGAATATCAATCATTTGAGTATGAATTAAAAATTGAGGATGATTATAGAAAATCTAATGATAATCAAAAACAAAGATATTTTTTTCCACTTAATCAAGAAACTAATTTTAAGATTAACAAATTTTTTAGAACCATAACAAAGGATAAAAAACAATCTTCAATAAAAATTAATGTGAAGGGAAGAGAATTTAAAATAGAAAACTTTTATGAGGGAATTGTTAGATGTGACTTTAATCAACTTTGTGATCAAAATTTAGGAGCGGAAGATTATTTAGAAATAGTTAAAAATTGTAAATTTATGGTAATAGATCAAATACCTCAATTTAATGATGTGAATTCAAATCAACAACAACGTTTTATCACTTTTTTAGATGTAATTTATGATAAAGATATTTCATTAGCAGTTACAGCTGATCAGAATTTAGATAAATTTACCTCTTCAAGATTGTTAGAAAAACCATTTAAACGTACCATTAGTCGTTTGTATGAACTTACATCGAAGGAGTATAATTAATGAAACAAGAATTCTATAATCTTCAAATTAATACTAATGGTCAAAAGTTATATGAGTTTACCAATGATACAATACAGTGGATTAGTCAAAATAACTTTAAAAATGGTATTCTCAATCTAAGTTCTCAGCATACAAGTGCCTCATTAATTGTGCAAGAAAATGCAGATCCAGATGTACAAACAGATTTAATTAATTATTTTGATAAATTGGCCCCCATGGATAAAAAGCTTTATATTCATACTATAGAGGGAAAAGATGATATGCCTGCACATATAAAATCTGCATTAACAAATAATCAAATTTCTCTAAGCGTGAAAGATAGAGAATTATTGCTTGGAACTTGGCAGGGCATTTATTTATTTGAGCATAGATTAGAGGCTCAAAAAAGAACTATAATTCATCATTTTATTGGTGAATAAAATTAAATTTATTTTTTCTTCAAAGATTGAAACGCTTCAAGAGCGGCAGCTCTAGCTTTTTCATGAACAACAATAGGGACCGGGTAATCTTTGCCAATAATTGTTTTTATAGCTTCTTGATACTTTAATTCCATTTCCCATGGTTTATGAATAAATTTATTTGGTACATTTTTAAGTTCAGGAACCCATTTTTTTACATAAATCCCCTCTTTATCAAATTTTTCACCCTGAAGTATTGGATTGAATATTCTAAAATAAGGTGCTGCATCTGCACCACAGCCAGCAACCCATTGCCATTGAGCAACATTATTTGCTTTGTTAAAATCTAGTAGACAATTTCTAAAATGCTTCTCACCTTCAGTCCAATTAATTCTCAAATGTTTGACTAAAAATGAACCAACAACCATTCTTATTCTATTATGCATCCATCCAGTCTCATATAATTCTCTCATACCTGCATCGACAATAGGATAACCGGTCATTCCTTTTTTCCATGCTTTTAAGAATTTCTCATTTTTTGCCCAAGGGAATTTATCAAATTCTTTTCTAAAATTTTCTTTTAAGAATTCAGGGAAATAATTAATTAAACTATGTGAAAACTCTCTCCAACCAAGCTCATTAATATACTTTCTATAACCAATTCCTTTTGATTTAATTTCAGAACATTTTTTCCAAATACTGCCTACATGAATTTGGCCATGTTTAATGTAAGGAGATAATTTAGAGGTTCCTTCGATAGATGGTATATCTCGAGAAGTTCCATAATCCTTAATTTTATTTTCAATTAAATTTTTAAGTATTTTTTTTGATTCATTTTCTGAAACTTTCCAATATTTTTCAAATTTTTTATACCAATTTTTTTTTGGTAAAATATCTATTGGTTCAATACACTTTTTAAAATATGTAATCTTTTTAATTTTCTTTTTAACAATATAATTTTTGCTTGGTGGTTGATTTAAATAAACTTGCTCCGCATTTCTCCAAAAAGGGGTAAACACTTTAAAGGGAGTTCCATCATTTTTTGTTATCTCTTGAAATTCATTTAAAACATTTCCTTTAAAATATTTATAATTGATTTCATTTTTAATAAAAAAGTCACGTATTTTTTTTCCTTTAGCTATAACATCTGGCTCATAAATTTTATTCCAATAAACTGAAAGCTTATCCTTTTTATTAAATTTAGAAAAAATTTCTAATTCGTCACCTTTTACTATTTCAAGATTAATTTTATAATCTGATAATTCTTTTTTTAAAGTTTCTAGAGATTTAAAAACCCACCATTTTTGAGCCTCTCTTTTGTTGTCAAAATCATTGTTATTATAAATATATAATGCAATTACATTATCATGATTTTGTGTAGCAAAAGATAAAGCAGGATTATTTTCAATTCTAAAATCCTCTCTAATCCAAAAAATACCTGTGCCACTCATTAGTTTAATTTTGGTTAATTAACTTTTGATACATTTCTTGATCAGTATCTCCCTCACAACCAAAAACCAAAACATTAGATTTTTCATTTAGATCTAATTTTTCTTTAATTACATGATCTTCACAACTTGTAATCAGACTGATTACACCAGGTGCCGAGTTTTCTCCTGCAATTATTTTATCATCACTAAAGCTTGAATTTCCAAGTAGTTTCATAGTTTTTGCAATATCATCATCTGGTAAACTAATACAATGTTTAACTGAATTTTTGAGTATTTCCCATGGGACCAATGATACTTCACCACAAGACATACCACCCATTAAGCTTTCTCTTTTAATATCTATTTTTTCTATTTTTCCAGTTTTAATGCTTTCCATTACACACGCGGCACTATCCGGTTCAACAACTATAATTGATGGAACATAGTTCAAATATCTTGCAATACCTGCAACCATGGCAGCAGCCATGCCACCAACACCAGCCTGTAAAATGATGTGAGTTATTTTCTCTTCCTGGATTTGATTAGCTATTTCTTTCATCATGACTGTATAACCTGCCATTGTATACTTGGGGACGACCATATAATCTTTCCAAGCAACATCCTGAACTATTTGCCAATTATTTTCAGTAGACTGTTTTATGCATTCCATCAAAGATTTTTCATAATTACCTTTTACTTTTACTACATCTGCTCCAAGTGCGGCCATAGCTTTGCCTCTTGCATCACTTACAAATTCACTAATGAATATTTTACAGCTTAGACCTAATCTTTTAGCACCCCAGGCAACTGATCTTCCATGATTGCCAGCAGTAGCTGTTGCTACCACTATATCTTTATTTCCTTTGGTTACTTTTTCTACCGCATAAGCTCCGCCTAAAGCTTTAAAAGATTTTAAATCAAATCTTTTATTTTCATCTTTATAAAAAATATTTTTTAAATTTAATTCTTTTGAAAGTTTATTTAAAGAAAGCAGGGGAGTAGGAGAATAACCTTTCCACTCAGAAATACTCTTATAAGCATCATCAATTTCTTCTGAGGTTAAAGAATTAAGAATTTCTTTTTTGTTAAATGAGTAATTTTTATTGTCTGTAAATTCTGTGTATTTCCATTGATGACCGTTAGATAAGATAGTCATGTACTAACAATCTAAAGTATTATCTTTTTCCCACTTTGTAACATCTTTTGTTTTATAAAAACTATCTTTTGATTTGAATTCATTCATTTCTGAACTTCTTAACTTTATATAACTTTCAATAACATCTTTGCCAAAAGCATCATTCATATCTTTATTGTTTTTTAATAAATTTAAAGACTGTTCCAGTTCATCAGGTAGCTTAGGTAAATTTGGATATTTGGCGTGGTCTTCATACATATTACAATCCAAAGGTTTACCTGGATCAACTTTATTTTTTAAACCATATAGACCAGCTGCTAAAACACTTGCTTGCAATAAGTAAGGATTAGCAGAACCATCCATTAATCTTAACTCAAATCTTCCAGGATCAGGGATTCTTATCATGTGTGTTCGATTATTGCCTGTGAAGGAAATACTACTCGGTGACCATGAAGCTCCAGATTTTGTAGGTGGTGCATTTATTCTTCTGTAACTATTGATTGTTGGGTTAAAAAATGCAGACAAAGATGAAGCATTTTTAATCACTCCACCTAAAAAATTATAGGCCATTTTACTTAAACCAAGTTTGTCTTTGTTGTCTAAGAATTTATTTTTAGCACCTTGCCAAACTGATACATGAGCATGACAACCATTGCCTGTTAAATTTCCAAATGGTTTAGGCATAAATGTTGCTCTTAATCCGTGCTTTTCAGCAATTGTTTTTACCATAAATTTAAAAAAGGTATGTCTATCTGCTGTTTTTAGACAATCTGAATAATCCCAATTCATTTCAAATTGTCCGTTAGCATCCTCATGATCGTTTTGATATGGGCCCCATCCCATTTCAATCATGCAATCACAAATTTCTTTAATTAAATCATACCTTCTCATTAACGCTGATTGATCATAACAAGGTTTAGACTGAGTATCTCTTGGATCTGCAATTGAGTTTCCATCAGGTGAAATTAAAAAATATTCACACTCAACGCCCGATTTCATTGTTAAATTTTGTTTTTTTAATTTTTTTATTTGATTTTTTAACATCACTCTGGGTGATGCATCTACTGGTTTGCCATTCATCCACAAGTCAGATGCTAACCATCCAACTTCTTTATTCCATGGAAGTTGAATTAAACTATCTGGGTCGGGAATTCCAAACATGTCTGAGTCAGCAGGTGTCATATCTAACCATGCTGCAAATCCAGCAAAACCAGCTCCTGCATTTTGCATTTCTTTTATTGCATGAGCAGGTACTAATTTTGATCTTAATACACCAAATAAATCTACAAAACTGATTAAAAAATATTTAATTTTTTTTTTCTTAGCAATTTGAAATAAATTTTTAGACACAACCTAAGTTAACATAATTATTTAAAAAAAGATAAAATTGTTTCTTTATAATAAATTAAATTTACAACAATAATTACAATTATAGCTAGTATCACACCATACTTAGCTTTAGGAAATGCTACACCTCTCATTTTTGAGGGTCTTAATTCTTCTTTATTATCTTCCATAAATTTAGAACATAAAAAAGGGCGCTACATTTAAGTAGCGCCCAAATTTTAATTTAAATTACCAGTCGGTAATATTGCTTTTATGGTCATTGGCACCATGTCTTTTTCTTGCTAGTCGTGAAAGTTCTTCACTTTCATTTCTTGCAGTTAAAACATGCCATCCAAGCCAGATAACTATACCTAAAATAACCAGTAGAGTTTCGCTAGATCCAGCTCCAGGATAAATTGCGCCCGCAACCTCTTCAGCAGGTTTATTTAGATGATCTATCCAGTTTGTTACTGTAGCCATATTTTTCTCCTTTACCTGGTTGCTGATGAAACTGCTTTTTCATCTTCTTTAGCAGACTCCATCATTTCATAGTCTAATCCAGCTATTTCAACTTCACGAGGGATTCTTAATTTACCCATACCATTTAGTATCTTAGCTAAGATATAGCCTGGTAACATTCCAAGAACTCCAAACATTATTATCGCTCCTATGAATTGTCCCAGTGGATTGATTGATGCGTAAGTCGATCCGTCCCACATAGCTCCAACACTGTAACCAGATGAAGGATAACCATTTAAAACAAATCCACAAATCACAAGACCTACAAAACCAGCATAACCATGTACAGCAACTGCTCCAACTGCATCATCGATTTTGAACTTACGTTCAACCCAGTAATGTAGTTTGTATGCAATCACAACACCGATCATACCTATGATCATTGCTTGAATTGGATGATATAAATCATTTCCAGCCGAAGCACAGATAACACCTGCTAGTCCACTTGAGTAAGTCCAGAAAGGATCACCTTTAGCAATCCAATAACCGGCTAATAAACCTCCTGATAACGACATCAAGAAGTTAAAAGTAATACCACTAAGTGTAGTGGGGGTTACGTAAATGTTCGTAGCTGTCCAATACGATATACCTTCCATTCCATATTCAGGCCCAAGATCAAATATCGGTATATTACATGCCGCATAGAATCCCCAGAAACCAGTATAAATTAGAAATAATCCAACTGTAACTAGCCAAGGATTTCTTGGTCCTATATTTCTTGGTTCACCGCTTGATGAGAATTTTCCAATTCTTGGACCTAAAACAACAAGAACACCTAAAGCAAATCCACCAGCAATAGCGTGAATTACTCCTGATGCATAAGCATCATGATATCCTAAGAGTTTTAACATCCATCCATCAAAGTGCCATCCCCAAGCAGCATCAATTGTCCAAAACACAGATCCAATTGCAATTGCTAAAATTCCAAATGCAAAAGTTGTTATTCTTTCAATGATTGCTCCTGAAACAATAGAAGCAGCTGTCCATGAGAATAGTAAGAACGCAGCCCAGAATACACCACTTATGTGGTCACCTAAGTTAACCGCCATATATTCTGTATTTGGCATATACCATTTCGCACTAAAAGTACTTTCATCGGTAATCAATGCAGCACTTTCATTCATTATTGAAGGGGCTAGACCCGGTCCTGTTGGGAATGCCCAGTAAATCCACCAACCAAAGAAAAACCAAGTTACTGTTACCAAAGGTATTAGCATTGTATTTTTCATAAGAGTATGTTGATGGTGTTTGTATCGAGAAGCTCCAACCTCATACATACAGAACCCGACGTGAATTAAAAACATCAATACTACTGTTATCCAATAGTAAAATTCTGTAAATATGGTTGTTAGAGCGCCTAACTGATCAGTCATATTCTCTCTCCATATTAGTTTACGGAAGCCTATTAAATTTTACGATTTGATACAAATATAAAAAGACTTAAAAACCTAGTATGCGCACTAGGTTTTTAAAAATTATCAACTTTTAATTGAAATATTAAAATTTTAAATATGCTTTTTTCAAATCAACAAGAGGGTGTTTTGGAGACATTTGAAACTTAACTAAAAGTTCTCTTGCAATCATATCTCTATCTTGTTGATTGTTTGGTAGCTTAATTGATTTTGGAATTGTTACCCAACCGTTAGCATTTCTACAAAATACTGCGGGTCTATCATCTTCATAGCCCATATGGACATCTTCTAACCAATTTAAATCATCCCACCCCATCGCTTCTATATATTTCTTAAGAAATGGAGTTAGTTTAGAATAGTCAGGTAAAAGATTAACATCGTATCTGTAACCAATAGACTGACCAATCATTTTTTCTCTGGCAGTCTCTTTCTTTTTACCTAACTGACCTTTAATCTCTTTTGTTTTTACTGCTTTTTTATTTTTTTTCTTTGGCATAGTTTCCTCTATATTTTGTGGTAGTTATCAACACCAACTGTGTAGTTAGTTCCAGCTAATGGAACTTTTGCTAAAGCTGATGCTTCTGATGTTAAAGCAGCTAAATCTTCAGGTTCTAGAGAATGGATATTTGTTTTTCCACACGCTCTAGCTAACAACTGAGCTTCTAAAGTCATTGAGTGAAGATAATTGTAAACTCTTAGTGCAGCATCATCAGGATTTAATCTAGCTCTAAGCTTAGGATCTTGTGTTGCAACACCAACTGGACATCTTCCAGTGTGGCAGTGATAACATTCACCTGCTTTTACACCCATTTCTTTTTCAAAGTTTGCTTCTGGAATATCTTTATTACAGTTAAGTGCAATCATAGATCCAGTTCCAATCGCAATTGCATCAGCACCTAAAGCTAAAGCTTTAGCCATGTCAGCACCGTCTCTTACTCCACCTGCATAAATTAATGTTACTTTTCCAGTTTTACCAACATCATCGATTGCTCTTCTAGCTTCTCGAATTGCAGCAATACCAGGAATACCAGTATTTGCAGCAGCGATATGTGGGCCAGCTCCAGTAGAACCTTCCATTCCATCTAAGTAAATAGAGTCAGGATCACATTTTGCAGCCATACGCACATCATCATAAACTTTAGATGCACCTAACTTTAATTGAATCGGCACTTTATTTTTTGTTAACTGTCTTAGCTCTTCTACTTTTAAAGCTAAATCATCTGGTCCTAACCAGTCAGGGTGTCTCGCTGGAGATCTTTGGTCAATACCAGATGGTAATGATCTCATCTCAGCAACTTGGTCAGTAACTTTTTGACCCATTAAATGTCCTCCCATTCCAACTTTTTGACCCTGTCCAATAAATACTTCAATACCATCTGCTAATTGTGCATGATGAGGATTAAAACCATATCTCGATTGAATACATTGGTAGTACCATTTTTCAGAATATCTTCTTTCATCAGGTATCATTCCACCTTCACCAGAACATGTAGCACTACCTGCCATAGTTGCTCCTCTTGCTAAAGCAGTTTTTGCTTCATAAGAAAGGGCACCGAAACTCATTCCTGTAATATAAACTGGAATATCTAACTCAATTGGATTTTCACATCTTGGTCCAATAACAGTTTTCGTTTCACATTTTTCTCTGTAACCTTCGATTACAAATCTAGTTAGTGTTCCAGGTAAGAAAACTAAATCATCAAAAGTAGGAATTTTTTTCATCAATGCCATTCCTCGCATTCTGTATCTTCCTAATTGAGATTTAATATGAATGTCGTCTATCACTTCAGGTGTGAAGATAGCGTTATGACCTAATAAACTTTTATTTCTTTTACCTTCTTCATGTGCATGGACATCAGCTTTTCCACCAACACCTTTTCCATTTTTTTTAACTTTTTTAGATTTTTTCTTAGGCATTATATTGCTCCCTTCTTCTCTGTAGGTTCCAAATTGTCATAATTCCAAAGTTTTTTACCAGCTACAATTTTTTTCATTTTACTAACATCAAAATTTTCACCAATCTCAGCTACTTTTAATTTTCTTTTTAGCCAATCTTGATCACTTTTAGTTAATTCAGCGTCAACTGCATCACTACCATATGATCCAATTTCTCCACCTACGAAAATTGTCCCATCATACATTGAGTCACCTAAATTTATTCCTACGTCTCCAAGAATAATTATTCTTCCTCTTTGCATCATAAATCCAGTAAATGCACCGGCGTCACCACCAATTATTATAGTTCCACCTTTCATATCAATACCAGTTCTGGCACCAACACTGCCTTTACAAATTAAATCTCCACCTCTAATTGCCGCACCAAAACAAGATCCAGCATTTTTTTCGATCACTACTTTACCAGCCATTAAATTTTCTGCACATGACCATCCAACTCTTCCATTAATTCTAACTATTGGACCATCACAAGAGCCCATGCCAAAATATCCTAAACTTCCTTCAAAAATTAAATTAAGTTTATTTAAAATACCAACTCCAAGACTGTGTTTACCTTGTGGGTTTTTTATTACTATTGTTCCATATCCTTGGCTCATTAAGTTATCAATTTCTTTATTAGCTTCAGGAGCTGTCATGTCTTTAACATCAAGCTCGGTTCTTTTGTTGAAATCTACATCGTACGTACCAAAATAATAAAAGTTTTCTGCCTCATCAGGATTAAAGAATTTTTGTTGAGTTCTTCCTGTTAAAACTTCAGTGTGCATACCCATCGATTGGGCTTTTGATTTTTTTGAAACTGTTTTTAGATTTGCCATACTTTCACCTCCCCATCAAACGGATCATATGTGTCAATTTCTTGTGGTAATACAGATCTAATTGCAATTTCTTCAGATCCCATAGCAACCAAATCATCAGACTCATATAACACCAATGGTTTTGCAGCCATTGTATCTTTTGCCATTCCTAAGGAGTCTTTTGTTGCAACAAAGTAAGTAAATACACCATCTAAACCCGTTAAAGATGCTTTCATTCCTTCTTCTAAAGTTGCCCCATCTCTCATTTTTTCAGCAATATAAACAGCAATTAATTCCGAGTCACACTCAGACATAAATCTCATACCTTTATTTTCCAAAACTCTTCTGTTATTCCAATAGTTTGTTAATTGTCCATTATGAACTACAGATACATCACTAAATGGATATCCCCAGAAAGGATGGGCAGATTTGATATCTACACCAGACTCTGTTGCCATTCTAGCATGACCTATAGCATGTGTTCCAACAACTTTATCTAAACTATATCTATCACAAACCATTTTAGCGTTTCCAAGATCTTTAATCACTTCTAACGATTTACCCATTGAAAGAATTTCTACACCAGGAATACTTTCTATACGTTGTGAAAATTCTAACAGATCTTTAACATTATAATCAAGTTCATATCTTAAAGAGTAGGGAAGAGTTCTTTCTTCTTTAACTACTTTAGCTCCCATTTCGGCTAGAGTTTGATCTACAATTTTTTTTCTTTCATCATAAACAGACACATCTTCCATAATTGATGAGCTTCCTTCTCCAACGTTTTCTCCAACTTTAAAACGCATAATAAAGTTTTTACCATCTGTATCTCCATACAAAGCGTAACCTGTAGAATCTTCTCCTCTATGTTTTAATGCTTGAAGCATACCTTGTAATTCGCTCCCTACATTTGAGGATTTTCCTCTATGAATTAAACCTGCTATCCCACACATATTTTTATACCCTTTCTATATTTTTTTAAGACCTACGGTAGACAATCAAGATAAGTATCCAGATCCCATTGCGTTGTTGCACCAAGAAATCTTTCCCACTCATCGTTTTTGTACCAATGGAAAACTTTATACATTTCATCTGGCATTGCAGATTTGATTACTTCATCCTCTGCCAGTCTATCCAAAGCTTCACCTAAACTTAATGGAAGTTTTTTAACATCTTTACCAGCTTTTTGAGCTTCATAAATATTTCTAGATTCTGGAGCTGCTGGTTTCATTTTCTTACTTATACCTTCGTCGCAAGCTTTTAATAAAGCAGCACCTAATAAGTAAGGATTGTGCATTGAGTCTACTGATCTATACTCAAATCTTCCTGGAGCAGAAACTCTTAAACCACAAGTTCTATTTTGATATCCCCAATCAGCATAAACGGGAGCCCAAAATCCTTGATCCCATAATCTTCTGTAAGAATTTACAGTTGAAGATCCAAGAGCTGTTAATGCTGGCAAGTGTTTCATGATACCTGCAATTGATTGCAAACCAATTTTACCTGGCATTTGCATATCTTTTGTATCAGGCATGAAAGTATTTGTTCCTCCCTCAACATAACTAAATACCCCATCAACTCCTGGTAAAGATTTATGACCAAGTCTATTGACTTTAACTTTTCCACCTTTCCATAAAGACATGTTTGTATGGCAACCACTTGCAGAAACACCCATAAAAGGTTTTGTCATAAAGCAAGCAATTAAATTATGTTCTCTAGCTACTTGTGCACAAATTTGTCTGTAAGTAGATAATCTATCCGCATTTCTTAAAACGTTGTCATATGTCCAATTTAATTCTAATTGACCTGGGGCATCTTCGTGGTCACCTTGAATCATATCAAGGCCCATAGCATTTGCATATTCTATTACTTGCATAAATACTGGTCTTAATGACTCGAATTGATCAATATGGTAACAGAAAGGTTTTGAGAAACCTTTACCTGACGGTGTTCCATCTTCATTTTTAGTCAACCACATCATTTCAGGCTCTGTACCTACTCTTAATTCTAGCCCGTGTTTCTTTTTAAATTCATCCATGAAAATTCTTAAATTTCCTCGACAATCTGAAGTTAAATGACCGCCTGGATTTTGTCTTTCTTCTCTGTTTCTAAAACAAGTGCAGAAAACTCTTGCAACTCTTTTATCCCAAGGTAATTGCACGAAAGTTTCAGGATCAGGAATTCCCACAAGTTCCATAGCCTCTGGTCCGTATCCAATGTAATTATTATGACGATCTAAAAATAAGTTTGCAGTAGAACCATAAACTAATTGAAAACCTTTCTCTGCAGTCCTTTCCCAATGGTCAGCAGGGATACCTTTTCCAACAACTCTTCCTGTGACTGAAATGAATTGAAAATAAATATAAGTTATTCCTAATTCTTTAATTTTTGCTCTTACGTCTTTTACTAATTTCGCACGTCCTGGTTGGTTAACGTGTTTTTCTAGATCTGTCATTTTCACCCCTCAATGAATTTAATTTATTCAAACGTAGCTGAAAAATTTATTTGTGTCTAGGCTTAGAGTCTAGCTCCAAGGAAACGGACTGTTCGAAGTAGGGTGAAGTTCTCCCTTCTCGTAACGGTTGAATCTAAATGGTTTTAACAAATCACTTTCAGTACCAAGAATTTCTTTTGCAACAAGCTCACCAACTCCAATCATTTTGTATCCGTGGTTTGCATCTGCAATCATGTAAACGTTTTCAAAAAACCTATCAAAGATTGGAAAAGAGTCTGGCGTCATGCATCCAAGACCACCCGAAGGTCCTTTTCTATATAAATCAGATTTACCTTCAAATCTTTTTTGACAATGTGCTAAAGCTGAACACCACATTTCACTAAATGCATCAGTTGTTTGATACTCAGGAGACTCAATTCCATAAGGATCAACATTAACCTGATCAAAATGTTTTTTGACTATGTAAGGTGAAGTACCACCTTGGACACCTAATCCTTCGATATCAGGTTTATAATAAATTCCCCAAATTTTATCTGTTAATAATTTTTTAGTTTTGTCTGAATATAACGGAGCAGTCGAGTCTACATGAACTACAGGTGGTTGTTTTCCATCATTTGTTTTCAAAAAATCTGGTTCAACACCAATAACGCCTTCTTGTAACATCCAGTAAGTCCACATATCAGTTTCATGCATTTTACCATCTTTACCTTTGATATTTGCTGTCTTAGGTAATTCCAACATGTTCCAAAAATCTCTCGCCCAAGGACCTGCTCCAATAACGACTTGTTCACATTCAATTATACCTTTATCTGTTTCTACTCCTGTAACAGCTTGACTATTACTTCCTTTTTTAAATCCTGTTACTTTCACACCTTTCATCACTTGCACACCATTAGATGTAGATTTACTTTCTAGTGCTTTAATTGAATCTTTATTAAAAGCGTATCCACCTTTTTTTTCATGTAGTACTGAAGTGATACCTTGTGCTTGCCAATCATCAAAAATACCCTTCATATAATTTGAACAATCTTTTTCACCTTCTATAAATACTGACTCGTATCCAATGGCTTTTTGTTGTTCATAAATAGTTGCAACATCTTCATGCATTACCTCTGGTGATATTTGCAAATAACCTACTGGATTGTATTTAAATGCTTTAGGATCACTCTCCCATACAGAAACTGAATGAGCCATTAACTCTCTCATTGCTGGTTGGAAATAATTATTTCTTACAACACCACAAGCAATTCCACTTGCTCCAGCAGCAGTATCTTTTTTTTCTAAGACAACGATGTCACCAGGATTTTTGTAAGTTTCAGAAAGTTTCCAAGCAGTACTTAGACCGTGAATTCCACCACCAATTATAACTACTTTAGCTTTCGAGGGTAATGTCGTCATATGAAAACATTATTTTTTGCAAATAGTAATTAATATAATTTTTTATAGAACTAAAAATTATATATATAATTTAGATATTTCAATTTTTGTGCAATTTATCCCTAATAACTTATATTTTTTAAGGTATCCAAGTATTCATTAAATTCTTTAATAAAAGACTCACTAGGTATTATATTTTTTATCCTTTGGTCAGTTGATGTTTTTTCAAGACGAAAGAATCCTTTTTCACAAGCTTCAGTAATAATTAATGCAGATTTTGGTCTAGATGTTTTAAATAATTTAGTTTTAAGTTCTTCTACAGATAGTTTTTTATTTTCTTTATGTGCAGACATTACTAATAACATCATATGATAGTGAGAAGGGGATTTTCTAAAAAAATAGTTACTAGCAGTATGAGACTGTCTCATTTGATCTTCCCAAAAATCTAATAAGGTCTTTTTTTCTTTTGGCATTTATCTTAAGCCCTAACTCTAGATTTAGTTGGATCGTAGAATGGAAAACCAACAACTTTAGCACCAATCCTTTTTTGATGACCATCGATTTTACCTATTTCTACTTCAGTACCGATTTCTGAGTATTGGACATCTATTCTGCAAAGAGCAATATTTTTATTCAAAGTAGAGGATAGGCATCCGCTTGTAACTATACCAACTTGTGATCTTCCAATATGAACACAGTCTCCGTGGCCTGCTATTTCTTTTCCATTAAGTTCTAGTCCTACCAATTTCTTTTGAGGGTTAGCTTTTCTTTTAATTAATTCCTCTTTACCAATAAAATCTTCTTCTTTTGTTTTCAATGGAACAGCAAAACCAATCCCGGCTTCAAAAGGATCTTGCTCTCCATCAAACTCAGCGCCAAATAGAATTAAACCTGCCTCAATTCTTAGTTTGTCTAATGCAGCAAACCCAGCTGGTATCAATCCATCATCTTTACCTGCTTCCATCAATTTATCCCAAACTTCGGGAGCATGTTTTGGATGACACCATATTTCATAACCTAACTCACCAGTGTAACCTGTTCTAGAAACAATTAATGGGATACCTTGAAGTTCTTCTATTCTACAAATTGTAAATCTGAACCAGCCCAACTCATCTATCGAAGGTTGTGTAGGCGGTGTAAAGATAATTTTTTTTAGAATTTCTCTACTTTTAGGACCTTGCAATGATACATTGCTTATTTGGTCAGTAGAGTTTTTAACAATAGCATTAAAATTCTTTTTCTTTGCAATTTCTTTTAGCCATTCTCCACCATACTCGTCTCCACATATCCATCTAAAACCTGTTTCACTTAATCTTAAAAGAGTTCCGTCATCGAACATCATTCCATTTTCGTAACACATTGCAGAATACACAACCTGTCCAACAGAAAGTTTTTTTATATTCCTTGTAAGAGTGTAGTTCATTAACTCTTCAGCATCAGGACCAATTATTTCAAATTTTCTAAGCGATGATAGATCAATTAATACAGCATCATTTCTGCAAGCATTGTATTCGTTAACTAAACCATGTTTGGTGTAGTCGTTTGGAAGCCAAAATCCTCTAGCATCAACAAAGTTTCTAGTTAATTTTGAAGTTCTTTCATAAAAGCCGGAATTTCTAGTAAGTTTATTTTCAGAGTCTGTTTTCATTCTAAAACCAAATGACTTTCTAAATTCTTTATTTTTGTCATAAGTTCTAACAAAAATATTTGTAGGATTCCATGAATTACAAGGATCTATATCACTTGGACATGCTGTTGTTCCTATTGTTAAATCTTTTAAAGCCTTAAACATTACATAATCACCAGGTCTTGAATAAGATTCATCGGAAATAACAGAGTTTAATCCACCAGCAGAGGTGTTAAAAAACAAATTAATTGCATGCCAACCTTTTTGTTTCTGAACACCGTATTTCGACATACTTTCAGTTAAATTATCTGAACAGTTTGGATGACCAAAGTATCCTGAGTCTTCATAATACTTTGAAGTACATGCAAGATTAAAAGTGTCGTGTTTTCCAACAGTATCTCTTATTACTTCAACAAGTGGCTCATGGTCTGTGTCATAAAATTTAGAGAACAAACCTGGTCCTGGGAAAGTATTACCCATGAATGTTCTTGTAGTTTGCCAGTCTAATCCTTTTTCTATTCCTTTTTCTAATTTTTTTGTATCGAATGCCACAAAGTCAGAACATTGTCTGCCAGTTGGACTTATTACTTGAATATAATCTCCTTCCTTAACCTCATAAGATATACAACTTTCTTTATTTATATTTTCTTCATATGCAGGTTCGAAAACAGGATCAGGAATTACGTTTAATTCCTTATCATTAACAATTTTAGCTCTTTTAACGAATATGGTTAAATCAGTTGGTGGATTTTGTTTTGTAACATCCATATCTTCGCCTGGAGCAGAAAATATTGTGTAACATTTATCCTTTGACTTTAATTTAATTTTTTCACCAGGCTTTGTGTCTAGATCAAATATAATTGAAGATTTTGAATTAGAAATTTTTAAATTTCTTTTTTTTAATTGATAGTTGGTAGCTAAAATTGTTTCATCATTGCCACTAAGAATATTTCTAATTAAGTTTTTTTCATTATTTGAGTTAAGATTTAATATTCCAACATCTGAATTTCCATCTTTATCAAAACAAATAATCTCACATATTTGATTACCTTCATTATTGATTATTTCTATTTCATCATCAGGAAAAATTTGAAAACCAGTTAGACCCCCACCATTGACAATGTGTCTTTCAACCCCAGGTGGCAAAACATTTAAACCAGGATATTTAATTTCTTTACTTGTTCCTAACATTTTTAAAATTTATTATTGTTACTTAGATTATCACCATTTTTATTGTTTAAATATATATATATTTTTTAGAACTAATTATCCTTTACCTACATGTTCTTTTTGTCATAGACTATTAATATTAATATTAATAGAGGGGTATATATGAAAAAAATAATATCATTACTATCTGCTCTAGTGATTTCTGTTGTAAGTTTTGCAGGAATTTCTAACGCTGATAGCAAAAAGCCTATCGTGATCCCAACTCATAACTGGTCAAGTCAAATTGTAATGGCTTACGTTATTGGTGGAATTTTCGAAAGTATGGGTAATAACGTTAAATACGTTAACGCTGACTCACAAGCAGTTTATGAGTCAATTAGAATTGGAGATGTAACTATATCTCACGAGGTATGGGAATCTGCATTTGGTAAATCTTTTACTACTGCTTTAGATAAAGGTGGTTTATTAGATTGGGGTGATCATGAAGCAAGAACTCTTGAGGATATGGGATATCCAAACTGGGTTGCTGAAAAAGGATTATGCCCAGGTTTACCAGACTGGACAGCTTTAAAAAATCCAGATTGTGCTAAAAACTTTACAACACCTGATTCACCAGATGGAAAAGGAAGAATGTTGGAAGGTCCACAAACTTGGCATGGTGACTTAATTCCACAAAGGGTTGATGCACTAGGTTTGGGTGATTTATGGTGGGTTAAATTTGCTGGAAGTGCTGATGCACTTTGGGCAGAGTTAGCTGCAGCTGAAAAAGAAGGAAGAGGAACAATTATCTTTAACTGGACGCCTAACTTTACAGATGGTGCTGGTTTTACATTTATTGACTTCCCTCCATATACAGCTGGTTGTAGACCAGAAGATGGTGGAGATGGTAAATGTGGTTCTCCTGATGGATACTTGAAAAAAGCAGTTCATGAGGATTTCCCAAAAACTCATCCTGATGCAGCAGCAACATTTAAGAAAATGTCATTCTCTACAAGTCAAATTGGTGCAATGGCAGCTTTAGTTGATGTTGACAAAATGACTCACGAAGATGCAGCTAAAAAATGGTTAGCTGATAACAAGTCAGTTTGGCAAGCTTTTACTAAATAAGGATAAAAGTTCAAATTTTAAATCTCCCCCAACATTGTTGGGGGGGATTTTTTTTTAAATAATTTTGTGTAAAATATGTTTATGAAAAGATCTATTCTTGTTTTTCTTTTAAGCTTTCTAGTTTGCTCATCAGTCTTTGCACGAAGTACAGGCTGCAAAGAAGGTAATTGTGATAATGGATATGGTAAGTGGGTTTATACCGATAAAACAACTTATGAAGGAGAATGGGTTTCAACAAAAAAACAAGGACAAGGTGTAGAGACTTGGCCAAATGGATATATTTATAAAGGAGAATTCAAAAATAGTGTCTGGAGTGGAATAGGTACATTAACATTTCCTGATGGTTCTACTTACGAAGGAGAGTGGGCGAATGGTTTTATGAATGGTCAAGGAACATTTACTTGGTCTGATGGAAAACAAAAAACAGGTATTTGGAAGAACGGTAAGTTACAAGAATAATGTCTAAAGAAAATTATATTAATAAAATAAAAGATTTACCTGAGTCTTTGAGACAATTTATTGGTCTTATATTTATTACTCTAATAGTAATTTTATCTTTTAGTATTTTAAATGGAATTTTTGGACAAGGTGATGATTTAGTAAAAAGAATGAAATTAGAAGAAGAAAGAATTGCAGAAGAAAAAAAATTAAGTGAGTTAATATCTAAACTACCCTCCGGAATATTGGTCTCATTTGATGGAACTGATCACTACAAATTAACAGATGAAGTATATGAGCAGGTATGTAAAGCTACTAAGCTAATTCCTCAAAGAGCAATAATGGGAGCTAATTTCTTAAATTTTAGAGCACATGAGCTTTATACAATTAATGGAAATAAAATTGATGAAACTTTTGTAGAGTGGGATCAAGAAAAAGGTAAATGTTTTGCAGGTTTTACGGTTAGTGGAAATAATGTAGGTGTTGATGAAAGTATTACTATAAGTGGAGAGGCTTTAAGTTTTTTAAGCACAGGAATTGATACAAGAATTTATTTTATTAAAAATTTTTAATGAGGAAAGGCAACAATTATTAACATTTTAATTTAATAGAATTTAATATAACTTTAAAACAATTTATGTCTGAGACTGTAATTAAATGCGAGTCGGTTTATAAAATTTTTGGAGAAAATGCCAAAAAGATGCTTGAAGAATCTAATGGCAACGTAGACGCAAAAACCTTTCAAGAAAAAGGATGTATAGTTGGAGTTAATAACGCTTCCTTTGAAGTTGCCAAAGGAGAAATGTTAGTAGTGATGGGATTATCTGGTTCGGGTAAATCAACTTTGCTTCGATGTATATCAAGACTAACAGATGCAACAGGTGGAAAAATTTTCATAGAAGGTCAAGATTTACTTGAATTAAACAATAAAGAATTAATTGAACTTAGAAGAAGTAAAATGGGAATGGTATTTCAAAGTTTTGCTTTACTACCTCATAAAACTGTTGTTGAAAATATTGCTTTTCCTTTACAGATTAAAGGTACAAAGACTGAAGATAGTATTAATAGAGCAATGGAGATGGTAAAATTAGTTGGACTTGATGGAAGAGAAAACTATTTTCCTAGAGAGCTTTCAGGTGGGCAACAACAAAGAGTAGGGATCGCAAGATCATTAGCAGTGGAACCAGATATATGGTTTTTAGACGAGCCATTTTCTGCGTTAGATCCATTAATAAGAAAAGAAATGCAAGATGAGTTTTTAAGACTTCAGGAAAAATTACAAAAGACAATAATGTTCATTACACATGATTTTGATGAGGCATTAAAATTGGCTGATCGTATAGCAATTATGAAAGATGGTATAATTGAACAATTAGATACACCTGCAAACATTGTATTAAATCCTGCAACTGAATATGTAAGAAAGTTTACCGAAGAAGTGCCTAGAGAGAAAGTTTTGGTAATCGAGGATGTAATGGATACAACGAGCAATGATAATTTGGGGGATTTAAAGGTTTTAAAAGATGAGATTATAGAAAATGTAGCAGAAAAAATTCTTACTCAAGAAAAAATAGTAGCAGTGGTTGATTCTGAAAATAATATTGTTGGATCAATTAAACCTTCAAAAATAATCGATACAGTTTTTGGAGGAAGAAAAAACGGAAGTTAAAATATGGAGTATCTAAAAAAATATCCAAAATTATTTCAATGGTTATTTTTATTAGTTGTATTTTTTGCTTTATGTTTTGCTATTGATGTTCCCGAAACTTATAAATTTATTAGAGGACAAGCAGAATTTGTAAAAGATCCAAACCAAAGTGTTTACTTTTTTCTTGGCAAAGAAGTTAGGTATTATGCTTTTGATGTATTTTGGAGATTACCCCCGTTACTAGGTTGGCTGCCTATTTGGATAAACGATTCTTTATTTTTCTTAATGAATGAGTGGATGCCAATGGAGTTTTGGAATGAAGATACTCAAGAGTTTAAAACTCGACCAATACTTTTACAGATAAGTAGAAATTTAACTGCATTCATGACTTTTTTAATTGAATTAATTAGAGAAATTTTATTGGGAGGCTTAGAAACTATTGTTGCATTCACTAGTTGGGATTTTATTGATGCTTATCCTTGGTTAGAGTTACCAGGTTTACCTTGGACTATTGTTGCTGCTGGAGCAGCTATACTTTCTTATAAACTTAGCGGAAAAGGATTAGCTTTGTTTGCAGGGTTAACAATGATCTATATTTCTATATTTGGTCAGTGGAAACCTTCAATGCAAACTCTTTCTTTTATACTTGTTGCAGCTCCGCTATCATTTATTTTTGGTTTAGGTCTAGGAATTGCTGCTTATAAAAGTAAACGTGTTGAAAAAGCTTTGTACCCAATTCTTCTAGTGATGCAGACTATGCCACAATACGCTGTATTAGTTCCTGCACTTGTTCTATTTGGAGTTGGTGATCATGCTGCTGTAATCATTACAATGGTTGTTGCGGTTCCACCAATGATACTACTTACAATTTTAGGCTTAAGAGCTATACCATCAGAAGTTATTGAAGCTGGAAGGATGAGTGGGTGTACTAATTGGCAACTAATGCTAAAGGTATTAATTCCTACAGCAAGACGAGATATTTTAATTGGAGTTAACCAAGTTATTATGGTTTGTTTTTCAATGGCAGTCATATCTGCTTTCATTGGTGCCAAAGGTTTAGGATTTAATTTATTATTAGCTTTGAACCAACTTAATATTGGATTAGCATTAGAAGCAGGATTGTGTATCAGTTTAATTGCAATTCTTCTTGATAAAATGTCTTTAGCTTGGGCAAACAAACAAACTGATTATTTTGGTAATCTGACATTTTTCCAAAGAAATAAAAACGTAATATTTTTTGCAGCTTCATTCGTAATTGGAATAATTCTTGCATATGTTGGGACTTTTATTTTCAAAGGTAGTTTTAATTACTTGTTTGAAATTCCCCATAATAAAGGAATATCAACAGCAGATTTTTGGAATAAAGGAGTTGATTGGATTTTTGATACTTTCTTCGTGTATATTAAAGCATTCAATACATGGTTAATTCAAGATGTGCTTCAGCCGATGAGAGCTTTATATTTAAGAATGCCTGCAGTAGCTACATTAGTGTTAGCAGTTGGAGCGGGATATTTAATTGGAGGAATTCGTTCAGCGTTAGTTGTTGCTGCTTTGACTTTATTTATAGCACTAAGTCCATGGTGGGATAGAGCGTTAGTTACATTATATATGGCAACTTTTGGAGTAGTTATTTCTTGTTTAATAGGATTTACAGTTGGAACATTATGTTTTCAAAATAAAAAATCAGCAGCATTTATGCTAGGTGTTTGTGATATATTTCAGACATTCCCATCATTTGTATATCTAATTCCAGTAATGATGCTTTTTGGAATTACAGATACCTCTGTATTAATTGCAGTAATTGTTTATGCAACAATTCCTGCAACAAGGTACACAATTGAAGGTTTAAGAAGTGTTCCTGTGGGCTTGCATGAAGCCGCAACAATGTCTGGTGTAAACAAACTTCAAAGATTAACAAAAATTGAGTTTCCATTAGCATTTCCACACATGATGCTTGGTATAAATCAAACAATTGTTTTTGCTTTATTTATGGTGATAATTGGAGCATTTATTGGAACAGAAGATCTTGGACAATATATTTTAAAAGCCCTATCAGATAAAAATGGCGCAGGAATTGGTTTAACACTTGGTATCTGTGTTGCGTTTATAGGATTGATTTTTGATAACTTGATTAGAACTTGGGTAGAAAAAAGAAAAAAACACTTAGGCATAGCGTAGTTCGTTGAAAAAATTTATAATTTCTATTGATCAAGGTACCACTTCTTCAAGAGTAATTCTTTTTAACACTAAAGGAAGAATTGAATTTGTTTCACAGTATGAATTTAAACAATATTTCCCAAAAAATGGGTGGGTAGAACATAACCCAAATGAGATTTGGTCAACAACCCTTAAAGCACTTAAGAATGTAATTAATAAGGCTAATAAAATCAGAGGCCATATTATTAGTATTGGAATTACCAATCAAAGGGAAACAACAATTTTATGGAATAAGAAAACAGGAAAGCCAATCTATAATGCAATAGTTTGGCAAGATCGAAGAACTCAAGAATATTGTAAAAAACTTAAAAACAAAAAATATGAAAATGATTTTAGAAAGAAAACAGGATTATTTATTGATCCTTATTTTTCAGCAACAAAAGTAAGGTGGATTTTAGATAATGTTAAGCAGTCTAAAAAATTATTAAAGTCAAACAATTTATTATTTGGGACAGTTGATACTTTTTTAATTTGGAAATTAACTAATGGAAAACAACATTTAACCGAAGCTACAAACGCAAGTAGGACAATGTTGTTTAATATTAATAACAATAAATGGGATCATGAGATTTTAAAAAAATTAAATATTCCAAATAGTATTCTACCCGAAGTAAAAAATTCAGCTGATGACTTTGGCAAAACTGATAAAAAAATTATTGGAAAAGAGATACCAATATCTGCTGTTTTGGGTGATCAACAGGCTGCTGCGGTTGGTCAAACTTGTTTTGACAAAGGTTCAATCAAAAGCACTTATGGAACAGGGGCTTTTGTAATTATGAATACAGGCTCCAAGAAAATAAATTCCAAAAATAAATTGTTAACAACAATATGTTATCGATTGAATAATAAGACTACTTATGCTTTAGAGGGATCAATTTTCATAGCTGGCGCTGGCATACAATGGTTAAGAGATAAAATGAAATTGATAAAAAAAGCACCAGAAACAGAAAAAATAGCAAGATCATCAACTATAAATGATGGTATCTTTGTCGTTCCCGCTTTTAGCGGCATGGGTGCACCTTATTGGAGACCAGATGCAAGAGGTTTAATTACAGGTTTAACTAGGGATAGTAATTGGCAAAGTTTAGTAAGAGCAACTGTAGAGTCAGTTGCTTATCAAAGTTATGATCTTTTTAACGCTATGAATAAAGATGGTTTAAAACCTAGAATAGTAAAAATTGATGGTGGTATGGTTGCAAACAATTGGTTTTCACAATTCTTGTCAGACACAATAAATTTAAAAGTAATTAGACCAAAAGTATTGGAAACTACTGCATTAGGAGTTGCGCTTTTTGCTGGATATCAAGTTGGTGAGTTTAAATCATTAAATCAAATTAAAAATATTTGGCAAAAAGATAAAGCTTTTTCACCAAAAATTAAGAATTCGTTGAGAAATCAATTATTACAAGGATGGAAACTAGCAATTAAAAAAACTTTGGCGTAGCTTTAGGTATGAAAAAAGTTTTAATTATTGGAGCTGGAGCAATGGGGGCAGCTTTTTCTTTTCCATTGTTAGACAATAACAATAAAGTAACTTTAACTGAGCCGTATAATGCAAAACTTTTAAATAAACTTCTTAAGAAAAAGAAATTTCATCCAAGTTTAAAAATTACTTTGCCAAAAAAATTACTAATTAAAAGATTTTCATCTCAATTATTATTTGAAAAATGGGATTTAATCGTAGTAGCCGTAAGTTCTGTTGGAATAGATTTGGTAAAAAAATATTTAAAAAACTTAAATAAAAAAACTTATTTACTGATTTTAACTAAAGGACTTAAATATGATCGTAAAATAAAAAAAATAATTACAATGTCAGAACAATTAGATTTAAGAAATAAAAAATTAAATATCTCTGTATTAAAAGGACCTTGTTTGGCAAAAGAATTGGCAAGAAAAATAAAGAGCTATACAGTTATTGCAAATAAAAATATCAGGATAGCACAACAAATAGGAAAACTAGTTTCAGCAAAATATTATAAAACTGAATATTCATCAGATGTTCGAGGAATAGAATTCTCATCCGCAATTAAAAATATTTATTCTATGGTTATAGGATCGGGTGAAGGAAACAATACCTCTTCAGCATTATTTAGAAAATCTTTTGATGAAATGGAATATTTAATTCAACATTTTAAAGGTAAAAAAGAAACTGTAAGAGGCTTAGCAGGTTTAGGAGATTTGTATGTTAGTGCTGTGGGAGGCAGAAATAGTAAAATGGGTGAATACTTGGGTAAAGGGTTTTCTTTTAAAAATGCTAAAAATAGATTTATGACAAATGATACTGTTGAAGGAGCTGATTTAGCTTATGAAATTGCACCTTATATTTTAAATAAAATTAATAAGAAAAAAATTCCATTGATGATCGCTTTATTAAATGCAATTACCAAAAACAAAAAATTAAATATAAATTATTAATTTTACTTATTTAAAAAAGTTTTCATTGAATCATCCATCGCTTTTTCCCATGGAGTATGGTGTACCGGCGCAACTGATCCAGTTACAGGAGACGAGAATGATTTATTTCTATATGTAAGAATATCCTCTACTTTATGATGCTCCCATTCTTTGAAATGTTTTCTAATTAATTCAAAATCGATTTTAGGGTAATCCGACATATCATGAAGTTCTTTGGTATATTCTGTTTGAAAATCAATCATTTGATCAGGGTTTTCTAGTTTTTCTTCCATTGAAACCCATTTGTTAATGTCTTTATCTATTTCGTCATCACCTGGCATTTTGATTTTTCCCATAATTACATCTCTTGCGTACCACCCCTGACAATCAAACATATTAAATGTATGAAATTGATCCTGCATACCTAAGTATAAAAGTTTATGATTATCTTGCCACACAACACCTTTGTAAAGTTTTGGTGGATATAATCTGTTATGTGTTTTTAATTTTAAGCTTTCATCTAAAAATGGAAAATGATGCAGATATCCTGTACATAAAATAACTACATCAGCATCTTGTTCTGTTCCATCTTTAAAGATGGCTTTTTTTCCTTCTAACCTGTCTAAATAATGAACTTCTTTCATACCTTTTGGCCATTTGAAACCCATTGGGTTATGCCTGTAACCGATTGTTACACTTTTAGCGCCATACTTATTACATTGTAGAGCCACATCTTCAGCAGAATAACTGCTTCCTAAAACAATTACATCTTTTCCTCTGAATTCTTCAGCATCTCTAAAATCATGTGAGTGCATTATTCTTCCTGGAAAAGAACTCATTCCTTCGTATTCAGGAATAAAAGGCACAGAAAAATGACCTGTGGAGACTACAACATAATCAAACGTATCATTTAAAATTTTATTATTAACTTTATCTTGGTAGCTAATTTCAAACTTATCATTTTTATAAATAGTATTTGTAACTCTTGTATTAAATTTAATCTTATTTTTTATATTTCCTTTGCTCACTCTTCCTAAAATATAATCTTGCAGCACTTCTCTTGGAGGGAAAGAGGGAATTGGCTTTCCAAAATGTTCATCAAAAGAATAATCAGCAAATTCTAAACACTCTTTAGGTCCATTAGACCATAAGTATCTGTACATACTGTTAGGTACAGGATCTCCATATTGATCTGAACCAGTTCTCCAGTTGTAGTTCCATAAACCACCCCAACTTTCTTGTTTTTCAAAGCAAACTATCTCAGGAATTTTTTCTCCTTTTTTTTCTAAATGCTCAAATGCTCTTAAAATTGAAAGTCCACATGGACCAGCGCCTATGATTGCTACTTTTGACATAGAATTTTTCCTATCATTAATAAATTTATAAATATATCTTACTAACAATTTTTAAAAAAATAAAATTATATTTTGTTATGGGTATTAATTGGAATTATCCAACCACTATGTGGATAGGAGAAAATAGAATTGAAGATTTATCCTTGGCTTGTAAAGAGTTAAATATTTCAAACCCATTATTTGTAACAGACAAGGATTTAATTAACTTAGATTTAATAAAAAACACAATATTAAGATTAAAAAAAAATTTTAAAAAATTAGCTACCTTTTCTAATTTTACGGGAAATCCAATTGGAGAAAATGTAGAAGAAGGTGTTAAAGTTTATAATACCTTGGACTGTGACGGTGTAATAGCTTTAGGAGGTGGGAGTGGTTTAGATGTTGGAAAAGCTATAGCATTCATGTGCAATCAATCTCGACCGTTATGGGATTTTGAAGATATTGGTGATTACTGGACAAGAGCTGATAGTTCAAAAATTCCAAAAATTATTGCAGTTCCAACCACTGCTGGAACAGGATCCGAAACAGGTAGAGCATCTGCAATTATAAATAAAGAAACAGGTGCAAAAAAAATTATTTTTCACCCAAAAATGTTACCTTCGATTGTTATTTTAGATCCTTTACTTACATTAGATTTATCTCCAAGATTAACAGCAGCAACAGGAATGGATGCACTAGCTCATAATTTAGAGGCGTTTTGTGCACCAGGGTATCATCCAATGGCTGATGGCATGGCAATAGAAGGAATGAAGTTAATTAAAAATTCTTTAATTAAAGCATTTACAAATGGAAAAGATGTTAACGCTAGAATGGATTTGCTTTCAGCGGCTTCAATGGGCTCGACTGCATTTCAGAAGGGTCTAGGAGCAATCCACTCATTGAGCCACCCTGTAAACGGCAAATTTAATGTTCATCATGGTTTATCTAATGCAATATTTATGCCTTATGTTTTAACATTTAATAAACCTTCAATCGAAAATAAAATAATATCGATTTGTGATTATCTTAATTTAAATAAAAATTTTGATAGTTTTTTAAATTGGATTTTGGAATTAAGAAAAAATTTAAATATTCCACACAAATTATCAGATGTGATGGATTGTAATAATATTGATTTAGATGAACTTTCCTTAATGGCATTTGAAGATCCATCTACAGGAGGAAATCCCAAAAAATTAAGTCAAAATGATCTAAAAGAAATGTATATAAAAAGCATTTCTGGAGAATTATTTTAATGAAAAAAATATTGATAGTAGAAGGAAACTTGCGAGAAGAAAATCAAAATTTTTCTGAGGCTGGAATTCAAACACATACAGAAAGTCTTAAAGATAGTTTGGCTTATTTCACTGATAAGCTAGAAACCCATGTGGTTAACCCATCTTCAGATGAAAATATCGATAAAAATATTGACGCACTCGAAAGTTACGATGGTCTTATTTGGGGTGGTAGTAGTTTAAATATTTATAACAATACTCCAGAAATAATAAGACAAATTAATTTTATGAAAGAGTGCCAAAAAAAAATTAAAAAAATTCTAGCAATTTGCTGGGGAATGCAAGTTGCAGTAACTGCAGCGGGAGGAGAGGTAAAAAAAGGTAATAAAGGATCTCATAGAGGAATTGCTCTAAATATAGAAATTAATGAAAATGGTTTAAATCATCCACTTTATAAAAATAAGGATAAAACTTTTAATACGCCAGCATTTAATTTTGATGAAGTTGTAACGATGCCAGAAAATTCAACTTTATTGGCCTCAAACTCAATAAACAATGTTCAAGGGATAAATTTTAAAGTTGGAGATTGTAATATTTGGGGACTTCAATATCACCCTGAAATTACTTACAATAAAATGATTAATTTAATTATTTTTAGAAAAGAAAAATTACTAGCAAGAGGTGCTTTTAAAGATCAAGAGGAGATTGATAACCATATTGAACAAATTGAAATAGAAAATCAAAAACTAGATAAAATTTCAAGAATGAGAGAACTAGAAAATTGGTTAGATTATCTTAATTTAGAATAAACCTTCAATTTCGCCTTTGTCATTCAACTTAATGGAGTCAGCAGCAGGAACTCTAGGTAACCCTGGCATTGTCATGATTTCACCGCACACAACAACTATAAATTCAGCACCAGAAGAAAGTCTTACCTCTCTAACTGGTAAAACATGACCCGTGGGTGCACCCTTTAAATTTGGATCTGTTGAAAAACTATATTGAGTTTTTGCAATACAAACAGGCAACTTACCATAACCTTTTTCCTCAAAATCTTTTAATTGTTGTCTCACTTTTGTGTCTGCTACTACTTCAGAGGCACTATAAATTTCTTGTGCAATTTTTTCTATTTTTTTGAACAGCGGAAGATCGTCTTCATATAAAAATTTAAATGTATCTTTTTTATCCTCACAAATTTCAGTAACATTTTTAGCTAATTCAATAGTTCCTTCACTTCCATTAGACCAATGAGTGCATTTAGAGGCTTTTACACCCTGCGTTTCACAAAAATCTAGCAAGGTTTTCATTTCATCTTCTGTATCAGTAATAAAATGATTAACCGCAACAGTAACAGGTAATCCAAATTTTCTAATATTATTTATATGTCTACGTAAATTTACCATTCCCTCTTTTAGTGCTGACACATTTTCTTTTTTTAAATCTTCTTTAGCAACACCTCCATGCATTTTCAGTGCTCTTATTGTTGCTACAATAACTACGCAATCTGGTTTTAGATTAGATTTTCTGCACTTAATATCCAAAAATTTTTCAGCTCCTAAATCAGCTCCAAATCCTGCCTCTGTTACAACATAGTCAGCTAATTTAAGTCCTGCTTTAGTTGCAATAACTGAATTACATCCATGAGCAATATTTGCAAAAGGACCACCATGAATTATCGCAGGATTGTTTTCTAAAGTTTGAGTTACATTAGGTCTTATTGCTTCTTTAAGCAAAACTGTCATTGGACCTTGTGCATTTAAATCTTTTGCACAAATCGCCTGCTTATCCCTAGTATAACCAATTGTAATATTACCAATTCTATTTTCTAAATCTTTAAGGTCTGTTGCTAAACAAAAAATAGCCATTAGCTCAGATGCAACTGTAATATCAAAACTATCTTGCCTAGGGTAACCATTAGCCACTCCTCCCAGATCAACAATGATAGATCTTAACGATCTATCATTCATATCCATTACTCTTCTCCAAACAATTCTTCTAACATCAATATTAAGTTTGTTACCCCAATAAATATGATTATCAATTAACGCAGATAGTAAATTATGTGCAGATGTAATAGCATGAAAGTCACCTGTAAAATGAAGATTAATTTGTTCCATTGGTACTACCTGGGCATAACCACCACCAGCAGCTCCACCCTTCATTCCAAATGATGGGCCAAGACTTGGTTCTCTTAAACAAACTATAGATTTTTTTCCGATTTTATTTAAACCGTCATTTAACCCAACTGAAGTTGTAGTTTTACCCTCACCAGCTGGAGTAGGAGTGATTGCAGTAACTAAAATTAATTTACCATTTTCTTTTTTAAGGGTATTCAAATATTCCAGATTAATTTTGGCAATGTGTCTGCCCATTGGACTGAAAGCAAAATTTTCATCTGGTACACCAATCTTTGAAAGAATATCTTTTATTGGTTGCATTTTAGCTTCTCTAGCTATTTGAATGTCTGATTTTACATCACTCATGAATAATCCTTTAAATTAAAAACATTTCCTGTGACTTCTTATCCTTTTTTGAGATATTTGGAAACTTCTAAAAAATATATATAAAAAAAATAAGCACTATTTATATTCTTTGTTATAAAATTATTTGATGCAGAAGTATTCAATATTTAACCTGGTTAAAAACGCTTTTTCAAACCACCAAAATTGGGATCTAGCTTGGAAAGATCCAACACCTAAAGAGGAATATGATGTAGTGATTATTGGTGGGGGAGGTCACGGTTTAGCTACGGCATATTACCTTGCGAAAGAGCATAACATTACAAAAGTTGCAATTATCGAGAAAGGTTGGATTGGAGGAGGAAATGTAGGACGTAACACTACAATTATTAGATCCAATTATATGCACGATGAAAATGGTTTGTTCAGTGAGTTTGGAATGGATTTATGGAGAAAGATGAGTCAGGACCTGAACTATAACGTAATGTTTTCTCCAAGAGGTATTATTAATCTTGCTCATTCAGATGCTCAAATGAATGCTTATGCAAGAAGAGGAAATTCAATGAGATTAAATGGAATAGATGCAGTTCTTTTAAACAGAGAACAAGTTAAAGAAATTATTCCAATGGCTGATTTTTCAGACAACGTAAGATTTCCAATTTTTGGTGGCTTGATGCAACCAAGTGCAGGAACAGCAAGACATGATGCTGTTGCATGGGGTTATGCACGTCAGGCAGATTCAATGGGGGTGGATATAATTCAGAATTGTGAAGTAATTGGATTTGATGTTTCAGCGGGAAAAATCAATGGTATTAGAACTTCACGAGGAAATATCAAAGCAAAAAAAGTTGGTTTATGTGTCGCTGGCAGTACAAATATTTTAGCTGAAAAATTAAACATGACCTTACCAATAGAAACTCATTTACTTCAAGCTTGTGTTTCTGAACCAATTAAACCAGTTCTGGACAATGTAGTTACGTTTGGTGCAGGACACTTTTATGTAAGTCAATCTGACAAAGGTGAAATGGTAATGGGTGGAGATTTAGATGGATACAATAGTTATGCTCAAAGGGGAAATTTACCAACATTACAACACGTTTTAACTGAGGGAATAGCGATGATGCCGTTTTTAAGTAAATTAAAAATGTTGAGAACTTGGGGCGGTATAATGGATATGTCAATGGATGGTTCACCTATTATTGATAAAACTCATATTGAAGGTTTGTATTTAAATTGTGGATGGTGCTACGGAGGATTTAAAGCGACGCCTGCATCAGGATGGACATTTGCACACACAATTGCACAAGATAGAGTTCACGAATTAAACGCTGGTTATAGTTTAAATAGATTTAGTACTGGCCATCTTATTGATGAAAAGGGACTTGGAACAAAAACCTGGATATCGTAAATGCTTTACATAAATTGCCCACACTGTGGAATGAGATCTCAAAATGAATTTTCATATGGTGGCGATGCAAGCGTTAAAAGACCAGAACTTAATAAAGAAGTTTCTGATCAAGAATGGGATAATTTTGTTTACAATAGAAAAAGTTTAAGAGGAAAGCATTTAGAGCTATGGCAACATATTTCTGGATGTAGACAATGGATAAAGGTTGAGAGAGATACTGCAACCCATGAAATTTTTAAAACTTTTAAAGCTGATGAGGAAGTTGCTTAATGACCCAAGCTTTTAGAATTGAAAATGGGGGATTAATAAATAGAGATAAAAAATTATCCTTTAAATTTAATGGTAAAACTTACTTAGGTTATGAGGGTGACACATTAGCCTCAGCTTTATTGGCAAATGGAGTTCATTTAGTAGGAAGAAGTTTTAAATATCACAGACCTAGAGGTTTCTTTGGAGCAGGTGTAGATGAACCTTATGCAGTTGTTCAACTTTTTAGAAATGGTGAAACAGAACCTAATATTAAAGCAACAGAGCAGGAACTATTTGAAGGTTTAGAAGCAAAAAGTGTTAATTGTTGGCCAAGTGTTAATTTTGACATAGGTGCAATCAATAATTTTTTGAAAATTTTTTTACCGGCAGGTTTTTATTACAAAACTTTTATGTGGCCAAAAAGTTTTTGGTATCGAATCTATGAGCCTTTCATAAGAAAAGCAGCTGGTTTAGGTGTAGCTTCAACTAAACATGATAAAGAAAGGTATGAACATAAATACGAATATTGTGATTTATTAATTGCAGGCTCAGGACCTTCGGGATTAGCTGGTGCATATGCAGCAGCAAAAAATGGAGCTAAAGTAATTTTAGCTGAAGATAAACCAAGATTTGGTGGATCTTTATTAACTAGTGATGTCAATATTGGCAATCAATCAGGAAAAGATTGGGCTGAGGGGATAATTGCAGAACTCAAAACTATGCCAAATGTTGTTGTAAAAAATAGATCTCAAATTTTTGGATACTATGATCACAACATGCTTGTGATGTCAGAAAAAGTTAGTGATCATTTACCATCAACTAAAAAATATCACCCTAACAAAAGGTTATGGTACATTCGAGCAAAAGAAGTTTTGATTTCCTCAGGATCAATTGAAAGACCAATAGTTTTTGGAAATAATGATACACCAGGGGTAATGCTTTCTTCAGCTGCTAAAGAATATTTAAAAGTATATGGTGTTTTAGTTGGAAGAAAACCATTGGTATTTACAAATAACGATAGTGGATACGAAACAGCAATTGAATTTAAAAAACATGGAGTAGATCCAGTTGTTTTAGACTCAAGAAAAAATCCTGAGTCAGAAATAATTGATGAGGCAAAAAATTTAGGAATTAACATTAAAAATTCACATGTTGTGGTTGCAGCACAAGGATACAAAAAAGTAAAATCTGCAGATATTGCAAGTATTTCTGAAGATAAAAAACAACTTGGTAAAATAGAAAATATACAATGTGATAGTATTTGCGTTTCAGGTTTTTGGACACCAACCATTCATTTAGCTTCACAATCAGGAAATAAAACAAAGTTTAAAGAAGAAATAGATGCATTTGTTCCAGGGCAATCAAAACAAAATGAAATCACTTTAGGTGCAGCTAATGGAATATTTTCACTTGATGAAACTCTAAAAACTTCATTTAAAGCAGGAAGTGAATTATCAAAAAAAATTACTGAAAAAGATAATGAAATTTCTATTCCAAATGTTGTTGAAAAGAAATCTTCTCAACATGATAAGTTTTGGTGTGTTCCATTACCAGAAGGTAAAAATTATAAAAGATTTTTAGATTTTCAAAATGATGTGGCGGTATCTGATGTAGAGATAGCTTTAAGAGAAGGATATCGATCAATTGAACACGTTAAAAGATATACCACTCTAGGAATGGCTACAGACCAAGGAAAAACAAGTAATTTAAATGGATTGCAATTAGTATCCGAAATAGAAAATAAAGTTGTTCCTGCAGTAGGTCATACAACTTTCAGACCCCCATACACCCCAGTTTCTATTGGAGCAATTGTCGGAAGGGAAGTTGGAAAACATTCAAAACCAACAAGAAAATCTCCAATGCATTCATGGCATGAAAAAAATAATGCAGTCTTTGTTGATGCAGGTGTTTGGTTAAGACCTAGATATTATCAAAGAGGAAATGAAAATTTATTTGAAGGATCAAAAAGAGAAGCAAAAAATGTAAGAACAAATGTAGGTGTATGCGATGTAACAACATTGGGTAAAATAGATATTAAAGGGCCAGATGCAGCAGAGTTATTAAATAGGGTTTATACGAATGCTTGGTTGAAGCTACCAGTTGGTAAAGCTAGATATGGCGTAATGTTAAGAGAAGATGGAATTGTAATGGATGACGGAACAACCACGAGAATTTCTGAAAATCATTATCATATGACCACAACTACAGCCCAAGCGGCAAATGTTCTTTCGCATTTAGAATATTATTTGCAACTTGTTTGGCCTGAATTAAATGTGAATGTAGTTTCAACGACAGAACAGTGGGCTGGGGCAGCTATCGCGGGACCAAAATCTAGATATTTACTACAAAAATTGTTTCCAAATTCTGATGTATCAAATGAAGGTTTGCCTTTCATGGGTTATATGGAAGGAGATTTATTTGGGGTTAAAGCAAGAATATTTAGAATTTCATTTTCAGGAGAACTTGCTTATGAAGTAAATGTTGAATCTGATTATGGAAACTTTATGTGGCAAAAAATTATGGAAGTTGGGGAGGAATTTAATATTCAACCGTATGGAACTGAAGCATTATCAACTCTTCGAATTGAAATGGGACATGTTGCTGGATCAGAACTTGATGGTAGAACAATTCCATTCGACAACGCATTAGAAGGTCTTGTTAGTAAAAAGAAAGATTTTATTGGAAAAAGATCATTACAACGATCTGCATTTACATCTGAAGATAGACAGAGAATAGTGGGGGTAGTTCCATTAGATAAACAAACAAGTATTCCAGAAGGATCTCACTTAGTTAAAGATGATAAAGCACCATTACCAAATCCAAAGTTAGGTCATATCTCTGCATCATGCTGGAGTGTTGAATATGATAATCCTTTTTCTTTGGCAATTTTGAAAGATGGAAAAAACATGATTGGTCAAAAGCTTTTTGCGATGTCGCCACTTAAAAATAAAGTAATACCAGTTGAGATAGTTTCATCACATTACGTAGACCCAAAAGGTGAAAGAGTTAGATCATGACATTAATTTCAGCTTTATCAAATGTTCATGCAAAAGGTCAATTTGGAGACTATGAAGGTAAAAATAAAAAAGATTTACTTAAAATATCTGAAATCAAAAATTTATTAATTGTTCAAATAGTTCAGTACAAAAATTCTTCAGTTTCTTTTGAGGGCATTGATATTGATGGTTTAAAATTAAAAAATGAACCTTTAACCGTAGTATTTAATGAAACTACAAGGATTATGTGGAATGGACCAAAAAATTGGCTTTTAGTTTCAACAAAAAAAGATTTAATTAAAAATGTATCAGATAATTTTAAAGATATAGATTTTGCGGTAACAGATTTATCTCATTCTAGAGCAATTATTGAAATCGAAGGAAATGATACGATAGAAGTTTTGAAAAAAGGATGTCCATTTAATTTTGATACATTGGATAAAAATAATTCAATTAACTCAACTTATAATGGAATAGCTTTCACTGTAGATAGGTTGGGTGAAAATCCTAATAGAGTAAGGTTATTTGCTTTAAGAAGCTTTGGAGAATCTCTACATCATTCTATCACAGATGCATCTCTAGAGTTTGGCTTTGAATCTTTATAAACTTAAAATTTCAATCTCTTGTTGCAATATAAACACCTATAGAAGTAATTAGAAATCCAATTAAATCTAAGCTAGTTAAACTTTCATTTAAGAAAAGCCATGCCATAAAAGCAGACGTTGCTGGAATTAAAAAAAAAATAGAAACAGTTTTGCTTGCTGAATTATTTTTAATTAAAAACATTAATATTGTAAATGCTCCAAATGATACCAAAAATATTTGATGGCTCATTGCAATAATAAATGTTTGTGAGAAATCAATATATGGATCAACAAACAAAATAATGATTAATAAATGAAACAAACACCCACCAAGAGCTTGATTCATATTGCTTACAGATAAAGGTAAGTTGTTGCTTAATTTTTTTTGCCATAAAGTTGAAAATGTAATTGCTAATAAAGCTATTATTGTTGCGATTAATCCTGTTGCTGGTATTTTAGATCCAACATCAAAACCCAATACAAGTCCTGCACCAGTAAATCCTAATAAAACACCTATCCATTGTTTTGTAGATACTTTTTCATTTAAGACGGGACCACTTAATGCATTTGTGAGAACTGGTTGAAGAGTGACAATTAAAGCTGCAATTGCTGTAGGCATGCCTATTGAAATTGAGTAAAAGACACCACCAAGATAAAAACCATGAAATAATACCCCACTAAAAAAAGATTCAAAAAAGTTTCTTTTACTAACTAAAATTTTTTGTTTTGAATAAATAGAAAATAAAAAAAAACCGAAAGCAACTAAAGAAAATCTAAAAGCTAATGCAGTAAATGGATCGCTGTTATCGATAATGGGTTTGGTAGTTATGAATGCGGAAGACCATAGAATTATAAATATAAAAGGAAAAATTTTGATCATTATATTCAATAAACAAATAAATGAACCAAAATCAAATAAATACCTATAATGAACAAATTAGACGTAGCAATAAAACAATAAATCACTTAAGTTTTAAATATGATCTCAAAATTCTTAAGAATTTTTACAATTATTTTATCATTTTTCTTTTTTACAGGTTTTGTTTCTGTTTTTTCATTTCTCGGTCCTGGTATAACAGTTATTACTTCAGGCAACTTATATAAAGCAGGAGCACAATTTATAATTAATCAAACTATAGAAAAAGAAACTGGAAAAAATTCTCTAACTTTAATTAAAGAAGAAATTAATAAAAATTTAATTAAAGAAGAAATAACAAAAAATAATTCATTAAATGAAGATTTGAGACAATTAGTTGAAAAAAGAATAAAAATTACTAGACAAAAATTAGAAAATCAAAATTTACAAAAATTAGTTAAAAAAAGAATAATAATAACTAGATCAAAACTTAATTTAAATAATATTACTCAATAATATTTAGATATATCAGGTTTTCTTGTTTAGTTTCTTTGCACCACATTTCATAGCTTTCACAAACTCTCCACAAATGATCAAAAGCTCGCTGTGAAATTTCTAGTGGAAAATGACTCTTTGTATAATAAAGCTTTGGTATTTTCATTAAAAATTTTATCATAGAATCTTTTTGAAGCTCTAAAAGTCTTAAAGTTTCTTCATTAATTTTTTTTTTAGTTATTTTGTCAACAAATTTATTATTTTTAAGCTCTAAAAACCATTTATCATGAAATTCTCCAGAACTTAAAATTTCATATTCCTTAGTAGTAATAAAAATTTCAAATGCTTGTATGTTATTGGCTTCAGGATTTTGTTTTTTAATTTCTATTATATTTGAATAAACAAATTCAGCGGCTCTCAACACATAAGGCTTTTCAGTCTTGTTAGACATAAACTAATTTTTATGCTTAACCATAGCTGAATGAGCCAAAATTAAGTTAGGATCTAAGAAAACTTTTGATGATTTAACATTTTTAAATGATTTAAATGCAAAAATTGCAATAGGGAGCTCTGTACAACCTAAAATGATTTTTTTACACTTCATTTTAACTAAGGAATCTATTGCAGGTTTAATTGCTTTTGCTGCAGCCTTTACATTACCCATTTTAACTAATTTAATTGCTTTATTAACTGACAGTTTTTGTATTTTTTGAGATGGCTCAATTAATTGATAATCTTTTTCAAAAAATTTTTTATAAACTCCAGTTTTAAGAGTACCCTCAGTTGCTAAGAGACCAACTTTTGAGTTTTTCTTACATTTTTTTTTTGTAAATTTAAAAACTTCTTTTGGCATATTGATAATCGGAATATTGATTTTATTTTTTAAATCATCGAACCAATAATGGGCTGTATTACAAGGTATAACTATAAATTTACATTTGTTTTTTTCCAGAAGCTTACAACCTTTGAGCAAACTATTTAAAACTTTTTTATATTTTACTCTACTTTTTTTATTTGTAGATTTATTTGTAAGATTTTTAGTTTGAGAGCCTATAGATTCAGGTCTGCCAGGAATATTTGATTTATTATAAAGTAAAAATAATGGATACTCTTGATCAATTTTTCCTCTATTCAGAACAGCAAGCTTGTTACAAAAATCAAGACCAGCTTGAGTTCCCATTCCACCTAAAATTCCAATCATAATTTTGATTAATTTATTAATTTTATATTTTAAATCTATAATTAATAATTGTGTTTAAAGATTGTTATTAAATAAAGTATTGGCTGAATAATAAATTTTTAAAGTTAAATAAATTTTTCAGCCAATAGGAAGTGTGAAATTATGCAGTTTTTAAGTTAACTGCTGAAGGACCTTTAGGACCATCTTCAACATCGAAAGTCAAAGCTTGACCCTCATCTAAACCGTTCATACCAGCATCTCTTACTGCTGAAACATGTACAAACACATCTTTTTCTTTATCTTCTCTTTCAATAAAACCAAAACCTTTGGTTGGATTGAACCACTTTACTTTACCTTGTAGACTCATATTTATCTTCTTACTTTTTGTTATGTTTAATTATTACTTATAATTAAGTAATATTGGCTTTCTTTAGATTTTATTGGGTTTTGTCAACAAAATACAACAACAATTAAAAATAATTTTTCAATTATCGTTAATAAGCATAGTTAAATAAACAGAATTGATGTCTTTTTTATAGTGTGCAAAAGGTTCGCATTCTGTGAAACCAGTTTTTTTAAAAAGTTTTCTTGCTGGTATAAAAAAATCACCTGCTCCTGTTTCAATACTTAATCTTTTTATTTTAAGCTTTTTAGCTTCATTAATTAAATGATTAATTACATTAATCCCTTGCCCTTGCTTTCTAAAATTGTCATGAATTCTTATCGACTTAAATTCCCCATGTTCTTTATCTAAAAATTTTAAAGCACCACAACCGATTAATTTTTCATCTTTCCATAAACTCCAAAATTTAATTGATGGTACTTTTAAACCAGTAATATCTAATACATGAGCACTTCCCTCAGGAGAGGCAGCTCTAAGCTCAACAAAATGCTTGGTTAGAAGATCATTAACTTCTGAATTATCAAAATTTCCTTCTATTGATTTTAACATTTATACTAAAGTTGTGATATGACCCATTTTTCTTTTTTCTTTTATATCTTTTTTTAAATAATCAAAGAAAAATTCGTTATCATTAAACTTTTGTACGTTTCTATAATGAGTAATTTGATCACCAAGTAAATTCATCATTTTAGCATTCGATATTTTTTTTAAAGGAATTTTTTCTAAACCACACACAGCTCTTACATGATTTTCAAATTGACTCACATTAAAAGCATTTATTGTTAGATGTCCTGAATTATGCACTCTTGGTGCAATCTCATTAACATAAAGATTGTCATTTCTATCAATAAAAAATTCTACACACATAGTTCCAACATATTTTAGTTCCTCAGCTATAAGCATAGCCCAATCCTTAGATTGGTTAAAAATTTTTTCATTTATTTCCGCAGGAATTTTTGAATATTTTAAAATTTGATCTTCGTGAGTGTTTTCAATTGGTTCATATATCTCGTATTTATTATTACTGAATCTTGTAATTATAATTGAAATTTCTTTTTTTAATTTAACAAGTTTTTCAAGAATGTATCCTTTTGAAAAATCAATATTCAAAGAATTAAGTTCATTGCTTGAATTAATTGGATATTGACCTTTGCCATCATAACCAAGTGTGGTTGTTTTTAATATTCCTGGTAAAAAATCTTCCAAAGCATCTATGTCAGATTTTTTTTCAATCGAAACATATCTGGTTGTTCTAATATTTAATTTATTAACAAAATCTTTTTCAGCCAATCGATGTTGAATTAATCTATTAACAGAAGGCTTTGGTAAAACAGGTTTAAATTTATTAATTTCATTTAATGTTTCATATGGAATATTTTCAAATTCATAAGTGACCAAATCAACCTGATTTATAAATTCTGATATCTTTTCTTTATTATCATAACTTCCAGGTACAAATTGATTGCAAAAATTTTGTGCTGGTGCATTTATATCATCACAAAAAATAACTGTTTTAACATTTAATTTTTTAGCTGCTATTGCAAGCATACTTCCAAGTTGACCACCCCCAATGATACCAAGAGTAATTTCTGACATTTTATTTTGGAGATTTCTTTACTGATTTAGTTTGTGAAGTTCTAAAAATTTTAAGTTTTTTTCGAACATTTGGATTGTTATTAGCAATTATTGCTGCAGCTAATAAAGCAGCATTAATAGCGCCATCCTCTCCTATAGCAAGCGTTCCTACAGGTATTCCTTTAGGCATTTGCGCAATTGATAATAAACTATCCAAACCTTTAAGTTTTTTACTTTCAACAGGAACACCAAGTACTGGCACATGTGTAAGTGCTGATATCATACCTGGAAGATGAGCAGATCCCCCAGCACCTGCAATTATTACTCCTATATTATTTTGCTCAACTTTTGCAGCATATTCATACATTCTTTGTGGTGTTCTGTGAGCAGATATAATTTTTGTTTCCAATGAAACTCCAATTTTTTTTAGGGTTTTTTCAGCCAGTTTCATTACTTTATAGTCAGATTGACTTCCCATTATGATAGAAACTTTTAATTTATTATTTTTTTTCATGAAAATTGATCAATCTGTTTATTTCAAAATTAACTTAAAATTTCAATAAAATTAATAGTATTTAAAATACATATTGATTAGAGTTAAACATACTATGAATTATAAAATCGATAATCTTCAATATTGTAATTGGTCTAGGAAAATCTTTGAGATTAACAGATCTGCTGGATTAGATGCTGTCCATGTTACTATTGTTTACCATGAAGATTTTGATGAATTACAACTTGAAATAAAAAAATGGGAAAAATTATTTCATGAAAATTCTGATTTAATTTTTCCTGGTAAGAATTTTCAAGATATTGATAAAGCTAATAAAGAAAACAAAACTGCTATATTTTTTGGTTTTCAAAATTGTTCACCAATCGAAGATGATATAAATTTAGTTGAAAAGGTTCATGAATTAGGATGTAGATTTATGCAACTTACTTATAACAACCAATCTTTGCTAGCAACAGGTTGTTATGAAAAAGTAGATAGTGGAGTTACAAATTTTGGACGTGAGGTTATAAGAGAAATGAATAGAGTCGGTCTGGTGGTTGACATGTCACATTCTGCAGAAAAAAGCACTCTAGATGCAATTGAGTTTAGTGAAAAACCAATAGCAATTACTCATGCAAATCCATCTTTTTGGCATCCAGCGAAAAGGAACAAATCCTCAGATTTATTAAAAATTTTGAGTGATAGTGGCGGTATGTTGGGTTTATCATTATACCCTCATCATTTAAAAGAAAATACAAATTGTACTCTTAATAGTTTTTGTGAAATGGTAGCAAAAACAGCTGAAATAATGGATGTAAAAAAAATAGGGATAGGATCAGATCTTTGTTTAGATCATCCAGATACTGTTGTTGAATGGATGAGAAATGGTTCTTGGTCTAAAAGTAAAAATTATGGTGAGGGTTCTAAAAATAAACCAGGTTTTCCGAAACAACCTGATTGGTTTCTTGATGCCAGAGGGTTTTCAAATATTGAAGAGGGTCTTAAAAAAATAGGTTTTTCAGATACCGAGACATATGGAATACTTGGAAATAACTGGTACAATTTTTATAAATCAATTTAATTATGAAAGTAGAATTAAGAGACCCAAACAAGATAATGAAATTATCAAGGTTAGGATCTTTTCATCAATCAAAATTATCTTTTTTAAGAAGTTTTCTGAATGAATTTAAAGAGTGGGAATATAAAAGAGACTTATTTAATTTAAATGAAAATGGTTTTGGAGAAGCAGTTTATTCATTTAAAAAAAATAAAAGAGTTTATTCTCTAGTTTGTTTTGCAAATGAAATCAAAGATGAAGAAAGATCAGATAGAGTTATTGCTACAAAATGGGATGCAGCTTTTACATTACATGATGGAGTTCCTACAAAAAAAGATATTGAAAGATTAAAAAATGAAGTTCCAAAACAAGAAGTTGGTAGACTTTCTTATAAAGAATTAACTTTATCGAGAGCAAACAAATCAGTAAGAATTTATAATCATGTAGTTGAAAGTTTGAGCAAAGGTAAGCAGCCAGATTTAAACCTATTATCAAAAGTAGGCTATTTATATAGAACTACCGCAGTATATGGCTCAGGTAAATTTGGCCTTGCAGATCGATTTAGAATTAAAAATCGTGAGGAAATTAATGGTCCATTCAGATTAGAAATGATGTTGGTTTATTTGGTAAGACAATTTACTTTTGATCAAGTTAATCATGTTGCTTATCATAAAAATCCAAAAACAGCTGTTAAGCTAGATTTTAATATTTGTAAAAATTTGGGAATTGGTAATTCTACAGGTCTAGGTATGGCTCCATTTATAGTAAATCACCCAACTCTATTAAATAATTGGATTTTAAGTAGAGAGAAGGCACTTAAAAAAATTAGAGAAATCAAAAATGTAAAAAGTCAAGATAGTGATTTATTTATAGATTGTGTAAAAAAATCATTAAAAAATATTACAAGCTGGAATACTGATAGTGAATATCAACAAAACAAAATCTCATCATTATTAAAAGATGTTGAAAAATTTATAAATTTTATAAACAAAGATTTTGATTTTGAGATCGAATATCCTTTTAATAAAATATATCAATGGTTAGAGGACAATACTTGCGAGGAATGTATTGAATACATTGTTTCAATTATGATGGAACCTTATAACAATATTATAAATCCTTTGGTGAAAGAAATGAGCTCAGATGAAGAAAAATATTTTAATATCCCAACCTATAGAAAAGTTGAAGAATTGCGTAATATAGTCGAAGCAAAGTATCCAAATATTTTAGATATTAATTTTGAAGAAAAAGAAAATAATAAAAATTTTTGGTTTATTTCAAAAAATAAAGAAGAACCTAGATTGGCGGATCGTTTTGAAGAGCATGGATCAGAATTAGAACAGCCTTTAGCAATAGCAAGAGACATAAAAAAACTTTATGACAAATTATTAGTCTCAAAAAATAGCATAACTATTGCTGAGTTTTTAACATCAAATTCTGAGTTAAGACATGTTGTAAGGAGAGCGTTCATTGTAGAAAAATTTCCTTATTCAGAAATACAAGATAATACAATTGGTAAAGATTTGATGCCAATTGATATGCTTAGACTAAAATTATCTTTTTTTGGGGCATTAAAATTTGATCCACGATCTGACAAATGGTTAAGAATTTGCATGTTCCAAGGAGCTCCACTTCCAAATGAGCTAAAAAGTTATGACGAGCAGTGGGTATATAAAACCAATATTTATTAATGAAATCACTGAGTGAAATTGAAACTACCGTTAAAAGAGCTTCAAAAGCAGCGGGCTATTCTTGGGGAGTTTCTGAGGAGACGGGAAAAAGTATAAGGTTGTTAGAGCTATTTAGTTTACCAGGTATTACGCATCTAAATGAATATTTTAATGAAAAAAATAAAAGTAAATTTGAAAATTTAAATTTAATTAGTGAAAACAACTCTTCATCAAACAATTCTTATTGTCCAATTACTTTAGGTATTAGTTTTTTAGATCAAATAAATGTTTTAGAAAATTTAAAAAAAATTGAATTTAAAAATGTTGCTTATCCAATAATTTTTATTTCCTTTATAAGTCGTTCATCAGAAATTATTGGAAAAAAAATTTATGTAAAAATAGATGATAAAAAAATTTTACTAAATTTAAATGTAAATATTAGTTCAAATTTTATTGACCAAGAATTTCCGAAAATAGCGAAGATAATTGAGGTAAATCTCCTTGAAAACGAAGATAACTTTACAGACGATGAATGGAATAATTTATACAGGTTATCTGAGGAAACTTTTGTAGAGGAAAGTGACAGTTTAAAAGAGGGTGCTGCAGGTGCTGGTTTGACTGATAATGATTGATAAAATTGATGAAAAAAATTTAAAGTTAGATACTGAAGAATTAAATAATATTTGTGACGAATGCAAAGAGGAGGACGAAAGTGTTACTCAAAATTTAATTCTTAGTGGATTTAAAATATGTAAATCTTGTAGAGTATCTAAGACTATTTATCCACTTTAACTAATTTGACTAACAGGAAGCATATTCATTCTACTCATTACAAATGAGATAGATAAAAATGCGATAATTAAAAAAGATAAAAGAACAATCCCAAAGGATTTAAAATTAGATTTTAAACTCAATATTTGTTTAGTTGAAATTATTAAACCTGCAAAAATCCAAAACTGGGTAAGAAATATTATTGGTATCATTAAATCTGGTGTGACTGCAAAAAATCTTAATAAACCAGGAGCATGTGCAAATCCAACAGCTGTTAAAACTTTTTTGAAAGAAACTTTGGTTTCCTTATCGGGAAATAATTTAACTCCGATTACAAAAATAAAAATTGCCCATATTAGCCAAGTAATAATTGCAGTTAGTCCAGACATTGCGATAGCTGTTTTAATAATCGTATTCGCCGCTACTGCCCCAGCGATACCATCTAGAATCATTATAATCCCAGCAAAGTATATTGATGCCTCTCCAAAATTTTTATTATCTGAATAAAGAGTTTTGTCTAATTTTATTGACTTAAAAATTATATTTAAAAATTCAGCAAACATTAATTTTTTTTGTTTTTATTTTTTTGAGCTTTATATGAAACAATTAATGGAAATATTATTAAAGCAATAGCAATGATAATGCAAACTGCTATTAGAAAACTTTTGGTCATTAGAATTGATTAGGGGAGCTGAAATTAGCTCCCCCTTAGTAAATTTTAGCCTTTTACAACTTCTCTTGTATTTGCGTTGAAAGACTCTTTGAATGGTATATCCACAACTACAGCATCTACAGGTGTTCCTGGAGTGTCTGAGTATTTTTCAGGAAGATGAACTTTAAACTTAGTTCCAACTTTTCCTTTTGGAAATCCATTAGGATTTAAAGTTCCATCAAATGGAACATAACCCATTGCAATATTAGTTTTCTTTTCTGGATGCCACCACGGTGAAGTAACAAATCCAACTGGATCTCCACCACTTTCTGGTGATACCAACCAAAAATCAGGCGCATAATCATCAATAGGTTTACCACCCAACTCCATTCCAACTAATTGAAGTTTGTATGGTTTTTGACCAGCTTTTATATCTGCTTTCATTTTCTCTAAAGCAGCTTTACCAACATAGTCAGCCTTTTTATTCCATTCACCTTTACCAGATAATGAAACTTGATAACCTAAATTACATTGAAACGGATTATGCTGTTGATCCATGTCTTGTCCCCAAGAAAGAATACCTGCTTGTATTCTTCTATGGTGTGCAGGCGCAATAACCATTAGGTTATGTTTTTTTCCTGCATCCAACACTGCATTCCACATATCTTCAGCATATAAAGTTGCATTTCTTAAATATATCTCATAACCAGCTTCTCCTGAAAAACCAGATTGAGAAATCACACAACTTCTTCCACCAATTTTTGCCTCTGCTAATCCATAGAAAGGCATATTATCAAAATCAACTTGATCTCCACAAAGATCTTTCATTAAAGCTTTTGATTTCGGACCTTGAATTTGTACTGGACATGCATCAATTTCTTCAATTGTACAATTAAATCTTCCATCTGCATTTACACCTTGTAAATACATTCCAATATCAGAGTCTGATAATGAAAACCAAAATTCATCTTCTGAAATTCTTAAAAGAATTGGATCATTTAAAACTCCTCCGTAAGCATTACACAAGATTACATATCTTGCTCTCATAGGAGAAATTTTTGTTGCATCTCTAGTTATAACGTAGTCAGTAAACTTTTCTGCATCAGGACCTTTAACTCTTATTTGTCTTTCAACAGCAACATTCCACATTGTTACATGGTTTACGATAGCATCGTATTCAACCATTGCTCCACCATCTTCAGGTTTTACATAACCTCTTGGGTGATAAATTCGATTGTATACAGTTGCTCTCCAACAACCTGCCTGCATTGATAAATGCCAATAAGGTGATTTTCTTACCCTTGTTGAAATTAATAATTCAACTTTAGTTGGCCCACTTTGTCTTAAATTGTATGGTACTTCTCTATCAGATTGATCAACAGAAGTAACATGTTGTACTTTAGTATAGTCAAATTCTTTAGACATAACTATTCTCCTTCAACCACTTGTTAGTTTCCTTCAAGCCGCCGAATGTATAAATGTGGAAGTTATCAGTGTGCGATTTAACTTTCCCAATTAAATCATTAGGGTCTTTAGGTTTCAATAAATCCAATGCCTTACTAAAATTAGATTTAAGAAAGTTTAAGGAATTTTTTGCCCCAACAATATTAGCAAATTTAATTAGGCTAGATATTTTTAATGGCCCAGTAATTCCCACATGCACTGGTACGCTTTGCTTAGAAATAAAATCTATAATAGGCTGAGGATCAAGTAACCACTGTGTTACAATATAATCAGCGTAAGGCTTTTTATCTATCATAGCTTTTTCTAAATCTGAGTCGGATATATCAGGACTCCCCTCGGGATGTCCAGCAATTCCTATTTTCATTTTTTCAAAATAACCTGTCTCTAAAAGTTGAAAGGAACTATCAAACTTACCTGCCGGTTCTCTTCCACCTCCAATAATTAAGGCTTGCTTTACTCCTCCATCTTTGCATCTAGAAACATAATCTTTAAGTTCTTTTTCATCATGCATTGATCTAGCAGGAAAATGAGGTACAGGGTTAAATCCTTTTTTTACAAGCTCTACTGCTTTATCAGCAGTTTCTCTGTAATCACCTCCAGGTAGCATTGTAATGTAAACATCAGACAATGCTGGAACTGTATCAACCTCTGTTTTAGGTCCTATTTCCAATGAAAAATTCATAGTTAGGATATTTATTTATTTTGAAATATGAGTCTAGAAAATTCGATGCAACAAATAATCAATTATTTTATCTGGCCTCTATGCTTTTGGATCCTTCTTCCATATTCTTGAGTGACCCTATCAAAGACAATTGCGAGAGCAACTATTGCTAATCCATTCATCATACCAAGAGCCAAATATTGGTTAGAAACAGCTCTTAATATTGGCACACCCAGACCTTTTACGCCTATCATAGAAGCAATAACCACCATAGCTAAAGCCATCATTATTGTTTGGTTTACACCAGCAAAAACAGTGGGTAAAGCTAGCGGGATTTGAACAGATTTTAATTTTTGTGCTGTGGTTGCTCCAAAGGCCTCACTGGCTTCCAAAGTCTCTTTGTCTACTTCTCTAATACCTAGATTAGTTAATCTAATAATTGGAGGAACTGCATAAACACAAACAGCAATTAATCCTGGGACTTTTCCAATTCCTAATAACATCAAAATTGGGATCAAATAAACAAAACTAGGAATTGTTTGCATCATATCTAATACAGGAAGTATTGCCTTTTCAGCTCTAGCTGATCTAGCCATTACAATTCCTATTGGTATACCCACAACTATACAGATGATTGTGCAAACAGTAATAATAGCAACTGTTGCCATACAATCTTCCCACATTCCAAAATAACCAATTAATAAAAAAGCAATTGCACTTCCTACAACTAATTTCCAACTTCTTGAACCTAACCAGGCTAATCCACAAATTGTTCCAATAATTATTATCCATGGTGTAGATAATAATAATTTTTCTAATGATACTAAAAAAAATAATAATGGATCAAAAAAAGCTTCTATGTTGTCCCCATATTCTTTTGAAAAATTTCTAAAAGCTAAGTCTATACCTTTTCTTAGCTCCATTTGGGATCTTCTTCCCAGTTCTGGAAATTCAGTAAAAAATTCCATAAATATAATATCTTACGAGCCTATATTAAATAGGCTCGTAATTTAAAGTTAATTATAAACTTTTTTTGATTTTTTTTGCAGCATCAGAAGATACCCACTTAGTCCAAATATCTTCATGCTTAATTAAAAACTCAACTGCAGCATCTGAACCTTTTGCTTGGTTATCAGCCATATAAACTAACATTCCATTCATTACTGTGCCTGGAAAAGTTCTGTTTTCAACATATTTAAGAACATTTTTTCCACCAGTTTTAGCAAAGTTAGCACTTACAATTGAGTTCACCTCAGATGCTGTCCAAGCTGTTGGTTTTGGATTTGCACAATCTTGTTCTGCAAGAGTGATACAATTGTCCCAATTATCTCTACCTGCAAAAGGAACACCAAAGTCAACTTGTTGTAAATTATATTTTCCAACCATTGATGTAGGATTCCAATAATATCCAAACCATGGCTCGCCAGAGTCTGATGCTTTAGCAATTGAACCATCTAAACCTGCAGCTGAACCTGGATCAATAAGTTTCCAACCCTTTTTTTCCATTTCAAATGCTCTATATAAATTGGCATTAGCTAATTGACATCCCCAACCTGCTGGACATCCCATGAAAGCACCTTTTGATGGGTCCTCTTTATCAGGAAACAAGTCTGGACGTTCTAAAATTTGAACAGCTGTCATTCCCTTAAGCTCTGGATGTTTTTCTAAAGCTGCCGGATTCAACCACCAACCTTCTCCAAGACCAGTAATTGGAGCTTTATTTGCAATAATTAATCTTTTTTCACTTACCGCTTTTTTTAAAGGAGTGTAAACTGCATTCGCCCATTGTTCAGGGTTCATGTCAGGTGTTCCTTTGTCATTCATAGAAGTAAATGTAGGCATAGTAGCACCAGGTACTAGTTCTACTTCACACCCATATCCTTCTTCGAGAATGATTTTATCAACGTTTGCCATTAACTCGGCAGATGCCCAGTTTTGTTCGGCTATAACTAATTTTCCACAAGCATTTGCAAAAGTAGTCATACCTAATGCTAAAAGCGCGGAAAATAGAATTGTTTTTAACTTTTTCATTATATCTCCGTTAGTTAATTTTTGAATTAACACTACAACATATCAGTAAAAAGATTGCAAATAAGTTTCAACTATTAGTTGAAGTTAAATTGTCTTTAATTAAGATTTATTAAAGGATAAAGTTTTTTCTATTATGTTTTCTGCAAATTTTTTTTTCAAAGAGTTTGTTTATATTTTAAACTGCAAAACTGTATTTCAACAAATCATTATAAGAGAATCGTAAAATTTAGCTTTAATTAATTCCAACTTAAACAAGGAGGTTTAACAAAAGTTGAAATGAAAAAGTTATCACAAATAATCGATTTAAAAAAAATAAAAGTAGTTAATAAAAATATAGATAAAGCTCATGGTCTACCTAATGAGTGCTATACAAATAATGAGTATTTATTTGTTGAAAGAAAAAAAATATTTGAAAATAAATGGGTTGTAATTGGTGTTGGAAGTTCAATTCCTAATGTTGGAGACGCAAAACCATTTGATCTTTTAGGAATACCATTAATTATTTTAAGAGATAAAAACAAAAAAATAAAAGTTTTTCATAATGTTTGTAGTCATAGAGGATACAAAATTCTTCAAGAAAAATGTAAAATTAAAAATGCAATAAGATGTCCTTATCACTCTTGGTCCTATGATTTGAGCGGCAAGTTAATAGCCACCCCTCATATTGGTGGAATGAACAAACATAATTGTAATAAATTTAGCAAATCAAAAAGTGGACTTAAGGAAGTTAGATCTCATCTTTGGTTAGATTTAATTTTTGTTAATTTAAATAATAATGAAATTGATTTTGAAAAATATATTAAACCTCTGAGTGATAGATGGAAAAAATTCTGGCCAATAAAAGATAGAGATTTAATAGTTTATTCGAAAGATTATGGTTATTTTAATTTGAATGCTAAATGTAATTGGAAATTTGCAATAGAAAATTATTGTGAAAGTTATCATCTTCCGTGGGTTCATCCTGGTTTAAACTCTTACTCAAAAATTGATGATCATTATCATATTCAAGGATTACCAAATCGTTTTGCTGGCCAAGGTACTATGGTTTATAACCCAAGATTTAAAAGTAATTTAAAATTTCCAACTTTCCCAAACTGGCCGAAAGATCAAGAGCATATTGCTGAATACGTTGCTCTTTTCCCAAATGTTATGCTTGGGATACATAAAGACCATTTTTATGCCTATTGGTTGGAACCAATAAATAATGAATACACTAAAGAACATATGGAAATTTTTTATGTTGGTAATGAAGCAGCAAATTCGAAAAAATTTAAATCACTTAGAAAACAAAACTTTGAACTTTGGAAAGGAGTTCAAAGTGAAGATTTAAATATAATTGAGGGAATGCAAGATGGTAGAAAATCACCATCTTATAATGGGGGAAACTTTTCACCTGTGATGGATAATCCTACCCATCATTTCCATAAATGGGTTGCAAACAATATAATGAAATGAAAGGATAAATTATGAAAAAAGATCTTATTACTAGATTAAATGAAGGACCTATTATGTGTGCAGAAGGATATCTTTTTGCAATGGAAAGAAGAGGTTATCTTTCAGCAGGTCCATTTGTTCCAGAAGTAGTTTTAGAGCATCCTGAGGTAGTAACTCAGTTACACAGAGAATTTATTAGAGCTGGATCAGATGTTGTTCAAGCATTTACTTATTACGGTCATAGAGAAAAGCTTAGAATAATTGGTAAAGAGCATTTGTTAGAACCAATGCAAAAAAATGCGCTTAAAATTGCAAAAGATGCTGCTGCTGAGTTTAAAGATTTAGATTTAATGGTTTGTGGAGATGTAGCTAATACAAATGTATTTGATCCTGGTGATGCTAATACTCATAAACAATGTCAACAAATGTATGAAGAACAGGTAGCTTGGGCGAAAGAAGCTGGTGTTGATTTTGTAATAGCAGAAACAATAAATTGGACAGAGGAAATGAAAATAGCATTAAAAGCAATTAAAGATGCAGGATTAATTGCTGTTTGTAATTTTGCAATTCCTAGAGGAGACAAAACTAGAGAAGGTCATAGTGCTGAAGATGCTTGCAAAATGATGGAAGATTTAGGTGCAGATGTAGTTGGTTTAAATTGTTATCGAGGACCTGAAATGACAATGAAACTTTTGAAAAAAGTTAGAGACAAAGTTTCATGTCATGTTGCTGGACTTCCAGTACCATACAGAACAACAGAGGAAGAACCTGGTTTTCTAAATATAACTGATCATGGTTGCAATTGTATTCCAGGAGGAAATGCATTCCCAGTAGCTTTAGATAATTTGTTTTGTAACAGATTTGAAATGGCAGAGTTTGCAAAAGATTGTGTTCAGAATAAAATAAATTTTATTGGTATATGTTGTGGAGCAGAGGCACATCACGTAAGAGAAATGTCAGTTGCAATTGGAAAAAAACCAATTTCAATGAAATATATGCCTGATATGAGCAAACATTTCCATCATGGTACTGATAAGTCTTTGAAAAAAGTAAATAAGGAAATCAAATACTAATGGAAAAACATGCGAAAGTAGTAATCATAGGAGGCGGTGTAGTAGGTTGTTCTATCCTTTACCATTTATCTAAATTTGGATTAAAGGATTGTATTTTACTTGAGAGAAACGAACTTACTTCAGGCTCGTCTTGGCACGCAGCGGGAAATGTTCACGTGATTTCATCTGACCCTAATATCTCTAGGATGATGGCTTACACGATTGGCCTATATAAAGAGATAGAAAAAGAGTCCGGTCATTCTGTTGGCTTTAAACCTAGTGGAGGATTTTATTTAGCATCAAATGAAGTGTGGGCTGATTATTTAAAAAGAGAAAGATCAAAAGCAAGATATATGGGACTTGATCAAGAGTTTATTTCTTTAGAGGAAGTAAAAAAAAAACATCCTTTAATTGACCCATCTAGATATTTGTTAGCCTTGTGGGATCCTATTGATGGTGAAGTTGATCCATCAGGAGTTACTTACGCTTTTGCAAAAGCTGCAAAAGTTCATGGCGGAAAATATTATACTCACACTGTTGTTAAAGATACGATACAAAAAGAGGACGGAACTTGGGAAGTATTTACCGACAAAGGAAATATAAATGCTGAAATAGTAATTAATGCAGGTGGTTTGTGGGCAAGAGAAGTCGGTCAATTAGCGGGATTAAATCTTCCAGTTCAACCAATGGAGCATCATTATTTAATCACTGAACCTATTCCAGAAATTGAAGCGATGGGTGATCAAAGACTGCCTATTGGAACAGATTTTGAGGGAAATATTTATTTTAGACAAGAAGGTAAGGGAATGTTGCTTGGAACTTATGAGCCAAAATCAACTCCTTGGAAAGTAGAAGGAACACCAATGAATTTTGGTCACGAGCTGCTTGAGCCAAAGTTAGATAATATTGAAGATAGATTGGCAATTGGGTTTGAGAGAATGCCAGCATTAGAGCGGGCAGGAATAAAAAATATTGTTAATGGACCTTTTACTTTTGGTCCAGATGGAAGTCCTCTGATTGGTCCAGTTCCAGGAATGAAAAATTATTGGGTTGCGGTTGGTGTCATGGCTGGATTTTGCCAAGGGGGTGGTGTTGGAAAATGTATTGCTGAATGGATTATTGATGGTGAACCTTCTATTGATGTTTGGGCAATGGATGTTGCTCGTTTTGGAGATTATGCATCCCCTCAATATGGAACAATAAAATCTTCAGAAAATTATGAGCGAAGATTTATTATGACTTTTCCAAATGAAACTTTACCAAAAGGAAGAAAACAAAAAACTACTGCACTTTATGATCGTTTTGTAAATCAAGGTGCTGTTATGGGAGATAGTTTTGGATTGGAAAATGTTTTGTGGTTTGCAAACAATAAAGAAGATGCACACGAAGAACCTACTATTAAAAGATCGAGATCACACGACTATGTTTCAAAAGAAGTTATTAATGTAAGAGAAAATGTTGGTTTAATCGAGGTTGCTAACTTTTCAAAACATGAATTCAAAGGTCCAGATGCTAGAAAATTTTTAGATCATATAATGGCTGGAAGACTCCCAAAACCTGGAAGAATATCTTTATCACCAATGTTATCATACAGAGGAAAATTATGTGGTGATCTAACTGTGGCATGTTTAGATGAAAATGAATTTATGGTATTTGGCTCTGGCGCTGCTCAAGAAATGCATAGACGTTGGTTTGAAAGTCACTTAGATAAATTTAATTTAAATTATAAAAATAGATCTGATGAGTTCCATGGATTATCAATTGCAGGACCTAATTCAAGAAAGGTTTTAGAAAAAATAGTAAGAGATGATGTTTCAAATGAAAAATTTAAATTTAGAGATTCTAGAAGGATGTTTGTTGGAGGAGTTCCAGCAATAATAAATAGAATTTCATTTACTGGCGAACTCGGATATGAAATTTATGTAGCACCTCACTATCAATTAAAACTTTACGAAGAATTAATGGAAGCTGGAAAAGAATTTAATATCAAACCCTTTGGTGGAAGAGCATTAATGTCAATGAGGTTAGAGAAAAATTGGGGAGCTTGGACTTTAGATTATAGACCAGATTTTACTGCTAAAGAAACAGGATTAGATGTTTTTATTAATTGGGATAAAGAGTTTATTGGTAAAGAAAGTGCGCAAAAGGAAAATTCTTCAAACAAACTTATACCTTTAATTGTTGAAACCAATGATATTGATGTAACAAATAACGAAGCTGTTATGAATGGAGATCAAAGTATAGGTTACGTTACTTCAGGTGGTTTTGCACATTTTGTAAACAAGAGTGTTGCTTTTACTTTTGTTGATCAGGATAAAATTAAATCTGAAAATAAAGTTCAAGTAGAAATAAATGGAGATTTATTTAATTGCTCAATTATTAAAGAACCACTTTATGATCCAAGTGGTCAAAAAATGAGAAGCTAATGGCACAAAAAGACGTAGGAAACAAAATTCCAATTTATAAACTTAAAACCACCGATGAAGTCATGAAGTACTACGACGAGTGGGGAGATAAAGATAAGTATAATAAAGATATGGTTGATTGGAACTATACAGGCCCAAAGGAAACCGTAGCAACTTTCAATAAGCACGAAAATGATAAAGATACACTAATCTTTGATGCAGGCTGTGGAACAGGTCTAGTTGGAGTTGAGTTAAAAAAATATGGGTTCAAAAATTTTCATGGAGCCGATTTATCTCAAACTTTATTAGATACTGTACCAAAAGACCTTTATCAAAAATTAGTAAAAGTTGATTTAAATAAACCAATAGAAGTTGAGGACAACTTTTATGGTGGAGTTATGTGTGTTGGAACATTTACTTTTGGGCATGTAAAACCAAATGCATTAGATGAATTTATAAGAATAACAAAACCAGGTGGTTTAATTTGCTTCACGATTAATGAAGGTATTCATGAAGAGTATGGTTTTGATAAAAAAATTGATATACTCAAAGATAGCAATAAGTGGGAAGAAGTAGAATTTTTTAAATCTGACTATATTGCGAGCAAAGATGTTAACGCATGGTTAGGGTTGTATAGGGTATTATGAGATTTAGTAGAAAAATTGCTCCTGAAATAAAACCAAGACAAAATTTTATTACTAAAAAAAGATTAAGAGAAGATGAGATAAATTTCGATAAGTTAAGATCATACCGTTTAGATAGGGTTAGAAAAGAATTAGTAAAAAATAATTTAGAAGCTTGTATTCTCTTTGATCCGGTGAATGTTCGTTATGCTTTAGATACAGTCAACATGAGTGTTTATAATATGCATAATTTAACAAGATATTGTTTTGTTCCTGTAAATGGACCAACAATTCTTTATGAGTATTTTAATTGTGAAATATTATCAAAGCATTTAAATCTAATTGACGAAATAAGACCCGCAATCACATGGGATTATTTTAGCAATGGAGATCAAGCAAATTTACAATTATCAAAATGGATAAATGAAGTTAAAGATTTATCAAAAAATTATTTTAAAACAAAAAAGATTGCAATCGATGTTTTAAATGGTCCTGCGGTTACAGCTTTAAATAAAGAAGGAATTGAAGTTGTAGATGCAAAATTGATTTTAGAACAAGCAAGAGTAATAAAATCACCTGATGAATTGACTTGTATGAAAGCAGCAATAGAAGTTGCAGAAAAAGGTGTATCAAAAATGAGATCAGATCTTAAACCAGGAATGACTGAAGATGAATTGTGGTCAATTTTACATAAAACGAATATTGAAAATGGAGGTGAGTGGATTGAGTGTAGGATTTTATCTTCTGGTGAAAGAACAAATCCATGGATGCAAGAGAGTAGTAATAAAGTAATGCAACAGGGAGAAATTGTTGCTTTTGATACAGATATGGTTGGTCCCTATGGATACTGTGCTGACATATCAAGGGCCTTTGTAGTTGGACATAAATTTAATGATGAGCAAAAAAAACTATATTCAATGGCTAGAAATCAAATTGATCATAATTTTAGATTAATAAAACCAGGAATGAGTTTTAAAGAATTTATAAAAAAATCTTGGGTTTTGCCTGATGAGTATTATGGAAATAGGTATTCATGTATGGTTCATGGAATTGGGTTGTGTGATGAGTGGCCTCAAATAAGATATCCAACTGATGGTGGAGAAGAAGGTGGAACTTTTGAGAAGAACATGACAATTACACTTGAGAGTTATATTGGTAAATTTGGTGGTAAAGAAGGTGTAAAACTTGAACAACAGTATCTTGTAGGTGAAAATGGACTTGAATTAATGTCCCATCATCCGTTAGAAGATATTTAATGAAAATTATTTTAGTAATGGGTTTACCTGGAGCAGGTAAAACAACTCTAGCAAATGAAATGGCACCACTCTTAAATGCAAAAAGATTAAATGCAGACGAGGTAAGAAAAGCTGCAAACGATTGGGATTTTTCAGAAGAAGGAAGGGTAAGACAAGCAAAAAGAATGGCTGAAGCAGCTTTAAAATTAAAAGCAGAAGGTCATTATGTAATTGCTGATTTTATTGCACCAACCCCTGAAGCAAGAAAGTTATTTCCAGCAGATTTTAGAGTTTGGGTCGACACAATTAAAGAAGGTAGATTTGAAGATACTAATCAAATGTTTGTTAATCCTAAGAATTTTGATTTTCATGTAACAACTCAGGATGCAAAAAATTGGGCACCAAAAATAATAGAGGAGATAAAAAAATGACACACCAATGGGATAACAAAAAACCAACAGCACAAATGCTAGGAAGATGGCAACCTTTTCATGATGGACATTATACTTTGTTTAAAGAAATTATTAAAAAAACTGGACAAGTTTGTATTCAAATTAGAGATGTACAAGGTGTTGATGATAATCCTTTTGATTTTGAAACAGTTAAAAAAAACATTGAAGACAGATTAAATCCTGAATTTGAAGGACAATTTAAAATTATGTTAGTGCCTAATATTACAAATATTTGTTATGGTAGGGGAGTTGGATATAAGATTGAGGAAATAGTTTTGGATGAAGAAACTCAAAAAATATCAGCTACTAAGATAAGAGCAAAAATGAGAGAAGAAGGAAAGTTAAAATAAAATTAAATGAACGATAGACTTAAGACTATTGTAGATTTAGAAAAATATCCAATACACGATTTAAATTCACCAATAATTAAAAATCTAGTTAAAAAATGTAAAGAAGAACTGGATCAATATAGCTGTTCAACAATTCCAAATTTTATTTTACCTAAATCACTTAAGATAATGAATTCTGAGTTAGAAAAACAATTAGATGAAGTTTATATGTCTAAAGAGAGTATAAATGCTTATTTGTATGCAAAGGATGATCCCTCATTACCAAAAGATCATCCAAAAAGAACTTTTATGAATAGATATAATGGATATTTAAATTCAGATTGTTTTCCAAAAGATTCCGAAATGAAATATTTATACGAAACAGAAGAACTTTTAAAATTTGTATCTGCTTGTTTAGGTATTTCACCTATTTACAGATGGGCAGATCCCTTAGCATGTCATGCTTATAATGTTATGAAACCAAATGGAGTACTCCCATGGCATTTTGATAGTTGTGAATTTACACTTAGTTTAATGATACAAAAACCTGAGAAGGGGGGTGTATTTGAGTATTGTCCAAATATTAGAGAACCTGGAAATGAAAATTTCGAAGAAGTTCAAAAAGTTATAGAAGGAGATAGAACCAGAGTAAGACAATTGAAGTTAGAGCCAGGAGATTTACAAATATTTAAAGGTAGATTTACTTTGCATAGAGTAACAAAAGTTGAAGGTCAAAAATCAAGATATATGTGTATTCCAGCATATGTTTTAGATCCATGGAGAGTAAATACACCAGAACATTCCAAAGCTATTTATGGCAAAGTTTTACCAATTCATATAGAAAGAAATCAGGCTAGATCTGACGGATTAACTGATTAAATGACAAGCAATATAAAAATTAAAAAAATTAATAAAGAAATTTCATCAATTATTATCGATGAACCAAAAACTTATAATTCTTTATCATTTAAAAACCTTTCTGATTTATTGAAAGCATTTAAAAAACTAGATTCTGATAAAAAAGTAAAAGTCATAATATTAGAGGGTGCTGGAAAAGGATTTAGTGCAGGACACAATTTGAAAGAAGTAAGAGGTTTAAAAAAAAGAGAAAAATATTTAAAATTATTTAATCTTTGTTCAAAAGTAATGCTTCAAATTGTTGAAGGTAGAAAACCTGTAATTGCCAAAGTTCATGGAGCAGCATTTGCTGCCGGGTGTCAATTAGTTGCAAGTTGTGACTTAGCTTATAGTACTAAAGAAGCGTTGTTTGCTACTCCTGGTGTAAATATTGGTTTGTTTTGTAGTACACCTATGGTTGCTGTCAGTAGAAAGATAAGTCGAAAACCAATGATGAAAATGTTGTTAACCGGAGAACCTATCAATGCAAATTATGCAAAAGAAATAGGGTTGATAAATGATAATTTTTCAAAAGCCAAACTAAACAATGAAGTGTTTAAAGTAGCAAGTAAAATTGCTTCTAAATCTAATTTAACAATAAAAATTGGAAAGCAAGCGTTTTACAAACAATTAGAAATGCCATTAAGTAAAGCTTACGCTTATACAAGTAAAATGATGACACTTAACATGATGGCAATGGACGCTAAAGAAGGTATTTCAGCTTTTCTTGAAAAAAGAAAACCTAAGTGGAAAAACAAATGAAATCAAAAAATATAATTTTAATAATTTTTATTTTATTTGGACTTTATGTAGTTATTGATCTTAGAGATCATAATTCTAAAAGAGCAGTAGATGCTTGTGTTGCAGGAAGTCAAAAATTAGATCAACCAATGACTATTAAGGAAGCTCAAAAATTCTGTGAGGAAAAAATAAATTCAAAAGATTAGAAATCAATATGAGTGATATCAAAGAAGTTCTCTCTAAATATAAATCAATTGCAATGGTAGGAGTTAGTAACGATCCAACAAAAGCATCAACTATAGTTATGAAATATATGCAAAAATATGGATTTAAAGTTTATCCTGTCAATCCTAGAGCTGAGGGTCAAAAAATTTTAGGAGAAGAAGTTTTTGCTAAAATATCTGATATTAATGATCAGGTTGATATTGTAGATGTTTTTAGACCATCAAAAGAAGTTTATGCTATTGCGGAAGATACAGTTAAAATTGGTGCTAAAGTTTTATGGTTACAGCTCGGTATACGAGACGAAAAGGCAAAAGAATTGATGAAAAAAAATGATATTAAGTATATTGAAAACAAATGTACTAAAATGGAATATCAAAAATATTTTTTAAAAGTTAGACAAGCTTTTCCAGTTTTAAGTGACTAATGAGCAAATTAATTAAATTTTTAGACAGCACATTTTTAGATTTGGGTCGTCAATTTAAATGGACTTATCTACCTCCATTAATGGTTTATATGGCTGCAGGTATTTCTGGTTTAACAGGTATTGTTGGTACATTTTTTGTTAAAGATTATTTAAATTTATCAGCAGCATTTTTAGCAGGCCTAGGTTTTTGGGCTGGAATTCCTTGGGCATTAAAAATGCCATTAGGACATTTAGTAGATCTTATCTGGGATAGAAAAAATTATATGGTCTACTTTGGAGCTTCGTTGATAGCTCTTAGTTTACTAATTATGTATGGATTGATTATTCATACAAAAGATATGTCCCAGGTATTTTCGGTAGAAACATGGTTTGTGATAAGTGTGATTTTAGCTCCAGTTGGTTATGTGGTTCAGGACGTTGTAGCTGATGCTATGACAGTTGAGGCAGTTCCTTTGGTTGATGAAACAGGAAATGATTATTCTAAAGATCAAATAAAAATAATGCATACAACAATGCAGACACTTGGAAGGTTTGCCATTATTGGCGGTACAGTACTTGTTGCATTAGTTAACGTAATTTTATTTAGGGACGTGGAAAACCTACAGCAGGCCGATAAGATAGATTTATACGGAACTATCTACATTTATGCTCTTGTAATACCTTTAGTTTCTATACTAGGTGTAATTTTAGCCAATTATTTAAGACATAAAAAAATACAAACTTTAAAATCTAAAGGTATAGAATTTAAAGAAGAAAGAGGTAACGAAAAAACAAAAATAAACTGGTGGATATTAGGAGGAAGTTTAGTTTTTGTTATTTTCACATTATCTATTGGTTCCTTTAAAGTTCCGTTTGCACAAGAAATTGTTTTTATAGGCTCAGTTATAATTATTTTATTTTTAATGTTTAAACTTATTAAGGAATTGCCTCAGGAATTAAGATTAACAATTGTAGGTACAGCAGTAATTATTTTTGTATTTAGAGCCATGCCAGGTCCTGGTCCTGGTTTAACATGGTTCGAAATTGATGAACTAGGATTTAATGAACAGTTTTTTTCAATTCTATCACTACTTGCATCAATTTTAACATTAGCTGGTATTGTTTTATTAAGACCGTTTATGGCAAACAATTCAATAGCAAAAATAATTGTTGTTTTAAGTATTGCGGGTGCAATTTTGTTTTTACCAAGTGTTGGAATGTATTATGGTTTTCATAACTGGACAGCTTCGTTAACAGGTGGAGTAGTTGATGCTAAGTTTATTGCATTAATTAATACCGCACTAGAGTCTCCGCTTGGCCAAGTATCAATGATACCTCTGTTAGCTTGGATAGCAAAAAATGCTCCAGCTCATTTAAAAGCAACTTTTTTTGCGGTTTTTGCATCTTTTACAAATCTAGCATTATCAGCGAGTGCACTAGGAACAAAATATTTAAATGAAATATTTACTGTAACAAGGGAAGTTAAAGATAAGGTTTCTGATGAAATACAAACTACAGCAGATTATTCTGAACTTGGAATTTTATTGATTGTAGTAACACTTTTAACTTTAATTCTTCCAATTGTATTTGTATTTATAATTAATAATAGTAAATACAAAACTACTGAATAAAAATTTTATAAAATGAAAAAAATTTTCTTAGTGTATGGACACTACAATGACAATTCATTTAATGCAGCAATTCGAGATGAATTTGTTAAACAATCAAAAGTAAATGGAAATCAAGTCGATGTAGTTGATTTGTATAAAGAGAAATTTAATCCAGTTTTTGCTGGCGAGGAACCTGATCAAGAAGTTTTAGATCATAGAAAAAGAATTGAAGAATGTGATACAATTGTATTAATTGCTCCAATTTGGAATTTTAGGATGCCAGCGATAGTTGAGGGTTGGATAGACAAAGTTTTAGCCCCACCTTGGGCGTTTAGATTTAAACAGTTGGTTGGAAATTACGGTTATCCAATTGGAAACTTAAGAGATAAAAAAGCTATAATATTCTGCACATATGGTTCACCAAGATTAGCAATCACAACTTTTTTTTTAAACTTACCAATAAGAAGATTAAAAAGAGGGGTATTTCATATGTGTGGCATATATAACATTGTCTATAGAAGATATTTTGCAGTACCATTTGTTAGTGATGCAAAGAGACAAGAATTTTTAAATGATGTTAGAAAAACTGCTAATAATCTTTAAAGCTGTAATTTTATTTTTTATCCTTATTTCATTTTCTTACGCTGAATTATTAAACCCTAATAGCTCTATAAGCCCAAAAGAAGTTATTAAAATTCAATTGAGTGGGCTTCAACAAAATGATCTTGAATATACAGATAGTGGTATAGAACAAACTTGGAAATTTGCTCACCCAAATAATAAGAGAGTAACAGGACCATTAAGCAACTTTAAGATGATGTTAAAAAGCGACTCTTATGGGATGATGATTAACCACCTAAGTCACACAATAACTGAACTTGGAAGTAGTGACAAATGGGCTCAATTTGAAGTTATCATTCTTGATAAGGATAAAATTTATCACAAATTCAATTGGCAAGTCGAAAAGTACGCCTCCGAGGGAACTTTGAAAGACTGTTGGTTAACCACAATGGTATCCAGTCCAATACCTCTTGGAAGCTCAATTTGATTGTCCACATATACATTTTTGTTTCGTAACAATTAAAAATTTAGTAGGAATCGCAGAATGAAAACAAAAACTAAAGTTGTAGTAGTTGGTGGAGGAGTTGTAGGGGTAAGTGCCCTTTATCATTTAGCAAAAAAGGGCTGGTCTGATGTTGTTCTAGTTGAAAGAAAAGAGTTAACTTCGGGATCTACTTGGCACGCAGCAGGTTTGTTGCCTTTATTTAATATGAGTTACTCAGTTGGACAACTTCATAAATATGCAGTTAATCTTTACAAAACATTAGAGGAAGAAACTGGAAAAAATGTTGGCTTTAGTGTTGTTTCAAATATTCGTCTAGCAAGTACAAAAGATAGAATGGATGAATACCATCAATACGCAGGTGTCGCTCGAACTATCGGAGTAGATGTTAAATTTTTGAAACCAGAACAAGTAAAAGAAATTTGGCCATTATGTCATACAGATGATTTAGTTGGCGCAATACAACACCCTGAAGATGGGTATATTCAACCAGCAGATTTAACACAAGCATTAGCAACAGGTGCAAGAAATAGAGGAGCAGAAATTTATAGAAACACAACTGTCCTATCAATGAAGCAAACTAAAGATGGATGGATTGTGGAAACAGATAAGGGATCAATAGAGTGCGAACATGTTATTTCTTGTTCTGGAAATTTTGCGAGACAAACAGGTGAAATGGTAGGATTAGATATTCCAGTAATACCTGTTGAACATCAATACATTGTTACAGAACCGCATCCTGCAATTCAAAAAAGAAAAAAAGATGGATTACCAGAAATGGGAGTCTTAAGAGATAGTGATAGCAGATGGTATATGAGAGAAGAAGCTGGAGGATTAATTTTAGGCCCTTATGAAGATGGTGCACCAGCTTGTTATGTAGAGGGGCCATCAAAAAATTCTGAATATGAATTATTTCAAGAAGACTTAGACAGATTAGCTCCACATATAGAGGGAGCAATTCATAGAGTTCCAGCATTTGGAGAAGTTGGAGTAAAGAAAGTTTATAATGGAGCAATCTGTTATACTCCTGATGGTAATCCAATTGTTGGTCCTGCATGGGGACTTAAGAATTTTTGGATTAATGAAGGACATAGTTTTGGAATAACAGCAGCAGGTGGTGCAGGTTGGCAATTAGCAGAATGGATCGTTGATGGTGAACCAACAATTGACATGTTAGGAGTTGAACCAAGACGTTACGGTAACTATGCAACTAAATCTTATTTAAAAGCAAAAAATGAAGAAGCATATAGCCATGTCTTCATAGTTCACTACCCAGATGAAGAAAGGCCAGCAGCAAGACCATTAAGAACAGCTCCTTGTTATGAACGAATGAAAAATTTGGGAGCAGTTTTTGGACAGAAATTTGGATGGGAAAGACCTAATTTTTTTGCAACTGATGGAATGGAGCAAAAAGATGATTGGTCATTTAGAAGATCAAAATGGTTTGATGCTATTAAAAAAGAGTGTCAAAATGTTAAAGAAAACGTAGGTCTTTTAGATATGACTGCGTTTGCAAAATGTAGAATTAGGGGACCTAAAGCAGAAGAATTTTTAGATTATTTAGTTGCAAACAAACTTCCTAAGAAAATTGGAAGAATAAATTTATGTCATGCTTTGAACACTAAAGGTGGAGTGCATTCAGAATTTACAATAATGAAAGAAGCGGAAAATAGTTATTATCTAGTTTCTGCTGGAGCAAATTTAAGATTAGACCATGATTGGATACAAAAATGGATGCCAGATGATGGATCTGTAATATTTGAAGATCTAACAAATAGTACAGGAGTTCTGGTAGTAGCTGGTCCAAAAGCAAGACAATTAATGCAAAAGGTTTCAACAGACGATTTTTCTAATGAAAATTTCAAATGGTTGACTGCTAAAAATGTTAATGTTGGATATGCTCCAGTAAATGCAATGAGAGTAAACTTTGTGGGTGAGCTTGGTTGGGAACTACATCATCCAATTGAATATCAAAACCATATTTTTGATAAATTAATGGAAGCAGGGAAAGATTTAGGAATTAAACCTTTTGGAATTAGGGCAATGAATAGTTTAAGAGTAGAAAAATCTTATAAACTAGTTGGTACAGAATTATCAATTGAATACTCACCATACGAGTCTGGTCTTGATAGATTTGTTCACCCAAATAAAGGAAACTTTATTGGATTAGAGGCACTTAATAAATGGAGAGAAAAAGGTTTTGATAATAAATTAGTTACTTTAGAAGTTCATAACACTAAAGATGCTGATGTACTTGGAAATAACCCAATTTTTAAAGACGGTAAAGTTGTTGGAAGAGCAACTGGAGGCGAATTTGGATTTAGATTAGATAAATCAATAGCTCTTGCAATGGTTAAGCCAGATTGTTCAAATGTGGGCGACAAATTACAAGTTGATATATTAGGTGAAATGTACGACGCTACTGTCTTAGATGAGAGTCCATATGATTCAGAAAATAATTTATTAAGAGCTTAATGAAAATTTTAGTAGCTGTAAAAAGGGTTATTGATTACAACGTTCAAATCAGAGTTAAAGAAGACGGAACGGGTGTAGTTACTGACAATGTTAAAATGTCAACTAATCCTCCTGATGATAATGCAATAGAAGAGGCTGTAAAAATTAAAGAGGCTGGTAAAGCTACAGAAGTAGTTGCAGTAACTGTTGGAGAAGAAAAAGCTCAAGAAACAGTTAGGAAAGCTTTAGCAGTTGGTGCGGATAGAGGTATTCATGTAAAAGTTGATGGAATTCTAGAGCCACTCGCTGTTTCAAAAATTTTACAAAAAATAGTAGATAAAGAAAAACCAGATTTAGTATTTATGGGTAAACAAGCAATTGATGACGATTGTAATCAAACAGGCCAAATGTTGAGTGCTTTATTAAATTGGCCACAAGCAACATTTGCCTCTAAGATTGATGTTAAAGATAATAAATTAGAAGTAACTAGAGAAATAGATGAAGGTCTTGAGACAATTGAAATAAATGTTCCAGCTATTGTAACTTGTGATCTTAGGCTGAATGAACCAAGATATGCATCTCTACCAAATATAATGAAGGCTAAGAAAAAACCTATAGAGGAAATTGCTGCTTCTGATTTAGACGTGGATGTATCACCAAGATTAGAACAATTAAAAGTAGAGGAACCTCCAAAAAGAAAAGCAGGTATAAAAGTAGCAAATGTTGCTGAATTAGTTCAAAAGTTAAAAAATGAGGCGAAGGTAATTTAATGGCAGTTTTACTTATAGCAGAACACAATAATAAAGAATTAAGACCATTTACTCTTAATGCAGCTACAGCAGCATCTCAAATCGATTCAGATGTTCATGCTGTAATTATTGGTCAAAATTCTGCAGATGCTGCAAAACAATTATCTGAACTTCCAGTAGTAAAAAAAGTATTGAGTGTAGAAGGAGCTCACTATGAAAACTTCACAGCAGAAAATTTTGCTCCAGTGATTGTTAAACTAGCAGAAAATTATTCTCACATTGTTTGTTCAGCAAATACATTTGGAAAAAATTTGATGCCACGAATTGCAGCTCATCTTGACACATCGCAAGTAAGTGACATCATTAAAGTAATATCACCAGATACTTTTTTGAGGCCAATTTATGCCGGTAACGCTTTTGCAACAATTAAGAGTAATGATGCTAAAAAGTGCGTTACAATCAGACCTACTTCCTTCGATCCATGTGAGAGTACAGGTGGATCAGCCCTAATTGAAAAAGTGGATGCTAGTGAAGAGTTTTCAAATACAAAATTTATCAAAAGAGAAGAAATTAAATCTGATCGACCTGAGCTTGGAACAGCAAGAATTGTTGTATCAGGTGGCAGAGGAATGCAAAGTGGGGACAATTTTAAATTAATTACAGAAATTGCTGACAAACTAGGTGCAGCAATTGGAGCATCAAGAGCAGCAGTAGATGCTGGTTACATAAGTAATGATCATCAAGTAGGTCAAACAGGAAAAGTGGTAGTACCAGATCTATATATCGCTGTTGGAATTTCAGGTGCTATTCAACATTTAGCAGGAATGAAGGAAAGTAAAGTTATAGTTGCAATTAATAAAGATGGTGAAGCTCCAATCTTTAGTGTTGCAGATTATGGACTTGAAGCTGATTTATTCGAGGCACTGCCTCAGTTCATGGAAGAGCTGAACAAATTAAACACTATACAAAAATAATCCTTACAGTTAAAAACTAGAGTATGTCTAGAGAATCAATGGAATATGATGTTGTAATCATTGGTGGAGGACCATCAGGACTATCAACTGCAATAAAGTTAAAACAATTAGATCCAAATCTAAATATTTGTTTATTAGAAAAAGCATCGGAGATTGGAGCTCATATTTTAAGTGGAAATGTATTTGAAACGCGTGCTCTAGATGAATTACTACCAAATTGGAGAGAATTAAATTCTCCAATCAAAACAAAAGTAACTAAAGAAAAATTTTTATTTTTAGGAAAAACCAAATCTTTAAGTTGGCCAACTTGGCTCCTACCTAAGGTGCAACAAAATCATAAAAATTATATTATTAGTCTTGCAAATTTATGTAGATGGCTTGCTGAACAAGCTGAAAATTTAGGTGTAGAAATCTTTCCAGGATTTCCAGCAAGTGAAATTTTATATAACGAAGATGGATCTGTTAAAGGTGTTGCAACTCAAGATATGGGCATAGACAAAGATGGTAATAAAAAAGATAGTTTTGAACCCGGTATTGAACTTTTAGGTAAAGTAACTGTTTTTGCAGAAGGTTGCAGAGGCCACTTAGGCAAACAACTTATTGAAAAATTTGAATTAAACAAAGATAAAGATCCTCAACAATATGGAATTGGTTTTAAAGAAATTTGGGAAATAGAGGATAAAAATCATGAAGAAGGCTTAGTTATGCATACAGCTGGATGGCCATTAGATAACAATACATATGGTGGTAGTTTTATGTATCATGCAGAAAATAAACAAGTTTTTCTGGGCTATGTAATTGGTCTAGATTACAAAAATCCACATTTATCACCTTATGATGAATTTCAGAGGTTTAAAACACATCCAGCAATTAAAAAAATTATAGAAGGTGGAAAAAGAATTTCTTACGGTGCAAGAGCTTTAATTGAAGGCGGATTTCAAAGTTTGCCAAAAATGTTCATGCCCGGTGCTTTACTGGTTGGGTGTGATGCGGGAACTTTGAATATGCCAAAAATTAAAGGATCTCATACAGCGATGAAAAGTGGGATTATTGCAGCCGAAACTATTAATGAACACTTAAAAGAAAATAAAGATTTATCTATTTATGAAGATAAATTTAAAAATAGCTGGTTACATAAAGAGCTTTATGAAGCTCGGAACGTGAAACCTAGTTTTAGCTGGGGATTAATTTTAGGAATAATTTTCACAGGTATTGATCAAATTATATTTAGAGGAAATCTTCCTTTTACACTTAAACATAAACATGCTGATCATGAAACATTAAAACCTGCAAATCAAATGCCAAAAATAGATTATCCAAAATATGATAATGTAATAACTTTTGATAAAACAAGTTCAGTTTATCTAACAGGAACCAATCATGCAGACAATCAACCAGTTCATTTAAAACTTAAAGATCCTGATTTACCAATAAATTATACTTTAGAAAAATTTGATGAACCTGCTCAAAGATATTGTCCTGCAGGTGTGTATGAAGTTCAAAAAGAAAATGATGTAAATAAATTTGTGATCAATTCTCAAAATTGTATTCATTGTAAAACTTGTGATATTAAAGAACCTTCTCAAAATATTACTTGGGTTACTCCAGAGGGTAGCGGTGGTCCAAGATATGGAAATATGTAAATTAGGACAAGTCTATTGCAAACTTTTTTAAAGTTTCAATAGGTACATATTTAAGAGTGTTTTCGTGGGTTCTTTTCAAAAATATTGGACATCCTTTACCGGCATCAACTGCTCTTGCATACCAACTAGCACACAAACACCATCCATCTCCATCTTTTAAACCTGGAAACCCAAATTCAGGATGTGGAGTGATTAAATCGTTACCTGCCTCTTTCATCCACTCTAGGCATTCGGTAGTAACTTTGGCACAAACTGTATGAAGTCCATGATCATTCTCGTCAGTGTTACAACAACCATCACGAAACCAACCTGTTAATGGATCATTTGAACATTCTTCCAGGTCTTCACCTAGAACATTTTTTTGTTTTTCACTCATTAAATTTTAGTAGGATTTGGTTGACCTTTATAAACTTCTTCAGGGTCGAATTTTTTTTCTTTCTCAAGAAATTCCATTTCAACTTTTCTTCCGTTTTCTATTGGTCCCATAGGAATTGATCTATAAAAACATGATCTATAACCAACATGGCAACTTGCCCCATCACCTATATCAACTGTTAACCATAACGAGTCTTGATCATCATCAATTCTAATTTCAGTAACCTTTTGAGTAAAACCACTTGTTTTACCTTTGTGCCAAATAGCTTTTCTTGATCTGCTATAATAATGTGCTTCTTTAGTTTCAATTGTCTTTTTAAGAGCTTCTACATTCATATATCCATGCATCAAAATATCCTTTGTTTTTGAACACATAGTAATAACTGGGATTAACCCATCATTATCAAATTTTGGTGATAGAAGATTTCCCTCTTCAATATCGTAGATATTTTCTCTTTTTTTGAACATATGCGGTGACTATGTAGCACATATATGAATATATTAAATATTTTTAAATTGAAGTAATTACTGTATAAAAAAGCGCTATGAAATTAGTAAAAGACACAGATGACAAAAGTTTAGATACAAAGCAAGTTTCAGACAAAGAAGCTGAAGACGCTTTTAGAACTATCCTTTCTTGGATGGGTGAAGATCCAAGTAGAGAAGGTTTATTAGAAACTCCTAAGAGAGTGGTAAAAGCTTTTAAAGAATATTTCAAGGGTTACAAAGAAGATCCAAATAAAATCTTAGACAAAACTTTTGGTGATGTTGAAGGTTATGATGACATGGTTGTTCAAAAAAATATTTCAGTGCAAAGTCATTGTGAACATCATATGGCTCCAATTATTGGAAAAGCACACGTAGCTTATATTCCAAAAGAAAGAGTTGTAGGATTAAGTAAGTTAGCGAGAGTAGTTGAAGTTTTCTCAAAAAGATTACAAACACAAGAGAGACTTACAATGCAGATAGCAAACACTTTAATGGAATCATTAGATGCTAAAGGAGTTGCAGTAACTATTGATTCAACTCATCAGTGTATGACAATGAGAGGTATTAAAAAAGAACAAGCAACCACGGTTACAAATTACTACTTAGGCCAATTCAAAGAAGATTTAAGTTATCAAAATAGATATTTACGATTTATCAGCACTAAGTTAAAAGACTAAGGTGTCCGATCAATTCAAAGCAATAGTCCTTAACCAAGAAGGCGAAAACTTTTCGCGTGAAGTAAAATCTTTAGATAAAAGTTTCTTAAAACATGGTGATGTAACTGTAAAAGTAGATTATTCAGATTTAAACTTTAAAGATGGAATGATTCTAAAGAATGGGGGAAGATTAGTTAAAGAATATCCTCATATCCCAGGAATAGATTTTTCAGGTAAGGTTATTGGAAGTGATAATCCTAAATTTAAAGAAGGCGATGAAGTAATTCTTACTGGTTTTAGAGTGGGAGAAGTTTTTTTTGGAGGGTTTTCACAAATTGCAAAAGTAAGTGGAGACTTTTTAGTAAAAAAACCAGATAGTTTAACCAGCAAACAAGCAATGATCTTAGGAACAGCAGGTTTAACATCTTTAATGAGTGCTTTTGCTATTCAAGCAAGAGAAAGTATTTTATTAGGAGAAAAAGTTACTGATGTTTTGGTAACTGGCGCTACAGGTGGAGTTGGTAGTTTAGCAGTTATGGCTTTAACTAAATTAGGTTACAACGTTACTGCAGTAACAGGAAAAGATTCTAAGTCAGACTATTTAAAATCATTAGGTGCTAAAAACATTATAAATAGGGCAGAATTTGATAAAGATCCAAGACCAATAGATAAAGGTTTATGGGATGGAGTAGTTGATACTGTAGGTGGAAAAATTTTAGCAAACGCAATAGCTCAAACAAAATCAAATGGAATTATAGCAGTTTGTGGAAATGCAAACAGTAATGAGCTTAACACAAATTTACTTCCTTTTATGTTAAGAGGTATTAAAGTTTGGGGAATGGACTCCGCTAATTGCAGCATAAAGAGAAGAGAATTTATTTGGGGAGAAGCATCTAAATTAATTGATTTTGATTTAATTGAAAAATCAGTTTTAACTGTAAGCTTAGAGGAATTAGTTGAAACTTATCCAAAAATTTTAAAAGGTGAAATTGCTGGAAGAGTATTAGTTGATTTAAATAAATAATGGATTGGGATAAATTAAAAATTTTTCATGCTGTAGCAGAAGCTGGTAGTTTTACAAACGCTACTGTTAACTTAAATCTTAGTCAATCAGCAATTAGCAGACAAATTCAATCATTAGAACAAGATTTAAAAGTACAATTATTCGAAAGACACGCTAGAGGATTAACACTTACAGAAAATGGCGAATATGTCTTTAAAACAGCCCATGAAGTAATAAGTAAACTAAAAGAAGTTGAAACCTCTTTAGGAGATCAAAAAAGTAAGCCGACAGGTAAATTAACAATTACTACTGTAAGAAGTTTTGGAACTCACTGGTTAACACCAAGAATTCAAGAATTTATGAGACTTAACCCTGAAATTGAAATTGAATTAGTTTTTGATGACAAAGAATTAGATTTAAGTACTAGACAAGCTGATATAGGAATTTTCATGAGAAGACCAAAACAGCTTAATTATATTCAGAAAAAATTAGTTGATATTAAATACTATATTTATGGATCAAATAAGTACTTAGAAAAAAATGGGATGCCAAAAACAGTAGGTGATTTAAATAAACATAAATTTATATCATTTGGAAAAGGTGCACCTTCTCCAGTTTATAATCCTGATTGGGCGTTAAAAATTGGAATGCACGATGGAAAGAAAAGAAAAACAATTATGAGAGTAAATAGTGTTATGGGATTATTGTTAGCGGTTGAGTCTGGTGTAGGATTAGCAGCTCTTCCAGAATATTTAGTATCAAATTCAAACAACGTAATTAAAGTACTTCCAAAAGTAGAAGGACCTATTACAGAAGCTCACTTTGTCTACCCGCAATCATTAAAAAACACAGCTAGAGTTCAAGCTTTTAGAAATTTCTTATTCAGTAAAATTGGCGACTGGAAATAAAAATACCCTCTATAAATAATATCAAATAGTCCTTGTATTCTGCGACAAAATATGCGATTGATAATCATTCGCATTGAGAATAATTCTCATTCGCAAATTAATTAGGGTAAAGAAAAGGATACAATGAAA
>CACGMR010000003.1 GCA_902574215.1 uncultured Pelagibacteraceae bacterium
TTTTAGCTCTGCTTTTAATTTATTTATTCTTGCAATTCTTTTGTCACTTAGATTTAAAAGATTTTTCAATCTAACTAGTAAATAATTAAAATTCTCAACTTGCTCTGGAATTATATGTAATTGATAAACTTTTAAATTCCCTGCAATTACATTTCCAAAATAATCAACAATATTTCCCCTTGTAGGTGGTAGTTTCCATTCTCTAATTCTATTTTTGTCTGAAAGAGTAAGATATTTTTTATTTTCGTTTATTTGAAGAGAAAATAAACGAGCAACGATGCCAACAAAAACTACTACTTTTGCTGCTCCGATTATGAACATCCTTCTATTAATTACATCTGTTTTTTCTTATTCCTGAATTAAATTTAATCATTTGTTTGATATGAAATTCTTTCGTTTAAAAAATTAAAAAATAAAAAAAATATTGGATAAAATAAAAAAGTAAAACCTGAGTTAATTAAATAATTAGTGTAATCAACTTTAATTAAAAAAACTAAATCCAAAATAATTACTTGAATTGAATTAATTAATAAAATTGTGAATAATAGTGATATCCAGTCCTTCATGAAGTTTGGGGTTAAAGTAATATTTCTTATATAAGCTGTTACTGAGCAAAGAATAAGATAACAAAAACTACTAATTCCTATTGGTATGCCTATTACAACATCATTAATTATACCTGCAAAGAAAATTGCTAGATAACCTAATTGATCAGGATTTCTTAAAGTCCAAAAGAAAATTAATAGATGAACAAAATTAAAAGAAAAATAATCAAGTTTTAAGTAATTAAAATCAAATTCATTAAACACAGAAAAAAATAACATTATAAATGGTAAGTAGGATAAGAATATTTTTAAAAAAGGACTTTTGTTAAGTGACGACATTATTCTTCTCCACCTATTTTGTAAGAAACTATTTTTACATAGTTAAGTTGTGTAAAATCAGAAAAAAAATTAATTTTTCCTTCTGATATTTTGTTAATTTTTCCAATTGGTATACCGGGTTTAAATAAACCACCAAGACCTGAGGTGTAAGCAAAAATTTCTTTATTTTTAAAATCTTCTCTTAATTCTTCTTGAGTATGTTCAATTTTTCCAAAATCACTTCCTGTCCCAGAAATTACAACTTGTATATCATCGGGCTCTAATACAGATGGTATTTTGCTATTAAGATCTGATAATAGTAATGCCCTTGAATTAGAATAATTTACCTCAATTATTTGACCAACTAGATAAACATCATCAATAACAGCCATTCCAATTTTTACTTTATCTTTTGTGCCTTTATTTAATACTACTGATTTTAAATATGGACTGTCTTTATCAATTAAAACTCTGGCAAATATTTCTTGTGAATTTATACTTTCATCAAGTAAGTCTCTTAGCTTTTTATTTTCAGCAGTTAAAAAGTCATTTTGTAATTTAAGTTGGTTAGAATTTTCTATTTTAATTAATTCTTTCTGATGACTTTCATATAAGTCCACATGTGATTTGAATTTTGAAGTTATTTCTTTTAATTTATTTTCTGGAATTGATGCAATATGAGATGATCTATAAATTACTTCATTAACGCCTAATTTAATAAATTGTATAGCTTTAAAATTTAAATTACTTAGAACAATTACAAAAATTGATAAAATAATTAGAGTTAATAAAGAAAATTTTTGTTTATCTTTTTTTTTTAAAAAAGCTGACCTTATGGCAATTACAAAATCATCTCTGCCAGTAGCCATTTTTCCTAATATTCAGATAACATAGTAGAAAAAGTTTCTTCTTGATCCAAAGCTTTACCTGTACCAACAGCAACACAAGATAATGGATCATCTGCTATGTGAACTGGTAAACCTGTTTCTTTAGAAAACCTTTTATCGATATTTTTTTAACAAAGCACCACCACCTGTTAAAGTTAAACCCATATCAACTAAATCAGCTGACAACTCAGGAGGAGTATTTTCTAACGCATCTTTAATTGCACCAACCATCTGTTTCATAATATCGTTTAGTGCTTCAGCCGTATCTTCTTCTGTAATATTAACTTCCTTTGGAGTACCTGATCTTAAATCTCTCCCTTTAACTGGGTAAGTATTTGTTCCAGTTGGAACAGCTGTTCCCATTTCTTTTTTTATTTTTTCGGCAGTAGTATCACCAATTAATAAATTATATTCTTTTCTCATGTAATCCACTATTGCAGTATCCATTGAGTCACCTGCAACTCTTAAAGATTTAGAGTAAACTAATCCACCTAAAGACATTACTGCGATTTCACTTGTGCCCCCGCCAATATCTACAATCATTGAACCAGTTGCTTCAGAAATTGGTAAATTTGCTCCAATAGCCGCTGCAATTGGTTCCTCAATTAATTGAACTCTTCTTGCGCCTGCTGCTAGAGCACTATCTTGAATTGCTTTTCTTTCAACTGGTGTTGAACCTGTTGGTACGCAAATTAAAATTCTAGGGTTAGCAAATGTACTTCCTTTGTGAACTTTTTTAATAAAATGTTTAATCATTTCTTCAGTAACTATAAAATCTGCAATAACACCATCTCTTAAAGGTCTAATTGCACTTATGTTACCAGGAGTTCTTCCAAGCATTGTTTTCGCTTCATCTCCAACAGCTAATACATTTTTCTTTCCACCTTGATCAACTATCGCAACAACCGAAGGTTCATTAAGAACTACACCTTGACCCTTTAAAACTACAAGTGTATTTGCTGTTCCAAGATCAATTGCCATATCTTGGCTCCATATTTTTTTAACACTGCTAAATAGCCCCATTATATCCCTCTTACTTTCTGACTTTCTTGCTCCATAGGAGCTGTTTTATCTCGTTTAATTATCATTTTATTTAATGCATTTATGTAAGCATTTGCTGATGCAACCAAAGTATCTGTATCAGCTGCTTGACCCACAGTCGTTTTACCCTTTTCCTCGATTTTTACACTTACTGTAGCTTGTGCATCTGTCCCTTCTGTAACTGCATGAACTTGATAAAGCTGCAAGTTAACATCATGAGGATACAAAGTTTTAATACATTTAAAAATTGCATCCACCGGACCATCTCCAGTTTCTGATGCATTTTTAACATCACCATAAACATCCAAAGTCATTTCTGCTTTTTGTGGTTCACCTGTTCCAGCAAAAACTTTTAAAGATTTAAGAGTAATTGCATTAACTTTATTATCTACAATTAAACTATCATCTACTAAGGCAATAATATCTTCATCGTAAACATGTTTTTTCTTATCTGCTAAGACTTTGAATTTTGCAAATGCATTTCCTACTACATCGTCAGTTAAATCTGGATAACCTAGACTGTTTAATTTATCTTTAAATGCATGTCGCCCAGAATGTTTTCCCATTACTAATGATGTTTGTTTAACTCCTACACTTTCAGGTGTCATTATCTCATATGTTTGTCTATTTTTTTTAACATTCCATCCTGATGAATTCCTGCTTCATGAGCAAAAGCATTTTTTTCCAACAATCGCCTTATTGTATTGAACAGGAAAACCTGTTGCATTTGAAACAATTTTTGAGGCTTTGCTTAAAAGTGTCGTATTAATTCCAGTTTCATATGGCATTAAATCAGGTCTTGTTTTAATTGCCATAACAACTTCCTCAAGAGCAGCATTTCCTGCTCTTTCTCCTAAACCGTTTATTGTACATTCTATTTGTCTTGCTCCGGCTTGAACTCCAGCTAATGAGTTAGCTACTGCTAAACCTAAATCATTATGACAATGAGTTGATAAAATTGCTTTATCTATATTTGGAACTTTATTTAATAAAGTTTCTATAATTGTAGTAAACTCAGATGGTATTGTGTAACCAACTGTATCAGGAATATTAATTGTTGTAGCTCCATTTTTAATTGCAAGCTCTACAGTTTTACACATGTAATCCATATCAGTTCTTGTTCCATCTTCACAAGACCACTCAACGTCATCAGTAAACTTTCTTGCATAAGCGACATGTTTTCCAATCGATTCATAAACATCTTCTGGGGACATATTTAATTTATGCTTCATATGTAATGGACTTGTAGAAATAAATGTATGTATTCTAAATCTCGGTGCATGTTTTAGAGCTTCATAAGCTCTATCAATATCTTTTACTGAGTGTCTTGAGAGTCCCGCAGGAATAGAATTTTTTAAAATTTTACTTACCTCTGAAACAGCCTCAAAATCCCCTGGTGAAGCTATTGGAAAACCTGCTTCAATAATATCGATACCTAATTCATCAAACACTCTGGCGATTTGAATTTTTTTCCTCTAAACTCATAGATGCGCCTGGTGATTGTTCACCATCACGCATAGTAGTATCAAATATAAAGACTCTATCTTTATTGCTCATAACTAAATTTTTAGAAAATCTATAATACAATCTATGAGAGAGATTGCAAAATAATTAGTAAAATATTCACTTTCAATGGACCATTTTAGGCTTACGAAAAATTAATTATAAATAGACTCAATTTTAGGCATTAATCGTAAAAGTTCTTTTGTGTATTCATGCGTTGGTTTTAAAAATAAATCCTCAGTTATTGAAACTTCGCATAATTTGCCGTCTTTTAAGACGCCAATTCTATCGCACATTTGTCTAACAACAGGTAAGTCATGACTTATAAATAAAATTGTTAAATTTAATTGTTCTTGAAGATCTTTAAGTAAATTTAATATTTGAGCTTGGATACTAACATCTAGAGCAGAAGTGGGTTCGTCACAAACTAAAAGTCTTGGTTGTGTGGCAAGTGCTCTTGCAATTGATATTCTCTGTCTCTGTCCTCCTGAAAATTCATGTGGATATCGATCTGCAGATTTTTGAGTTAATTCTACAGACTCAAGTAAATCGTAAATATAATTATTTAAATCTATATTTGATATTGATGGGTTGTGAAGTGTGATTGGTTCCGCAATTATATCTTTTACTTTTAATCTTCCATTTAGTGAGGAATAAGGGTCTTGAAATATCATTTGAATTTGTTTTCTAAATTTCATTAATTCAGATCTTTGTTTAATTTTTGTTATACAAACGTTATCAAAGAAGATATTGCCAGATGTAGGTTTAAATAAATTTACAATCATTTTAGCAATTGTAGATTTTCCACTCCCACTTTCTCCTACTAGACCAAAAGATTCTCCCTCTTTTATTTCAAATGAAACATCATTAACAGCCATCACAGAATTTTTAGAATTTTCTGTAAAAAAATTATCATCAAAACTTTTATTCAAATTTTTAATCTGAACTAAATCTTGACTTATAATTTCTTTCTTCGACCATCTATTTAGTATTTTGATATTATTTTCTTTTTTTTTATTGTGTTCTTTTTCAACTATTACAAATCTTGAAATTTTTTTATTTGTTGGAGGAACTGAGCTCACTAAACTTTTGGTATAATTTTCTTGTGGATTGGTTAATATTTTTTTAGTTTCACCGATTTCAACTAAATTACCACTTTTCATAACTGCTACACGATCTGCTGTCTCAGCTATAACTCCCATGTCATGAGTAATTAAGATAACAGCAAGATTTCTTTCTTTTGTTAATTTTTTAATAAGTTCTAAAATCTGAGATTGAATTGATACATCTAATGCTGTTGTTGGCTCATCTGCAATTAACAATTCTGGCTCGCAACATAGAGCTAAAGAAATTACTACTCGCTGCCTCATTCCACCTGAGAATTGATGAGGATAATTATCAAATCTTGACTCTGCATCTTTTATACCAACCTCTTTTAATAAATTTATAGATTTATTTTTTGCTTCTTCTTTACTCAATTTAAGATGAGTTTGAATTGTTTCAATTAATTGTTCACCCACTGTAAGAATTGGGTTAAGTGAAGTTTGAGGATCTTGAAATATCAATCCAATTTTATTTCCCCTATATTTAACAATGCTTTCAGAATTTTCATGAATGTTAAGATCACCTAAAATAACTGATCCACTAGATACCTTACCTGGTTCATCAATTAAATTTATAATAGCATTTCCTACTGTACTTTTTCCTGATCCAGACTCTCCAACTAATCCTAAAATTTCTCCTTTATTAACCTCAATATTCACATTCTTAGCAGCATAAACTGTTTCTTTTCTCATTTGGTAATCAACACTAAGATTGTTTATTTTTAAAAATGTCATTTTTTTAATTTTGGATTTAAAGTATCTCTCATCCAATCCCCTAATAAATTAATTGAAAATGCTAAAATAACTAAGAAAATTGCTGGAAAAAAAGTTATCCACCATTCTCCTGAAAATAAAAAGTCATTACCAAGTCGTATCAATGTCCCTAAAGAAGGTGTTGTTGGAGGTACGCCAACTCCTAAAAAACTCAAAGTAGACTCAGCTAAAATAGCAAGAGCTAAACCAATAGTTCCAATTACTAACACCGGTCTTAAAATATTTGGTAAAATATGTTTAAACATAATAATTATATTAGAAACCCCAATTATTGTTGATGCTGAAACATAGTCTTTATTTTTTTCCACCAAAGTTGCAGCTCTTGAAACTCTAGCAAATTGTGGCCACTCTGAAATCCCGATTGCAAATATTAAAACATAAATTGCCATTTCATCATGCATTTCTCTCGAGATTAATCCTCTTGCTATTCCATCAACCAATAATGCCATCAAAATACTTGGTACTGTTAACTGAACATCAGTTAACCTCATTACTATCATTTCATATTTTCCCCCAAAAAATCCCGCTGTTAATCCCAATCCAACTCCAAGAATTAAGCTAAAAATTATCGCAGAAAAACCTACTATTAAAGAAATTCTACATCCATATAAAATTGTTGATAACATATCTCTTCCTTGTCCATCAGTACCTAAAATAAATTTAGCAAGGCCATCTTCTGTCCATGAGGGTGGTGTGAATGCATCCATCAATGATAGAGAGGATGGGTCAAAGGGATTGTAAGGTGTTACGAGCTCAACAAAAAAAGAACAGAAAAAAATTATAAACAAGATAGTAGATGATACAATGGCAGTTGGCGATTTAATAAAGCTATGATAAATATCACTATCTTTTACTCTTTCCCAAGTACTTAAAGTTTTGTTATCCACTTGCTGCATCTCCTTTAACTCTTATTCTTGGATCAATTAAATAATAAAGAATATCAACTATAAAATTTATCATTACGAAAACAAAAGCTATAAAAACTAAATAAGCTGACATGATTGGTATATCTACGAATTGGACTGCTTGAATAAATAAGAAGCCCATTCCAGGCCATTGAAAAACAGTTTCAGTAATAATTGAAAACGCAATTAAAGTTCCAATATTTATTCCTGCTATAGTTATTACTGGTATCAATCCATTTTTTAATGCATGTTTATATTTAATACTATTTTCACTAATGCCTCGAGCACGTGCAAATTTAATAAAATCTGTTTGTAATATTTCCATCATCTCTGCTCGCACAAGTCTGATGATATAAGTCATTTGGAAAAGGCTTAATGTTACTGAAGGAAGTATAATTGCTTTCAGTCCTGAAACTGTTAAAAAACCTGTAGTCCAAAAACCTAAATCAACAACCTCCCCTCTACCAAAAGAAGGTAATATTCCTAAGATTACTGCAAACAAATATATAAATAATATACCAATTACAAATGTGGGGAGTGAAACTCCAAGCAAGGAGACGGCTAAGACAAAATCACTTAAAAAACCTTTTCGATTTATGCCTGTATAAACTCCTAACAAAGTACCAGTAATTAGTGCAATTAGTGCTGAAATAACCACAAGTTCAATAGTTGCAGGCAATCTTTCAACTATTAACTCTGAAACAGGTCTTCTTAATTGATATGAAATTCCAAACTCACCCTTAGAAGCATTAACTATAAATCTTGAAAACTGTACATGAATTGGATCCATTAAACCTAATGTTTCTCTTAATTCGGCTCTTTCCTCATCAGAAGTTTCTTCTCCAACCATGTTATTGATTGGATCTCCAACAAAATTAAATAAAGAGAAAGACACAAAGGCGACAACCAACATCACCAAAGCAGATTGAAACAGCCTTTTAAAAAAATATTTTATCAATTTGTGAAGGTTTAAATTTATAAGCCCTTTAAATTTTTAAAGGGCTTATAATAATTTTTAATTAGTTAAAACTAGCAGTTCTGAATAACGGTTCGTTATTCGGTCTGATAGGAACATTAACATTGCTTTTAGATGCCCAAGAAATTACTTGGTGATGTAAAGGAAGATAAGAAATATCATCTTTTACAATTTTCCAAGCTTTTGCAATTGCAGCATTTCTTTTATCTAAATCAACTTCACCTTCCATAACTCTAATTGCAGCATCAACATCAGCGTTACTAAAGTTAACTTTGTTCCAGCTAGCACCAGTTTCATATAGGTAATGGAAAACATAGTGACTATCTAAAGTTGGAACACCCCATCCTAGCATATAGAAATCACCTTGATCATCTTTAAGCTCTTTGAAGTGTTTACTTTTAGTTTGAGCAAATAAGTTAACGTTAACTCCAATTTTACCCAACATTCCAACAACAGCAGTACATATTGCCTCATCGTTTACATATCTGTCATTAGGACATCTAAGTTCAACGTCAAAACCATTAGGATAACCTGCATCAGCTAAAAGTTTTTTTGCAGCATTAACATCGTAAGGTAATCTTTTATCAAGATCAGCTGTATATCCATTTACACCTGGGAAAGTTATAATTCCCGCTGGTTCACTTAAACCTCTCATAACTTTTTTCTTGATCGCTTCAATATCAATTGCTTGATAGAGAGCTTGTCTTACTTCTTTTTTCTTAAATGGATTATCACCTGTATTACCAGTTCTTAATTTGTCAGCTGCTTGATCCATACCTAAGAAAATTGTTCTCATTTGAGCTGTACTTTCAACTTTGTGACCTGAAGAAGATCCAATTCTTTTTAAGTCTTGAACAGGAGCATCAGTAACTATATCAATTTCACCAGATAATAATGCTGCTACTCTTGTAGCTGCATTTTTAATAGGCATTAATTCAATTTGAGTTACCTTTTTGTCCTTCATTTCACCCCACCAATGTTTATTTCTTTTAAACACTGTCTTGGTGTTAGGCTCTCTTAAAGTTATTTTAAAAGGACCAGTTCCCATAGCATTAGTAGCAGAGAAAGTTTCTTGTCCTGCATCCCAATTTTGTGGAGACATTGCAAAGTTTTGCTCTGACCAAGCTTTAGACATTATAAAAATGTTAGACAATTGGTTTAAAAGAATAGGGTTAGGTTTACTTGTAGTTATTTTAACAGAGTAATCTCCAACCGCTTCAACATTAGCAACAGTGCTGATGTATTCTTTAAAGTCAGATGTTCTTTGCTTAGCTCTTAATATACTAAAAACAACATCTGCTGATGTCATTCCAGAACCATCTGAAAACTTAGCATCTTCTCTTAAAGTAAAAATCCAAGTATTTGGATCAGTAGCTTTCCATTTTGTTGCTAAAGCAGGTCCTATTTTCATGTCCAAGCCTCTTTGAACTAGAGCTTCATAAACTTGTCTAGATACTTGAGTAGTTGGACCCTCATTTTGCGCATGTGGATCTAGTGTTAAACTGTCTCCTTGCATAGACCATTTAATAGTTTTTGCCCATGCTGAAGAAAATCCGAATACTAGAACTAATGACAATAGTATTCTTACTATATTTTTAGTCTTCATTATTCCCCTCGTTTTTTAAATTTATTTAAAAAAGTATAAGTGAAATAATTGAATTATAGTAGCAATAATTTACTGATAAAATTTAACTTTTATCGCTATCAACTAATTTTTTCTTGCCTATCCAAGGCATCATAGCTCTTAATTCTGCACCAACTTTTTCAACTGGATGCTCGGCTAATTTAGCTCTCGTAGCAAGGAAGTTTTTTTGACCATTTTTGCATTCATCCATCCATTCTTTAGTAAATTTTCCAGATTGAATTTCAGCCAAAACTTCTTTCATTCTTTTTTTGGTCTCTTCTTTATTTACTACTCTAGGGCCAGATTGATATTCGCCATATTCAGCCGTATTCGAAATAGAATAATTCATATTCGCAATTCCACCTTCATAAATTAAATCAACAATCAATTTAACTTCATGAACTGTTTCAAAATATGCCATCTCTGGTTCATATCCAGCTTCAACTAAAGTTTCATAACCATTTTTAATTAGCTCAACCAAACCTCCACAAAGTACTGTTTGTTCACCAAATAAATCTGTTTCAACTTCGTCTTTGAATGTAGTTTCAATAATTCCTGATCTTCCTCCACCAACTGCTGAAGCATAAGATAAAGCTAAGTCTCTTGCCTTTCCTGAACCATCTTGATGAACAGCAAATAAACAAGGCACTCCACCTCCTTTTTCATATTCACTTCTAACTAAGTGACCAGGTCCTTTGGGAGCAACCATAAAAACATCTAGATCTTTTCTAGCTTTAATTAAATCGTAATGAACATTTAAACCATGAGCAAAAGCGATACTTGTCCCCTCTCTTACTCGTTGTTCAATATGATTTTTATAAATTTCGGCTTGTAGTTCATCTGGTGTAAGAATCATTACTACATCAGCCCACTCTGCAGCATCAGATAAATTCATTACCTTTAATCCTTTTGATTCTGCTTTAGCTGCACTCGATGAACCTTCTCTTAATGCTACAACAATATCTTTTACTCCACTATCTTTTAAATTTAATGCGTGAGCGTGCCCTTGGCTTCCATAACCGAAGATAGCAACTTTTTTGCTTTTAATTAGATTAACATCTGCATCTTTTTCATAAAACATTTTCATATCATCTCTCCTTTTAAATTAATTAAATATTTTAGCACCCCTAGTCATTGCTACTGCCCCAGTTCTCGAAGTACTAATAAGTCCTAAGGGCTTTAATTTTTTATTCATTTTATCAATTTCTCTTCTAAGAGCAGTTATTTGAATTACTGCTGAAGTTTTTGTTTCATCTAATATTACGGGATTAAATTTTTTACAAGCATTTAAGCATTTTTCAATTTTATTTCTTTTTCCTACAACTTTAAATAAAGCCATTTCTTTAAAAATTACGCCTTTATCCTCTCTTTTAAATTCAGCAACTTTATGAACAGGCACTAACTTTGTTAATTGGAGTCTTATTTGATCAATTACTTGAGGTGTTCCAGTGGTAACAATTGTTATTCTTGAAATATTTTGAACCGCATCAACCTCTGCAACAGCTAACGACTCGATGTTGTAACCTCGACCAGAAAATAAACCAACTACTCTTGCCAAAACTCCAGCCTCATTATCTACCCATACTACAAAAATATATGTATCTGGTTTTTGTTTCTTCGTAGGTATGCTGTAAGCTGACTTTGATTTCGGCATTATGATTATACTAAGGCTTTGCCTTTTCCTTTGATTTTATTTTCCTCTTGATCATTTGGGCCCAAGATCATTTGGTTATGAGGTTTTCCAGATGGTATCATTGGGAAGCAATTCTCGTTAGGATCCACATGACAATCAAATATAACTGGTCCATCATAATCGATCATTTCTTGAATTTTATCATCAAGATCATCTGGATTGTCTGCTTTAATTCCTTTACATCCATAAGCTTCTGCCATTTTCATGAAATCCGGTAATGCTTCAGAATAACTTTCAGAATAATTTTTTTCATGCAGCAATTCCTGCCATTGTCTAACCATTCCCATATATTGATTATTTAAAATAAATATTTTTATAGGAAGATTATATTGAACCGCAGTAGACATTTCTTGCATGGTCATTAAAACTGAAGCTTCTCCAGCAATATCAATTACTAATTTTTCAGGATGAGCAATTTGAACGCCGACTGCTGCTGGCAATCCATATCCCATAGTTCCTAAACCGCCAGATGTCATCCATCTATTTGGTTTGTTAAATTTGTAATGCTGAGCAGCCCACATTTGATGTTGTCCAACCTCAGTAGTAACATAAGTATCTTTATTCTTAGTTAATTCATATAGTCTTTGAACGGCATGTTGAGGTTTTATGCTTTCATCACTATTTACAAAATTAAGAGAGTCTTTTTCTCTCCATTTTCCAATTTGCTCCCACCACTTAGCTATATTTGATTTATTTGACTTGCTATGACCATTTTTTCTTTTAGAAATTGTTTTATTAATTTTACTGATTACACTCGTAACGTCTCCAACTATTGCAAGATCTACTTTGATAATTTTATTAATTGATGATGGATCTATATCAATATGAACCTTTGTTGAATTTGGTGAAAACTCATCAATTTTTCCAGTAATACGATCATCAAACCTTGCACCAATATTAATTAAAAGATCACAATCATGCATAGCATTATTTGCTTCATAAGTACCATGCATTCCAAGCATTCCTAAAAATTGATTATCATCGCCAGGGTATGCACCCAATCCTTGAAGTGTTGAAGTTATAGGAAAACCAGTTAACTCAACAAATTCTCTTAAAGCCTGACTTGCTTTTGGTCCTGAATTAATTACTCCTCCACCACTATAAATTATTGGTTTTTTAGCTTTGCTTAATAATTTTACTAATTCATCAATTTGATCTTGAGAAAATTTATTATGGGATTTTCCATTTAATTTTTTTTCTTTATTTGGTTTTTTATATTTTGCTTTTGCAAACTGAATATCTTTTGGAATATCAATCAAAACCGGTCCAGGTCTTCCAGTTGTTGCAACTTTAAAAGCTTCATGCATAACTTTTGAAAGATCATTTATATCTTTAACTAACCAATTATGTTTCGTACAAGGTCTTGTAATTCCCGTAGTGTCACATTCTTGGAATGCATCTGTTCCAATTAAATGAGTTGGAACTTGACCAGAAATACAAACTAATGGTACAGAGTCCATATAAGCATCAGTTAAAGCTGTAACAACATTGGTTGCTCCAGGACCTGATGTAACTAAAACTACACCTGGTTTTCCTGATGATCTAGCATAACCTTCTGCCGCGTGACCAGCACCTTGTTCGTGTCTAACCAAAATATGTTTTATAGAAGGATGGTTTTTTAATTCATCATAAATTGGTAACACTGCACCACCTGGATAGCCAAAGATATGTTCTACCTTTTGATCTTCAAGACACTTAAATACAATTTCTGCTCCAGTTAATAATTTTGGCATTAGTCAATCTAGCTGAAGTTGTGCTCATTGGTCAAGTTTAAGAATGAGAATTTTAAATTTTTTTCAAAAAATTATTTATGTCTTGTGGCTTAAGCTTCATCCAGTTAATCATGTTGCCTCTAGCCCAAGTACTTTGTCTTTTGGCGTATTGTCTAGTTTTTATGGCTATTTTTTCTTTAGTATCATGCAAATCTTTTTGTTTTTTCAAATATTCTCTAATTTCATAAACTCCAATGGCCTTGTTAGCGCTTTTATCTTTTCTAACCCTTAGCTTTACGAAATCTTTTACCTCTTTTATTGCTCCATTTTCTATCATCTCACTTGTTCTTACATTGATACGTTCAATTAGTTCTTGTCTAGGAAAATCAATATAAACTTTAAAAAAATCATCTTCCACGAAGTTTGATTTTGTGTTTTTAAACCATTCAGTTAGAGATTTTTTTGTAAACTTTTTAACTTCATAAGCTCTGATGGATCTTTGAGTGTCTGTAGGGTTTATTTTTCCTCTTGAGGATGGATCTAATTTTAATAGTTTTTCATAAAACTTCTTTTGACCAAGTTTTTTTTGTAAATCTCTTATTTGTTTCCTTAATTTTAATGAAATATTTGGTATTTTAACTAAACCATCAGTTAAAGCTTTAAAATATAAACCTGTCCCTCCAACAAGAATTGGAGTTTTTTTTCTTTTTTGAACATCCTTAATTTTTTTAATTACTAGCTTAAGCCAATCGCCTGTAGAGAAGTTTTTTGTTACATTATGAAAGCCATACAAGTGATGTTTTATTTTCTGGTATTTTTTTGGATCTGGTCTAGCCGATAAAATTTTAAGTTGTTTGTATACTTGCATGCTATCTGCATTAATAATTTCTCCATTAACTTTTTTTGCAACTTGAATTGCAAAACTTGATTTTCCTGATGCTGTGGGTCCAGATATTAATATTATCTTGGATTTTAAATCCATTACTAGTCTAGCTTAACACCAATGTATCGTCTTTGATTTTGATTGTTATAGATTGCGAGTAAAACTGTCTTTTGATTTGAATTAAGAACTTCTTTAGTTATATCTCTTAAATCATTAGATGATCTAATTTTTTTCTTCTGAGCTTCAATAATAATACTGTTAGGCTCTATTGAATTTACTAAAGGGCTGTTGTTAGCAATTTTTGTTATCACAAGTCCAGTAGTCTGATTTGGTAAATTTCTATTTTTAATATCCTCTTTAGTCAATGGTCTTACTGCAATTCTTAAACTTTCAATTATTTCTTCATTATTTTGTTTTTGAGTTTCTTTATTTTTGCTTATTTTGAAATCATCTGAAGTTTCTAATCTTCCTAAAATAACATTTTTAATAATCTCTTTTTTGTCTCTCCAAATTTTAACCTCAACTTTTTTTCCAACTTCCGTTCGTGCAACAATTGCTGGAAGTTCTTTCATTTGATTTATTTTTTCTCCATTAAACTCTAAAATAATATCGCCAGCTTGAATTCCCGCTTTTTCTGAAGGACTATTTTCAGCAACACTTGCAACAAGTGCTCCTCTTGCTTTATCTAATTTTTCAACTTCAGCAATTTCTTTTGTTACATCTTGAATTCTAACTCCTAACCATCCTCTTTTTGTTTCACCAAATTCGATTAATTGTTTAATTACTATTTGTGCACTGTTGGATGGTATAGAAAATCCAATTCCGATAGAACCATTACGTCCAAGAATTGCTGTATTAATTCCAATTACATTTCCGTCCATATCAAACAAAGGTCCTCCTGAATTACCAGAATTTATAGAAGCATCTGTTTGTATAAAATCTTCATACCTTGATAATCCAATTGATCTATTTCTAGCTGAAATTATTCCAGCTGTAACAGTGCCTCCTAAACCAAATGGATTTCCAATTGCTAACACCCAATCTCCAATTCTTGCTTTATCAGAGTCACCAAATGCTACTGGAACGAACTTTTCATTTGTTTCTAATTGCAAAACAGCAATATCCATTAGAGGGTCAGCACCTAGAACCTTTGCTTTAAATTCTTGATCACCATTTACCCTAACAATAATATCATCAGCATCTTGGATAACATGATTGTTTGTGACTACAATTCCTTTCTCATCAATTATAAATCCAGAACCTAGTGCAGCAGATTGCCTTTCCTGAGGTGTTCCAAATTCTTTAAACATATCCTCAAAAGGAGACCCTGGTGGAAATTGAAATGGGAAAGGATTGGTATTAGTTACCACAGTTGTTGTAGTAGAAATATTCACTACAGACGGCATTAATTTTTCCGCAAGGTCAGCGAATGAAGCAGGAACTGGTTTAGAGTTTACACTAAGTGAAAAAGTTAATGATAGAACTATGGTTAAAAATATGATTTTTATTTTTCTCATATTAACTCTTAATATAATAAATTATTATAAAACCTATTAATGCAAAAATAAGTCCGCCTAATCTAAGTTGGCTATCTTTTACAAGTTCTAATTTTTTCAACATACCTTTCATTTTTGCTGGAAATAAGGCGTACAAAATTCCTTCAATAAATAAGAAAAGACCAAAAGCTATAACTAGCTCACGCATTAAAAATTACTGTTGGATTTCAGGTTTTATATTTCCAAAAAATTTAAAAAATTCACTATCAGGTGATAAAATTAAAGAAGTTTCACCACCAATAAGAGCTTTTTCGTATGCCTGCATTGCTCTGTAGAAAGCAAAAAATTCTGGATCTTGACCAAAGGCGTCAGCAAATATTTTGTTTCTTTCTCCGTCACCTTCCCCTTTCATAATCTCGGATTGTTTTTGAGCATCTGCTAAGATTACAGTAACTTCTTTGTCCGCAGTTGATGTAATTGTTACTGCCATCTCTGCACCTTTTGCTCTAAATTCTTTTGCTTCTCTCTCCCTTTCAGTTTGCATTCTTCTATAAATTGCATCACTGTTGGCTTGAGGTAGATCTGCTCTTTTAATTCTGACATCAACAATAGTAATTCCAAAGTTTTTTGCTTCGTTATTAACACCCTCTTTAATTAAAGCCATTTGCTTAGATCTATCTTTAGATAATAATGTTTGTAATTCTTCTTGACCTAGTACATTTCTAATTCTTGAATTTATAATTGTAGATAATCTTGATCTTGCAACTCTTTCGTTCCCCACTGAAATATAAAACTTAAGTGGATCAACTATCTTAAATCTTGCAAATGCATCCACAATTAATCGTTTTTGATCTGATGCAATAACCTCTTCTGGTGGAGCATCTAAGTTTAAAATTCTTTTATCTAAATAAACAACGTTTTGAATGAAAGGAATTTTAAAATTTAATCCTGGCTTCATTATAATTCTTTTTGGATCACCAAATTGAAGAATAATTGCTTGGTTAACTTCCTTAACTATAATTACTGATAAAAAGGCTACAACACCTATTGCAACTAGTACTCCTGCTAAAATTTTTCCAGCTTTCATTTTAATTGGTCGCTTTCTTTTTTAACTCAGGTAAAGGTAAGTATGGAACTACACCAGAACCTGCATTTTTTTCAATTATTACTTTATCAATATCTGCTAAAACTTTTTCCATAGTTTCTAAATACATTCTTTCTTGAGTAACTACTTTAGCATTTTTATACTCGTTGTAGATTGCTATAAATCTACTTGCTTCACCCTCTGCTTTTGCAACAACTTCTTTTTTGTAAGCTTCTGCAGCTTGTAAAATTTTTTGCGCTTCCCCTCGTGCTCTTGGAATTACATCATTAGCATAAGCTTCAGCTTCGTTTTTTGATCTTTCCATGTCTGCTCTTGCTGCTTGTACGTCCCTAAATGCATCAATTACTTGATCGGGTGGGTCAGCTTTTTGAGTTTGAACTTGTGTAATTTGAATACCACTTTCGTAATCATCTAAGATAGTTTGAATAATTTCTTGAGTTTCAAGCTCAATTTTAGATCTTCCCTCTGTTAAAATTGGCTGAATGTCACTTTTTGCAATTACTTCCCTCATCGCAGTTTCGGCAGCTGCTTTAACAGTTCCCTCTGGATCTTGAATTTTAAATAAAAAATTACCAGCGTCTTTAATTACCCAAAATACTGAAAAGTCTATGTTAACAATATTTTCGTCTCCAGTTAACATTAAGCTTTCTTGCGGTACATCTGCAACCCCACCACCTGTAGAAAAACCACTATCTCTCTCAGATCTAAATCCTATATCCATTCGATTTACTTTAGTGACTTTTGGTGTTTGAACAGTTTCAACTGGAAAAGGTATATGATAATTCAAACCAGGCTGTGTAGTTTTTACAAACTTTCCAAATCTTAATACAACGCCCTGTTCATCGGGTAGCACTCTATAAAGTCCGCTCGCTAACCATACAAAAACTAAAACTAATAAAATTAAACCTATTGATTTTCCACCAGAAGTTTTTCCACCAGGTAAAAATCTTTTAATTTTATCTTGAAGATCTCTAATTAATTCATCGACGTTTGGTGGTGTCGGACCTCTACCTGATCCATTACCTCCACCACCTCCGCCAGGAGGTGCTCCCCAAGGACTTTGATCTTTAAAATCGTCTGACATATGCCAAAGTATATAGTGTCTTTATTGCAAAAAACAAGTAATGATACTTTTATGACTGATAAAAAACCTGAACTTAGTGCCGCAATGAAAAGTAAGCTAGAGCCTAAAAAATTCACTAAAAATCCTATTCTTGGAACTAAGTTTACAATTGCCATATCGAGTGCAAAAGGTGGTGTTGGAAAATCTACATTTGCAACGAATCTTGCTTTAGCTTTGAAAAAAGTTGGATGCAAAGTTGGTCTTTTAGATGCAGATATTTATGGCCCATCAATTCCTAAAATGTTTGATATTAATGAAAAACCAAAAAGTGATGGTCAAAAATTAGATCCAATTACAAAATATGACATTCAATGTATGTCTATTGGTTTTTTAGCTGACCAACAAACGCCAATGATATGGCGTGGTCCTATGGTAACAAGTGCAATTAAAACTTTTACTCAGAAAGTAAATTGGAAAGATTTAGATTTTATTATAGTAGATATGCCCCCAGGAACTGGAGACACTCAACTTACTTTTTCGCAAGAAATTAAAATGGATGGTGCAATAATTGTAAGTACACCTCAAGAAGTAGCTCTTTTAGACGTTAAAAGAGGAATTAAAATGTTTGATAAACTTGGAGTTAAGATTTTAGGTTTAGTTGATAACATGAGTTTTTTTATTGGAGACGATGGAAAAAAATATAAAATTTTTGGAGAAGGTGGAGTTAAAAAAACTGCAGAGGAATTTCAAAAAGAATTTTTGGGTGAGATTCCAATTAATCCAGAAGTTGGTAAAACTGGAGATGATGGAAAGCCAATTGTGGAAACTAACCCCGAGCATGAAATTTCAAAAATATATCTAAATTTTGCTGAAAAAATTAAATCAACTTATCTTTAAGATCAAAAGCAGTCATTAATTCATTCCACTCTCTTTTAGACAGGCCAGAACTTTCAACATCTACATTCTCACCTTTAATAAGTTTTTGAATAATTAACTTTCCTTTTGCGGAAACCTCAGTACCACCAACTCTATAATCCATAAAAGCGTCATAAGTTATAGGAACCCATTTTTTTACAGTATCCAGCATTATGTCAGCATAAACTCTAATTTCATATTGAGCATGACTATCAGCTCTTAATCTTAAAAAATTCATTAAGTTTAATAAATCAGTTTTCCAATACCATTGCGTGTAGGTATTTAGTGTTAAATTCATTCTTGCAAGTTCTCTCGCTAAACCTTTTTTATTTTCATCAATAGTTGATCCATCAAATCTTTCATTAAGCATAGTCTCATAATTATCATAAGTTCTCTCTGCATCACTTTTTAAAAGTTCCAAAACTTCCTCCGCCTGTTTACCTTCTAAGACATCTCCTCTACCCTGTCGGTTACTAATTGATTGAGCAGCTAAATTTTCTTGTGATGGCAAATAAAATTCTTTATCTAAAATTGAATATCTAGCAGAATATTCATTAACATTTGCAGTTCTATGTCTAATCCATTGTCTTGCAATAAATATTGGAAGCTTAACATGATATTTAATTTCACACATTTCAAATGGAGTGCTGTGCCAATGCCTCATCAAATATTTTATTAAACCTTTATCAGTTGAAACTTGTTTGGTTCCTTTTCCGTAAGATACTCTAGCTGATTGAACTATAGATGTATCATCACCCATATAATCAACAACTCTTACAAAACCATGATCTAAAGCTGGAATTGCTTCATATAATATTTTTTCAAGCTCAGGAGCAGTAACTCTTTTTGTTTGATTGCTTTGAGATTGTTGATTTTTTATTTCTTCTTGTTGTTCTTTAGTTAATTTCATGATTGTTGTTGAATCTGTTGTAATTACTTTTATATTAATAATGTTGGTTTTCCAACTACGACGATAAACGAATTTCGTAATAACCATTGCGGACGTGGGGGCAGTACCCACCACCTCCACCATTACAACTTATGGGGGTGAACTAGATTCGACGGGTGACTAAAGGCTATTCTTTCGTTCGGGATTGTTCCACCGTAAAGGGCTAATTTATAATTGCTAACGAAAGTTACGCACTTGCTGCATAATTAACTTGGTTAATTAAGCAAACGGGGTCCGGGGCACCTGGCAACAGAACGCCCCCTATAAATAGTTTATGAATACAAAAAATGTATTAATAATTGTTGTTGGTTTGATTATAGCAGTTTTCGTATTTCAATATTTTTCTGATTATAAAACTTGCTTAAGAGAATTCAGCGACAGAAACAGATATGCTCAAAATAGTCTTTGTAAGGATAAGAGATAATGGCACCTGGCAACAGAACGCCCCTAACTAATCTAATACTTTGCTTTGTTTTAAATACTAATTAGCTTTTAAATTTAATTTGGTCGGCCGTGAGTCGGCATTTTAATTAATTTTATTCCAAGGTTTTGGCCTTTTCATATGTTTAACTGCTTTTAGAAAAAAACCATTTCTTTGTGCAAAGCGATATGACGAAGGAGAGTTTTTTTTCCAAACTGATCTATATTTATATTTTTTTGCCTCTTTTATAGCTTTCACCTTTGACCACTTTGATGCTTTTCCCATAACTTTTTTAAGTTTATTGGTTATTCTAGGATCGTTTAATAATTTTCTTTGTTGAGCAGCTGCATAAGACTTTTTATCTTTTTCAAGCCAGTCTTTGAAAGATTTAAACTTTAAGGCAGCTTTAATAACTTTTTCATCTGTCCATTTTTTCTCCCATAATCTGGTCATATGTTTTGTGGCCTGATTTAGAATATTCATCGACCAAGCTGCAGAATAGCTTAGTTTATCTTTCTTTAACCAATCTTTTATTGTTTGATATTTCTTAGCTTCGATTAAAATTTTTTCTTTTGTCCATTTAATATTAATTCCTCCAAGACTTCCTGCTTTAGCACGGTTTAGAACAATATATTTTTTTTTTCTATATTGATTAATTAGCTTATCCTCAATTTTGATAGCCTCATCTGCTAAAATATATTTTGTTAATTGTTTAGTTATTATTGAATTTTTGCCATATTCTTTAATCAATTTTATTATTCTTTTAGTTTCAAAATGATCTCTCATTCTTCTTTCAAAATAACCTGTTAAACCTATATAAATTATTTTTTTTCCAACAACTGAAATGCTATAAACACAACGCATTTTTTTATTTCCAATTGGTGTCATGTGATTAGTTAGTTCATCAATCCAACTATTTTTTAAGCATGCTCTATATGCGGCTGGTTCATTAGTTATCCATTCAACCTTTGTTTTATATTTTAGCGCAGATTGTTTAACTTTTTCTTTTGTCCAGTATCCTTTCTCTCTAATTTTTATCATTCGTTTTGTGAGTTCTTTTAAAAGTCCTCTTGCTGATGCAGTAGCATAAGCGCTTTCTTCTTTAGTTCGCCACTCTTTAACAGTTTCATATTTAGAGGCTGAATTTTTCAAAAGCTCATCAGTCCATTTAGCTGGACTTCTTCGACCTAAGTTAACTCCCTTGGTACTTGGTCTTATCATATGTTTAGTGGCTAATTTTAAAATACCCATTCTTTGCGCTGCAGCATATGCTCCTCCACTCTTTTCACCCCATCTAACTCTATGTTTAAATTTCTTAGCATCTTCAAGGATTTTTTCTTTTGTCCAAATTCTTAATCCTTTCCAGGCTGGTCTAACCATATGGGCTGTTGCTTCCTTCAACCAACCTTTGTTAAATGCCGCATCATAAGCTCCACTAAAATTATTGGTCCATTCTTTTATTGTTTTAAATTTTTTTGCATTTTTTATAACATTTTGTTTTGTCCATTTTCTCGTCATGTCTGGTCTATCCATGTGACTTGTTGCTTTAGCAAACCAACCATTTTTTCTCGCAGAATTATATGAACTATTTGAGTTCTTCGCCCATTCTGATTTTGAATTATATTTTTTTGCGTCTTTAAGTACGATTTCTTTTGTCCATTTTTCTTTCATAATAAATAAGCTAACACAAAGATTTTGGTCGGCCTAGAGTCGGCATTTGCAATCAAATATAGACTTTTCAATTCAAATTATTCGCGAATAATGGTACAAAGTTCGGGGCACCTGGCAACAGAACGCCCCTTCGTATTGTAAAATTAATTTTATTTATCAACGTAAATTTGAAAATTCAACCGAACGATTCGTCCTGTACTCGTCAAAAATTATCAAGAAAATTTTTATTAATAAAAACTTTTATCAGTTAGGAATAGGTAAGCATAATAAATTAAACCCAATCCATTGGCAGCGCAATAAACGTACGTTAAGTAGCCCCATACTGCACTCTGTTTTTTTTGTTCTTTTTCTTTAACGTATTTCTCTGCATTAGCCGCTAAACATATAACTATGGAAGCTGAAATTATAACACCCGGCACCATAACCCATCTACCAATTAACTCTGAAAAAAATCCTGCTGCGAAGCCTACTACAGTTAATCCAACAACACCAAACAACCAAAAAGATGTTGGTAAATCTAAATTACCATCAGCAAATCTATCAAGTACTGTTTTCTCTTGAGCCATTAGTTATTAATATCAAAATATTTGGTTTATGACGAGTAAATTTTAACTCTTCACTTACTCGTCTGATACTTTAATTTTTTGTGATTTTGGAAAAATTATTAGCTATAATCAAACAAAGTTCGGGCACCTGGCAACAGAACGCCCCCTCAAAAAGAATTAAAGTATCTCAATATGTTGAAACAACACCCAATTGAAAATCTTTAAATTTCTTTGTTGTTACAGACATAGTAAAATTATTTGCGAATCTGTTTTGCATTCTTTTTGACCACTCATAACATTCTAAAGAAATGACTTTATCATCTTTTTTAAACTCATATGTTGTAACATAACTCTCACCTTTTTCATCTGACCCATTTGGAAATCTAGAATATTTTCCGTCAATATTTAGAATATTTGAAATTAAGTTATTGTATTCCTTCATCTTAACCAAACAAGCGTCAGGTCTTTCAATAAATATTCTGCCATTAATATATAAAATTTTATAACGTGGGTCTGACTTTTTATAATCTATTTCTACAGTTTCGAATGTCTTAAATTTAGGATCATTTTCAATTATACTGGTAACAAAATTTTTATCATCGAAATAATAATATTCTGTGTCCTTAAGTTTTTTCTTTGAAAAAAAATCTAAAGCACTTTCACCTAAACAAATCTTTTCTATTGAAATACAATCCTTGGCATTTACTGGATAAAACCACATTAAAACTAGAAAAATGTACAAAAATAATTTTTTCATAAAGTAAGATTAATCTAACTCCTACGGTTTTACAACTAAGTCAAAAGGCAAACTCTGGACAAAATAAGAAGATCTCTCAACGAAGTTTTCAACGAAGTAGTTTTAATAAGTAAGCAAATATGCTAAATTCTAATCTATTGCCGGGTAACAGAACGCCCCTACTCCTACTAAAACTATTTTATATTATTAGTGTTATTTTATTGAAAGAATTTACTCTGCAATCGCAATTAATGTATCGGTCTTACCTAATCTTTTTAAATTTTCACAGTAAACAGAATTTAATTCATGGCTTATAATATTTTTATAAGCATTATTCTTAGGAGGTTTTCTTTTTAAAAACCAACTTAAATGATTTGAAAAATTATATCTTTGATAATATTGAATGTTAATTTTTTTAAAACCAGATTTTAAAAGAATGGTTTTGAGTGATTTGTATGTGTGTAGAACTAAATGTTCACTCCAAAATGTAAATTCTTTAAACTCTTTTAACTCTTCTTGTAAAATCAAAAAATCTTTAGCATGTGGAACTTCAATAATCATTTTTCCATTATTATTTAATTTAGATTTTAGAATTTTTAATGTTTCTACCTGATAAGGAATATGTTCTAAAACATGAAACATTGTAATTAAGTCAAATTTTTTTTCAAATTTACTTATACTATTAAAGACATTTATTTTTGGATAATTTTTTTTTAAGTGATTTAAACAAGTATTTCTAATTTCAACTCCATTCAGTGATTTGGCGTTTTTTATTTTAGTTAAAAAAAACCCCCATCCACAGCCAAAATCAAGAATATCTTTATTTTTCAAAAATTTCTTAAATTGTTTTACTCTTCTAGAGTCATCTTCTTGCATTGGTAAATTTATATTTCCTGAAGATGATTTTATTTTTATTGTTTTTTTTTTACCTTTTATTACATTTTTTTTATGATTAATGAATTGTAATAAAGGAAATGCATTACTTGATTTTAAGCATTTCTCAAGCACTATAAGATTAGTTTTTTTATCTTTAATTACTTTTATTTTTTTATCTCTAGTTTTGTTGCCTATTACAACTAAGTCTGGCGTGGAAATTAGTTTTAATTTTTTAAATTCTTTTAAAATAGGGTTTTTCATTAGACTTAATAGGACATTAATTCTGCTTGTGCTGCTGCTAATCTAGCTACTGGTACTCTGTACGGTGAGCAAGAAACATAATTCAATCCTGCTTTAGAGCAAAAAGATATACTATATGGATCTCCTCCGTGCTCTCCGCAGATACCTAATTTAAGATTTTTGTTTTGTTTACGTCCTTTTTCTACTGCTATTTCAACTAAATCTGAAACTCCTTCATCTATTGAAACAAAAGGATCAACAGAAAAAATTTTGTTTTCTAAATAATCATTTAAAAATTTACCACTATCATCCCTACTAATTCCAAAAGTAGTTTGAGTTAAATCATTTGTTCCAAAACTAAAGAATTCTGCATGCTTAGCGATTTCCTTGGCTTTAATAGCTGCTCTAGGTAATTCAATCATCGTACCTACTAAAAATTCGATTTTTAATTTATGTTCCTTTTGAACTTGGCTTGCAGTTCTAATAACTAAATCTTTCATTATTTTTATCTCAGCCTCTGTAGATACTAAAGGTATCATTATTTCAGGAAATGCAGATTTAGCTTTACTTTTTTTAAGGTGTGCTAATGCCTCAAAAATTGCTTTACATTGCATTTCATAAATTTCAGGAAAAGATATTCCCAGACGACAACCTCTATGACCTAGCATGGGATTTTGTTCATGAAGCTCCTCAATTCTTGACAAAACCTCTTTAACTGGAAGATTAACTAAATTGGCAACCTCATTAATTTCCTTTTCAGTGCGTGGTAAAAATTCATGTAATGGTGGGTCTAACAATCTTACTGTGACGGGTAATCCGCTCATAATTTTAAAAATTTCAATAAAATCTTTTCTTTGATGCGGCAATAATTTTTCTAATGCTATTGCTCTGTCTTCTTTAGTTTTTGATAATATCATTTCTCTTACAGACAAAATTCTCTCTTCATCAAAAAACATATGTTCGGTTCTGCATAGTCCAATACCCTCTGCACCAAAGTCTTTTGCTATTTTAGTGTCTTGTGGTGTTTCAGAATTTGTTCTTACTTTTAATTTTCTAAAACTATCAGCCCAAGACATTAACTTCGAAAAATCACCAGATATTTGTGGTTTCACAGTTGAAACACTTCCAGCAATAATTCTTCCGGTTGAACCATCTATTGTGATTATATCTCCTTCTTTAATCTCCATTGAAGAAGTTTTAAAAGATTTATTTTCATAGTTAATGTCAATTTCACTTGATCCTGATACACATGGTCTGCCCATACCTCTTGCAACGACAGCCGCATGACTTGTCATTCCTCCTCTAGCAGTTAAAATTCCTTTGGCAGCATGCATTCCTTGAATATCTTCTGGAGAGGTTTCTACTCTTACCAAAATAGTATCTTGCATCATCGCAGTTAATCTTTCTGCTTCCTCAGATGTAAATACAACTTTACCACTAGCTGCACCAGGTGATGCTGGCAATCCATTTGCTATCACATTAATTGTGCTTTTTTCATCCAATGTAGGGTGCAAAAGTGTATCCAGAGAGTTTGGGTCAATTCTTAAAACAGCTTCTTTTTTTGAAATTAATTTTTCTTTAACCATATCAACTGCAATCTTAACTGCTGATTTTGCTGTTCTTTTTCCTGATCTTGTTTGAAGCATCCATAATTTATTACTTTCGACTGTAAACTCAACGTCTTGCATATCTTTATAATGTTTCTCTAGTTTCTTTAAGATTTTTTGGAGTTCCTTAAAAACTTTTGGCATAGATTCTTCCATTGATAATTCTTTAACTTTAGCATCTTGTCTAGCTGTTTTAGTAATATATTGAGGTGTCCTTGTACCCGCTACAACATCTTCACCTTGGGCATTAATTAAATATTCACCATATATTTCATTTGATCCATCTGATGGATTTCTTGTAAACACAACTCCTGTTGCACAATCATCACCCATATTTCCAAAAACCATTGATTGAACATTTACAGCAGTTCCCCACTCGGCTGGAATTTGATTTAATTTTCTATAAACTTTTGCTCTGTTACTTTCCCAAGATAAGAACACTGCAGTTATTGCTCCTAGTAATTGTTCAAAAACATCTTGAGGAAAATCTTTTTTAGCCTTTTCTCTTACTGTTCTTTTAAAGTCTTCAATTAATCCATCCCAATCACTTTCATCTAAATCTGTATCTAACAAAACACCTTTCGTAAGTTTATAATTTTCAATTAATTCCTCAAAATGATAGCCTTCAACACCCATTACTACGTTGCCGTACATTTGAATGAATCTTCTATAACTATCTTTAGCAAATCTTCCATTTGAAGTTTTAATTGCTAAAGCTTTAACTGTTTTATCGTTCAAACCCAGATTCAGAATAGTATCCATCATACCTGGCATTGATACTCTTGCACCAGAACGTACAGACAACAAAAGTGGATTTTTTAAGTCTCCAAATTTTTTAGAAACATCTTTTTCAATTAATATTAATTCTTTTTTAATTTGAGAAATTAAAATTTTATTCAATTTTTTTTTATTCTTATAAAAAATTTCACAAACTTTTGTTGATATTGTAAAACCTGGAGGCACTGGAAGACCCATTCTTCCCATTTCAGATAGATTAGCACCTTTTCCACCCAAAAAGTTTTTAGGATTTTTAATTTTTTTACTATCCTTAGAATTAAAGTTTAATATAAGTTTTTTCATTAATGGGAGTCTATTAGAGAAAAATTAACATAATTGTTGAACGTTTTACACATCATTTGAATTAGTTCCAGCCTATTTTTCTTTGTGACTGGATCATCTTCGTTCACAATTACATTATCAAAAAATTCAAAAACCTCTCTTTTAAGACTAGCTAAATTGTCCAATGTTTGAACATAATTTTCATCTTTATTGATACTTGAAAAATATTTACTTAATTCATTAATTTTTTTAAATAGGTTTTTTTCTAACTCAGTTTTAAAAATACTAGGGTCAGTTGTATTTGATAATTCTATTTTATCATTTTTTAATTCACTATCTAAAATATTTGAAGCTCGTTTGTAGCTTGCAACAATATCTAAACCATCTGGTTTGTTAATTATTTTATTTAAATGTTTAGCTTTATTAAATATGATAACTGATTGATCTAAGTTGAAAGAACTGGTTGATGCTTGAATTATATCATTTCTAATATTTTCTTCCTTCATATGGTATTTTAATCTTTCCATTAAAAAATCTGATAATTCATTTTGTAAAGATTGGTTATGAATTTCAAAACCTTGATCTAAATACAGGCTTGAAGAATAATTAATTAGATCTAATATTTTAAAATCTTTTTTATTTTCAACTATTATTCTTATTACCCCTAATGCCAATCTTCTTAGAGCATATGGATCTTTAGAGCTTGTTGGCTTTTGATTTAAACCAAAAAAACCAACTAAAGTATCTATCTTATCAGCTAAAGAAAGAGCAATGCTAAATGGTTTTTTTGGAACTCTTGAGCCTGATCCTGTAGGTAAATATTGCTCACTGATGGCCAAAGCCAAATCTTTATCAAAACCTTGTGCAATAGCAAAATAACCTCCCATCACACCTTGTAGTTCTGGGAATTCACCCACTAGCTCTGATAACAAATCAACTTTACAAATTGATGCTGATAATTCAACTTTTTCTTTACTGATTAAAAGTTCATCAGATATCATTCCACCCAATTTTCTCATTCTTTGAGCTTTATCAAAATAACTTCCTAATCCTCTAAAATAATTCATTGATTTTAATTCAGTAATTTTTTTGACCATATTTTGAGATTTATCTTTTTTCCAAAAAAATTCTGCGTCACTTAATCTTGCTTCAACAACTCTTTCATTTCCTAATTTAATTAATCCCTTTTTATCTTTTTTGTTTGCAACCACTAAAAACTCATTAGTAATATTTTCTTTGTTATCAAATATAGGGAAATATTTTTGATGATATTGCATGGTAATAATTAATATTTCTTTTGGAATATTCAAAAATTTCTTATCAAATTCACAAAGAAGGATATTTGGTTGATCTGTTAAATCCACAACCTCATTTAGCAATCTAGAATCATGTTTAATCTTAATATTTTTATTTTTTAATATATTGTTGAATTTTTTTTCTATTAACTTTTTTCTTTCTTTGTGATCAACGATAATGTTAATTTTTTTAAAAAAACTTTTATAATTTTTAAATTCTAAGAATGACTTTTTATTTTCCTCAAATTCTTTATCAATAAAAGTTACGTTAGAAGATGTTAGGTGATGAAAATTAAAATTTAATTTTTTTTTATCAAATACAGCTAGAATTGATTTTAATGGTCTCCCCCAATTTAGGTCAAAAGTTCCCCAATTCATTGATTTTTTCCATTGAATTTTACTTAACAATATTGGGATAAATTCCTCTAGCAAATCATGTGTATGCAATTTTTTTGATTTTGTCTTGAAAAAATAAAATTCTCCTTTATCGGTTTTCTTTTGGTAGAGATCCTTTTTAGATATTTTATTTGACCTAGTAAACCCGTCTAGTGCTACCTCTGGTGACTTGATATTTGGACCTTTAATCTCCTCAGATTTTATTACAACATTTTTTTGAACACCTTCAAACAATACCACTAATCTGTTTGGTGTTGAGTATGATGAGCTTTTTTTAAATAAAATTGATTTTTCTAAAAATAAATCATTAAAGCTTTTAAGTAAGTCTTGCCTTAAATTTTGTTGAAGATTTGAAGGTATTTCTTCACTGAATAATTCTAAAAAAAACTCTGACATTATTTTTGACTGTCTAACCAAATACCTGCTGCAGATTTTGTTATATCTCTTATTCTAGCAATATAACCTGCTCTTTGTGCGACACTGATTGCACCTCTTGCATCTAAAATATTAAACACATGACTGGCTTTTAAACATTGATCATATGCTGGTAAAGAAATTTTTTTTTCTACCAAATCTTTTGCCTCGGATTCATGCATTTCAAACATTTTCAAAAGTGTTTCTACATTCGCGTGTTCAAAATTGTATGCTGAAAATTCTTTTTCGGCTTGATAAAATACTTCGTGATATTTTACACCTTCATCGTTCCATAATAAATCATAAACGTTTTTTTCTTTTTGAGTGAACATACAAATTCTTTCTAAACCATAAGTGATTTCAACTGATACAGGTTTACAATCAAATCCAGCCATTTGTTGAAAATAGGTGAATTGAGTAATTTCCATTCCATCACACCATACTTCCCATCCCAATCCTGCAGCACCTAATGTTGGACTTTCCCAATCATCTTCAACAAACCTTATATCATGATCATTATGATCTATTCCTATAGTGGATAAACTATTTAAATAAAGTTTTTTTATATTTTCAGGGGAAGGTTTAATTAAAACTTGAAATTGATAATAGTGTTGCAACCTGTTTGGATTATCTCCATATCTTCCATCTGTAGGTCTTCTTGATGGTTGAACATAAGCTGCTTTCCATGGTTTATTTCCAAGTGATCTTAGGGTAGTAGCTGGATGAAAAGTTCCTGCACCAACCTCCATATCATACGGCTGAAGAATAATGCATCCTTTTTTACTCCAAAATTTCTGAAGATTTAAAATTGAATCTTGGAATGTTTGAATTTTTTTTTTTTCTTTTTTTGCTTTAGAAACCATATCTTTGCCAAATTGATCTTTCATCTAAAATACTTGCTATTTGATCTACTTGATTACTGGATGAAGAAAGTTTTTGACTTAACCATCCTTTTGATTTTTCAAATTTTTTAATAATTACATCTTCACCAAATTTATCTTTTAATATTTCATGTGCGTTACCTATTCCGTCAATCAATCCTAAATTTTTTGCTTTACTGCCTGACCAAAACTCACCTGAAAAAAGTTCTACATCAGATTTGTTTAATTTTGATCCTCTGCTTTTTTCAACAACATCTATAAAGTCTTTATGAAGATCCAATTGAATGTTTTTTAATCTTTCAATATCCTCATTTTTTTCTTCTAAAAATGGATCAAGTGTGCTTTTGTTTTTGCCAGCAGTATGAACTCTTCTTTCAACCCCAATTTTTTTTATCAACTCAGTAAATCCAAAAGAAGAATATATCACTCCTATAGATCCAATAATTGAACTTGAATTTGCATAAATTTCGTCTCCAGCACAAGAAATCAAATAACCTCCAGAAGCTGCTACGTCTTCAGCGAATACAATAACTTTTTTTTTGTGTTTTTTTGCTTGTTGTCTAATAAAACTGTAGATTAAATGAGATTGAACTGGTGATCCTCCTGGAGAATTTATTGATATAGCAACACATGCTGCTTTTTTCAGAGAAAAAGCCTTTTTAATTAGTTCTTCTTGACCAGAAAAATCAATACCTTGTTTAAATTTTCCTGCATTACCAATAACTCCACTTAATTTTAAGTGAGCAACAATTTTTTTCTTTTTAAAAAAAGAGAACATAGGTAAGTCTTATAGAATTATTTATTGAATATAAAGACTACTTATAATTGAAGAAACTGGTGCGTCAATTGATAAGTAATATATATAAACAAATTATACTAACTTAAAAATGTTATGGGAACAGTTGTACAGCTTAAAAATCAGATAAATGATTCATATTTTCAGCTCAAGGACTCAGTTGAAGAAAAACTCATTTTGACCGAAGAAAAAATAAAATCAAAATTATCTAGCGATGTACAGTTAGTTCAAAAAATGACAGATTATCACATAGAAACTGGAGGAAAAAGACTAAGAGCTTTATTAACATTGGGTAGTGCAAAATTATGCGGTTATTCAAAAGGATCTAGGGATATAAATTTAGCTGCATGTGTTGAATTAATTCACAGCGCAACATTAATGCATGATGATGTAATTGATGAAGGTACTGTTAGGAGAGGAAAAGAGACTTTAAATAAAGTTTGGGATAATCATTCCTCAGTACTAATAGGAGATTATTTATTAAGTAGATGCTTTGAAATGATGGTAGAGGACGGAAACTTAGAAGTTTTAAAATTATTATCCTCTACATCGTCCAAAATTGCTCAAGGAGAAGTTTTACAACTTCAACACAAAGGTGAAGTTGATATGCTAGAAGAAACATATTTAAAAATAATCTCAGCTAAGACTGCTGAGTTATTTGCAGCAGCAACTAAAGTTGGTGCCATTTTATCAGGTGTAGAAAACAAAGAAAAAGATGCTTTAGAATTTTATGGAAGAAACTTAGGATTAACTTTTCAAATAGCAGATGATACTTTAGATTATAACGCTGAGCTAAAACTATTTGGTAAAAAAATTGGTCAAGATTTTTTTGAAGGAAAAATTACCTTACCAATAATTTTACTTTTTCAAAAATTAGAAAACGATGAAAAAAAAATTTTATCAAATATGTTTAAAAAAGAGTTAAGAACAAAAGATGATTTTAATGAAATTATTGCTCTTATAAATAAGTATAAAATAATTCAGGAATGCTATCAAAAAGCACAACACTATATAAATTTAGCCTCAAATTCCCTAAGTGTATTTAAAGACTCTAAAGAAAAAAATATTCTTAAAAAATTAACGTCATTTAGTTTATCAAGAAATTTTTAAGGACTTAATAAAGACTTTACCCACTTTCCTGAATTATCTTTATTATATTTTAATCTCTCATGGATTCTGTTTTCACCATCTAACCAAAATTCAATATTATCTGGAGATAAAATCCATCCAGACCAGTGACTTGGTCTTGGTACATCTGATTTGTTACTATATTTTTTTTTGTAATCTTGTATAGATTTTAATAATTGTTCTCGAGAATTTAATTCTTCACTTTGCCTAGAAGCCCATGCTCCTATTCGACTTTCATACGCTCTAGATGAATAATATTCATCTGCAACTTGATCAGAAACTAATGACACCTTTCCATTAATTCTTATTTGTCTTAGGAGACTTTTCCAATGGAAACACATCGCAGCATTCGGATTTTCCTTTAATTCATTTCCCTTTTGACTATTTAAGTTTGTATAAAATACAAATCCATCTTTGTTGAAATCTTTAAGCAAAACCATTCTTACCGAAGGAATGTTTTTTTTATCTGATGTGGCCAAAGCAACAGCGTTTGGATCATTTGGCTCAGTTTTCTTTGCTTCCTCCATCCATTCATGAAATAAATGAATTGGATCATTTATATCAAGAAAGCAACTATTAAGCCCTAAAGAGTTTTTTTGATTCATAATTTAAACAAAATAATCTATATAATATAAATAATGTCATTTAATACTTTTGGAAAGTTATTTCGTTTCACAACTTGGGGAGAGTCTCATGGACCTGCAATTGGTTGTATTGTTGATGGTTGTCCTCCAAACATAACCCTTAAAGAGCAAAATATTCAAATAGAATTAGACAAAAGAAAACCAGGACAATCTAAATTTACAACTCAGAGAAAAGAGGATGATAAAGTTCAAATTTTGTCAGGAGTGTTTGAGGGCAAAACTACAGGAACACCTATTTCTCTCATAATCTACAACAAAGATATGAGATCCAAAGATTATAGTAATATTAAAGATAAGTTCAGACCAGGTCATGCAGATTTTACTTATTTTAAAAAATATGGAATTAGAGACTATAGAGGTGGTGGCAGATCTTCTGCTAGAGAAACTGCAGCACGCGTTGCGGCCGGTGCAATAGCAAAAGTCGTACTTCAAAAAAAATTAGGTAAAAAATTTAAAGTAATTGGTGCAGTAACACAGCTAGGAATTCTTGGATGTGATACAAATCAATGGAACGATAAGGTAATTTCAAAAAATCCATTTTTTTGTCCAGATAAATCAATGATTAAATTATGGGAAAAATATTTACTTGGTGTAAGAAAATCAGGATCCTCATGTGGAGCAGTAATTGAAATAAGAGCAAGAGGTATCCCAGTTGGTTTAGGTGCTCCAATTTATTCAAAATTGGATACTGACATAGCTTCAGGTCTAATGAGTATTAATGCAGTTAAAGGTGTAAATATAGGTGCAGGAATGAACTCAGCACAATTAAGTGGAGAACAAAATTCAGATGAAATTTCTTCAAAAGGAAATAAATTAAAATTCAATTCAAATAAAGCGGGTGGAATTCTTGGTGGAATTTCTACGGGCCAAGAAATTATTGCATCTTTTGCTGTCAAACCTACATCGTCAATTTTAACTAGTAGAAAAACTATAAATAAATTTGGGAAAAATACTTCAATATCTGTTAAAGGTAGACATGATCCTTGTGTAGGAATTAGGGCTGTACCAATTGGTGAAGCTATGATGAACTGTGTTTTACTTGACCACTACTTAATGAATAAGGCTCAATGTAGTTAGCTTAAATTAATTTTTCACAACTCTTATTGTCTCCTTTTGAAACAAAATATCAGCAATTTTCTTAGAAATTTGAGAACTGTTTAATCCAGCTTTATCGTACATTTTTTTTGGATCATCTTGTTCAATAAATTCATCTGGTAAAGTCATTGATCTAAATTTTAAACCTTTATCAAATACTCCTTTTTCAGCTAATAAATTTTTAACATGGGAACCAAAACCGCCTATTGATCCCTCTTCAACAGTTATCATAAGCTCATGTTCCTTAGCAGATTTTAGTATAAGTTCTTCGTCTAAAGGCTTAGCAAATCTGGCGTCTATCAAAGTTGTTGAAACTCCTTTTGCTTTTAATTCCTCTATAGCTAACTTACACTCCTCAAGTCGAGTACCGAGGTTTAAAATACAAACTTGTGTCCCTTGTTGGACGACCCTCCCTTTACCAATTTCAATTTTTTCATCTATTGATGGGAGATCAACACCTACTCCAGTTCCTCTTGGATATCTTATTGCAGAAGGTCTGTCATTTATATCTACTGAAGTATTAATCATTTTAACTAGTTCGGCTTCATCACTTGCTGCCATTACTACAAAGTTAGGTAAAGTTGATAAGTAAGTTATATCAAATGAACCAGCATGTGTTGATCCATCAGCACCAACTAATCCTGCTCTATCTATCGCAAATCTAACTGGTAAACTTTGAATGGCAACATCGTGGACAACTTGATCATATGCTCTCTGTAAAAATGTAGAATAAATTGCAGCATATGGTTTGTATCCCTCAGTTGCTAAACCAGCTGCAAAAGTCACAGCATGTTGTTCAGCTATTCCTACGTCAAACATTCTACTTGGAAACTCTTTTCCAAAAATATCCATACCAGTCCCTCCTGGCATTGCTGCTGTGATTCCAACTATTTTACTATCTTTTTTTGCATGTTTCACTAACGTATTAGCAAAAACTTTTGTATAAGCTGGAAGATTAGATTTACTCTTTAACTGTTCTCCAGTCTCAACGTTAAATTTTGATACTCCATGATAATGATCATTTGCTTTTTCTGCATAAGAATAACCCTTCCCTTTTTGAGTTTTAATATGGATCATTATTGGACCCTGATGTCTTGAGTCTTTTGCATTTTTTAAAATCGGAACTAGACTTGATAAATCATGACCATCTATAGGGCCTGCGTAATAAAAACCTAGTGAACTAAACAATGTGCCTCCTGTTACTGCTGAACGGAAAAAATCTTCTGCTTTTCCTGCTTTAGCACTAAATCTTTTTGAAAATGCAGATGTAATTAACTTTAAGGTTTCCCTTAAACTAAAATATATCTTACCAGTAAATAATTTTGCCAAGTAAGTTCTCATTGCTCCGACTGGTTTTGCAATTGACATATCGTTATCATTTAAAATAACAATCATTTTTGTCTTTGACGCTCCAGCATTATTCATAGCTTCGTAAGCCATACCTGCACTAATCGCTCCATCACCTATGACGGCTATTACATTGGAAGACTTATTTTCTAATTTATTTGCCTCAGCAATTCCTAATGCTGATGAAATAGATGTTGAACTGTGGGCTGCTCCAAATGGGTCATACTCACTTTCAGATCTTTTTGTAAAACCTGATAAACCATTACCCTGTCGTAAAGTTCTAATTTTATCTTTTCTTCCAGTTAAAATTTTATGAGGGTAAGATTGATGACCAACATCCCATATTAATTTATCGTTTGGTGTATCAAAAACATAATGAAGCGCAACTGTCAATTCAACCACTCCTAAACCAGCACCAAGGTGACCTCCTGTTTCTGAAACAGCACTTATCATTTCCTCTCTAACCTCATCAGCAACTTTTTGTAAATTTTCTTCAGAAACTTTTCTTAAATCAGATGGAAAGTTGATATCATTTAAAAATTGATAATTTTTTTTCATTTTTTTCTATTCAATATATATTCCAATGTTTCATTTGTTTTTTTAGATCTTGAACCGTATTTTTTTAAATTTTTATTAATATCTTCTATTATTTTATCACAATACTTAACTGAGTCATCATAACCTATTAAATTTATAAGTGTTGCCTTACCTCTTTTTTGATCTTTTCCTGTTTTTTTCCCAGCTTGTTTAGATTTACTTTTCAAATCAATTAAATCATCAGCTATTTGGAATAAAAGACCAATTTTTGATCCAATATTTTCAAAAAATTTAATTTCTTGTATTTTTTTTCTCTTAATTATTGCTGGAGCCGCACAACAAAAACTAAATAACATTCCTGTTTTCTTTATTTCCATTTCTAGTATTTTATTCTTTGATATTTTCTTTTTCTCATAGCTCAAATCTAAATATTGCCCACCAGCTATCCCTAAATGACCTGAACATTCTGATAATTTTTTGATTAAGTTGATTTTTATCTTTTCATTTAATTTCAATTTAGGACTTGATAAAATTTCAAAAGCTAAAGTTAGTAATGAATTTCCTGCTAGAACTGCTGTAGACTCACCAAATTTAATATGAGTTGAAGGTTTTCCTCTTCTTATATCATCATCATCCATGCAGGGTAAATCGTCATGAATAAGTGAATAAGCATGAATACATTCAACGGCCGACCCAACTATTATCAATGTTTTATAATCAATTGAAAATAATGACCCTAAGTCAATTAATATTTTAGATCTTATTTTTTTTCCACCTGGAAATAAACCATACTTCATTGGTGACATTAAATTAGAATATTTCTGTGAATTAATATATTTTTTAAGAAATATATTTGTATCCTTAGCTATTTTATTAAGCTGTTTTTTCATTTTTTTTAGTTATCTCTTTAATCTTTTTATTTGTCTCTTCCCCAATAGATTTAAAATTTTTATGAAATTTCTTTTCAATAATATTATTTAATTTTAAAAGTTCTTGATAACTGTCAACTGAATTGTTTAAATCATTTTCCTTCTCTAGAGACTCTATAATCTTATTTACTTTTTCTGTAAGCTGCTCAACTGAATACTGATCATAATCAAGTGGTAATATTTTATCTTTCATATAATAATAATTATTAATACATGAAATCTATTCAATCAAATATCAAAAAAGCAAAAAAATATTTAGATAATAATCATTGTATTGCAGTACCAACAGAAACTGTTTATGGATTGGCTGCAAACGCTTACTCTAACAGTGCCGTTAAGAAAATATTTAGTCTTAAAAAAAGACCATTAAACAATCCGCTTATTGTCCATTATTATGATATTCAAAGACTTAAAGAGGACTGTGATATAAATGATAACTTAGTAAAACTTTACAAAAAATTTTCTCCAGGTCCAATAACTTATGTTTTGAAATTAAAAAGTGATTCTAAAATATCAAAATTTGTCACTAATAATAAAAAAAGTATTGCCGTACGTTTTCCTAGACATAAATTGTTCAGAAATTTATTAAAAAATTTAGATTATCCAGTAGCTGCCCCTAGTGCAAATATATCCTCAAGATTAAGTTCGGTTAAACCATCTGATGTAAAAGAAGAATTTGCTTCAAAAATAAAATATATTTTAAATGGAGGAAAAAGTAAAATTGGAGTTGAGTCCACAATATTAAATCTTATAGAAAAGCCCTCACTTTTAAGATATGGAGGCCTGGATACTAAAAAAATTGAAAATGTTTTAAAAAAAAAATTATTAATTAATACAAATTCAAAAAAAAAATTATCACCTGGTTTATTTCCGTTACATTATTCACCTGGTATACCTTTAAGAGTCAATGTTAAAAAACCAAAAAAAGATGAGGCTTATTTATTAATAAAAAAAAGAAAATCAAAATTAAAAAGCTATTATTATTTATCCAAAGTGAAAAATATAAATGAAGCGGCAAAGAATTTATATTCAACTTTAAGAAAAATTAAAAACGATGGTTATAAAAAGATTGCAGTTGAGACGATACCAAACAAAGGTCTTGGCAAAACAATTAATGATAGATTAAGGAGAGCCTCTAAATATTAATGAAAAATTCTATTGAAGTAATCAATCTTTCAAAAAAATATAAAGATAAAGAAGCAGTAGCTAATATTAATTTTAAAATTAATGAAAATGAAATGGTTGGTTTGTTAGGACCTAATGGATGTGGAAAAACTACAACTATTGGAATGATTTTAGGATTATTAAAACCAAGTAGTGGCAAGGTTTTAATCAACGGAGAGAATATTGAAAAAAATAAAATCTCTCTTCTTCATAAAATGAATTTTATTTCACCATATATTGAATTACCTAAAAAACTTAAAGTTAAACAAAATTTAATTGTTTATGGAAAATTATATAACATTCAAAATTTAAATGACCGAATAGATTACCTTGCAAATAAACTTAGATTAAAAGACCTTTTAAACAAAATTACTGGAGAACTTTCCTCTGGACAAAAAAATAGAGTGAGTCTTGCTAAAGCTCTAATAAATGATCCAACGGTACTTTTATTGGATGAACCTACTGCCTCACTAGATCCTGAAACTGGTGATTTTGTAAGATCTTTTTTAGAAGATTACAAAAAGGAAAAAAAAATATCAGTTTTGCTCGCCTCTCATAATATGGAAGAAGTAAAAAGATTATGTAGTTCTGTTTTAATGATGAAAGATGGTTTAATAGTGGATAGAGGAACTCCTGAAGAATTAATAACAAAATATGGAAGAAGAAATTTAGAGGAAGTATTTTTAGAAATTGCGAGAAAATAAAAATGAATTTAATTAGAATTTACGGTCTTTTTTTAAGACACTTTTATTTAATAACTAGATCATTTCCAAGAATATTAGATTTAATTTATTGGCCTTCAATTCAAATTACTCTTTGGGGATTTATTTCTAATTTTTTTGCAGCTCATAGCTCTTATTACAGTGGTGCAGTAGGAGTTATTCTTTCATGTGCAATTCTTTATGATTTTTTATTTAGAACTAGTATTGGCTTTAATATGTTGTTTTTAGAAGAAATTTGGAGCAGGAATTTTACAAACCTATTTATTGCACCGATGAAAATTAGCGAGATAATTGTCTCTCTAGTTTTTACTGCTTTAATAAGAGCATTAATTGGTTTGATCCCAGCTATACTATTAACTTCTCCTTTGTTTGGTATATCTTTACTAAAACTTGGTCTTCCTTTAGCATTTCTTTTCTTGAGTCTGTATTTATTTGGAATAACACTTGGTCTTTTTGTTTCAGCAGGATTGTTAAGATTTGGACCATCTTTTGAGAATATTGCTTGGTCTACCATGTTTTTATTAGCCCCTTTTGGCTGCATTTACTATCCAGTTGAAACACTCCCAGGAATCTTTCAGTCAATCGCTTTTGCACTTCCATTAGTTTATATTTTTGAGGAGACCAGAAATATCTTGGTCAATGGAATGGTAAATTATGAAAATATCATTAATGCAATCTATCTGAACGGGTTTTATTTAATTTTTTCTATATTTGTATTTTATTACTCTTTCGACAAAGCAAGAGATAAAGGAACTTTAATAAATATAGGTGAATAAACTGGTGCGCCTGCTAGGAGTCGAACCCAGAACCTCCTGATCCGAAGTCAGGCGCTCTATCCAGTTGAGCTACAAGCGCATATAGTATTAATATTATATTTTATGGAAAAAAACATTAATTTTATAGTCAAAGAGGATGAGAAGAATTTAAGGGTTGATGTTTTAATTAACAAAAGAGAGGAATTAATTAGTAGAACTAGAATTAAAAATTTAATTTTAAAAGAAAAGTTAACACTAAATAATGAAATTATTAAAAGTCCATCAAAAAAAGTCTCAATTGGAGACACTATAAATCTTAAGATCCCAGAGCCTGAAATAGCATCCCTTAAACCTTACGAATTTAAATTAGAAATAATATACGAAGATGATGATCTATTAGTAATTAATAAACCTGCTGGAATAATCATGCATCCAGGTGCTGGAAATTATGATAAAACAATTGTTAATGCATTGATGCATTATAATAAGAATTCTTTATCAAATATAGGCGATGAGTTAAGACCTGGTATTGTTCATAGAATTGATAAAAACACATCTGGTTTAGTTGTAATTGCAAAAAACAATGAAACTCATGAAAATTTATCAAAACAATTTAGTGATCATACAATTATAAGAGAGTACCAACTTTTAATATGGGGAAAATTAAGACCCTCCTCAGGAAGGATTGAAACATTTATAACTCGAAGTTCAAAAAATAGACAACTTATGGAAGTTAGTAGTTCTAAAGGTAAGAAAGCTATAACAAATTATAAAACACTTGAAGTTTTCGAAAATCAGAAAACACCAACTTTAAGTTTAGTTGAATGTAAATTAGAAACAGGAAGAACACATCAGATAAGAGTTCATATGAACTTTAAAGGTAATAGTCTAGTTGGAGATGACAAATATAAAAAAAAATATAAAAAATTAAAAAATATTGATTTAGACATCCAAAATTCAATTACTAAATTAAATAGACAATTCCTGCATGCAAAAACTTTAGGATTTATGCATCCACGTACTAAGAAAGAGATGATTTTTTCCTCACTTTTGCCACAAGATCTAAATAATATTCTAAAAATGCTTAGAAACACTGAAGAATAAATTATTGAAAATTAGCTATAATTAATTAAATAAACACTTCTATGAGTACAACAATGAGTAACAATCTGCCGACCCTTTCTAATGAAGGTGGGCTATCTGCATATTTAGAGCAGATTAAAAAATTTCCGATGTTAGCTGCAGAAGAGGAATATATGCTAGCAAAAAACTGGAAAACAACTGGTAATATTAAAGCTGCAGAAAAACTAGTCACTAGTCACTTAAGATTAGTTGCAAAGATTGCTATGGGCTACAAAGGATATGGTTTGCCTATTAATGAGATGATTTCAGAGGGAAATGTAGGTCTTATGCAAGCTGTTAAGAAATTTGAACCAGAAAAAGGTTTTAGATTGGCAACTTATGCAATGTGGTGGATTAAGGCTTCTATCCAAGAATATATTTTAAGATCTTGGAGTCTTGTCAAAATTGGAACTACTACTGCTCAAAAAAAATTATTTTTTAATTTAAAGAAAATTAAAAATCAAATTTCTCCAGAAACTGAAGGTGACTTAAGAGATGAACACGTTGATCATATCGCTAATAAGCTTGATGTAAGTAAAGAAGAAGTTGTTTCAATGAATAGAAGACTTTCTGGAAAGGAATTCTCCCTAAATGCCCAAGTTGGAGAAGATGGCGATGAATGGCAAGACTGGTTGGTTGATAAAGAACTTGATCATGATTTAAAATTTGCTCACCACGAGGAAATGGAGCAAAGAAAAGATTTATTAAAAGACTCTATTAAAGTTCTTAACGATAGAGAAAGAGAAATTTTATACTCTAGAAGACTTAATGATGACCCAACTACACTAGAGGATTTAAGTAAAAAATATAAAATTAGCAGAGAAAGAGTTAGACAAATTGAAAATAAAGCATTTGAAAAACTCCAAAAGCACATGCTTCTATTGGCTAAATCAAAAAATCTTTTACCTGCAAATTAAACCTCAAAAGGGTTTTCAATTAAAATAGTATCTTCTCTTTCTGGACTAGTTGAGATACTTGATACTTTTGCTCCAATAAAATCTTCAACAGCAAAAATATATTTTTTTGCATTTTCAGGCAATGAGTCTAGATTTTTAAATCCATTTGTAGAAACTTTCCAACCTGGAAAAGTTTCATAAATTGGCTTTATTTTTATTTGATCTTCTACAGCAGCAGGTAAATAATCTAATCTTTTACCATCAAGCTCATAAGCAACACACATTTTAATTTCATCTAATTCATCGAGAACATCTAATTTCGTTAAAGCGATACCATCAATTCCTGAAACTTTAATAGTTTGCCTTACCAAAACACCGTCAAACCATCCGCATCTTCTTTTTCTACTTGTAACAGTTCCAAATTCCTTTCCACGTGTTCCTAAAAGTTCACCAACATCATCTGTTAACTCTGTAGGAAAAGGACCTTCCCCAACTCTTGTAGTATAAGCTTTTGTAATTCCAAGAACATAATTAATCGAATTAGGCCCACAACCAGTTCCTGTAGCTGCGCTTGAGGCAACAGTATTAGATGAAGTTACAAAAGGATAAGTTCCATGATCTACATCAAGTAAAATACCTTGGGCTCCTTCGAATAAAATTCTCTTTTTTTGTTTTTTAAATTGATCAATCTTTAGCCAAACTGGCTGAGAAAATTCTAATATTTTGGGTGCTATTTTAAGCAAATCAGATTTAAGCTGATCTTTTTCAAAAATTTTTTTTCCTAGGCCTTTTCTAATTGCATTATGATGAACTAGTACAGAGTCGAGTCTTTGTTCTAAATTTTTTTCAGATCTTAGATCCATAACTCTTATAGATCTTCTTCCAACTTTATCTTCGTATGCAGGTCCAATTCCACGTCTTGTAGTTCCTATTTTGCTTTTTCCTGCTGCATCCTCTCTAATCTCATCCATTTCTCTATGAAAAGGCAAAATTAAATTTGCAGACTCAGAAATAATAAAATTATTTACATTTACTTCTACGCCTTTAGATTTTATTTCTTCTATTTCCTCTAATAAAGCCCATGGATCTACTACAACTCCATTACCAATAATTGATATTTTACCTTTTCTAACTATTCCAGATGGCAGTAGTCTCAATTTATATGTAACACCATCAATCACTAAAGTATGGCCAGCATTGTGACCTCCTTGGAATCTTATTACTACATCAGCCTGTTCAGATAACCAATCAACAATTTTTCCTTTACCTTCGTCACCCCATTGAGATCCAACAACGACTATATTTTTCATTATTTAAATTTTCTGTTTACTTTTAAGGAAGTGAGATGGTTAATTGGGCCATTACCTTTTCCATATTTAGGGTTTGATTTTATTGCAGAATTTACATACTTAATTCCAAGCTCACAAGATTTCTTTACTGTTTTTCCACATGATAAAAAAGTTGTAACAGAGCTAGATAAAGTACAACCTGTACCATGAGTATTCTTAGTTTTGTAACGCTCGCTTTTGAATATCTTTAGATCTTTTGTGTTTATCAAAATATCTAATACATTTTTATGTTTTAAATGACCACCTTTTATAAGTACATTTTTAGCTCCTAAACCTATAAGTTTATTAGCGGCAAAAATCATATCCTCTTTTGTTATAATTTTTGTTTTAGTTAAAATTTCTGCCTCAGGAATATTGGGAGTGATAAGTGATACTTTTTTAATTAGTTTTAATTTTAAAAATTGAATAGCTTTACTATCTATCAGTTTAGCCCCTCCTTTAGCAACCATTACTGGGTCTAATACGATTTTTTTAACTTTAATTACATCCAAAGCTTTTAGCACCATTCTAATAACCTCTGAAGAATGCAGCATACCAATTTTTATTGCATCAGGTCTTATATCTTTACAACTATAAATAATTTGATTAAAGATTTCTTTTGGATTTATCCCAACAATTGATTTTACACCTGTGGTATTTTGTGATGTGACTGCAGTTATTGCTGTCATTGCATAAGAACCAAGAGCAGTGATAGTTTTTATATCAGCTTGAATACCTGCTCCACCAGATGAGTCAGATCCTGCAATAATTAAAATTTTAGAATTAGGTTTCAATTTATTTAATTTTTTTCGTAATCATGTTCACACATTTATATAGAAGAGCTTTGTTTTCACTTTCTCCCATTACTCTTATTTTAGACTCTGTACCTGATTTTCTTACTAAAATTCTTCCATTACCTTTAATTAATTTTTCTGCATTTTTTATAATTTTTTTTATTTCTGGTTTGTTAATAATATTTTTATCCTTTACCTCGATATTTTCTAAAAGTTGAGGTGTTTTCTTAAATTGTTCAAAAAATTCACTTGCCTTTTTTCCTTTTCTTAAAGCAAAAAGAGCTTCTAATGCTACTAACAAACCATCTCCTGTAGTTGCAAATTTACCTAAAATAATATGTCCTGATTGTTCACCACCTAAATTAAATTTATATTTTTGCATTTTTTCTTTAACATATCTATCTCCAACATTTGCCCGCAAAAATTTTATTCCTTTAGATTTAAAATATTTTTCTAAACCATAATTTGACATTAATGTTCCAACAACTCCCCCTTTTAACATTTTTTTATTTTTCCATCTTGTTGCTAAAGCAGCTATAATTTGATCTCCATCTATTATATTGCTTTTCTCATCACACATTATAATTCTATCAGCATCTCCATCTAAAGATATTCCGATATGTGCTTTATATTTTTTTACAGCAGATCTAATGTTTCTTGGAAAAGTTGATCCACATTTTTTATTAATATTTAAACCATTTGGTTTGACACCTATTGCTATCACTTTAGCTCCTAATGATTTCAATAATTCAGGACCTGCCTTATAACCAGCGCCGTTTGCACAGTCGATTACTATTCTTAGTCCTCTTAAATTGAACTCTTTTGTGAAATTTTTTTTTAATATTTTAATATAGTTTTTAGTGCCTGTTTCTAATCTTTTAACTCTTCCTAATTTTTCAGAATGCGAGAGATTTTTTGAAATTTTCTTATCAATGAGACTTTCAATTTTTTTTTCTATTTTATCTGATAATTTCATTCCATCAGGACCAAACAATTTTAAACCATTGTCAAAATGTGGATTATGAGAAGCGGTAATCATTATACCCATATTCGCCTTCATCTCTTTTGTTAACATTGCCAACGCGTTAGTTGGTAAGGGTCCTAGGGTATAAACATGCATACCAGCTGAAGCCAAACCTGAGACAAGAGCCGGTTCAAGTGTATATCCAGACAATCTCGTATCTTTTGCAATTATTGCTGTTTGTTTTCTTTTTTTTTGAGATTTAAAGTATGTTCCACTAGCAAGTCCAAATTTAAAGAACATATCTCCATTTATATATTTGCTGTTAACTGCACCTCTTATTCCATCTGTTCCAAAATATTTTTTTGCCATTAATTTTTGATTATCTGATTAAAAACTTTAATACCTTGCATAATTTCATTAACATCATGAATTCTTAAAATCTGAATTCCTTGCATCATTAAATAAATTGAAGAAGCCATAGTTCCACCGATCCTTGTTTCGCTATCATTCTTTTTTGATATATCTTTAATAAATCTTTTTCTTGAATTCCCTACTAGTATAGGAAAACCTAATGAATGAAAAATAGAAACACCTCTTATAAGATTCATATTATGTTTCAAATTTTTTCCAAATCCAATTCCAGGATCTAAAATTATATTATTATGTTTAATACCTTTAGACCTTATTAACTTAATCTTATCTTCAAAATAATCATATATATCTAATAATACATTTTTATATATTGGATTCTTTTGCATATTTTCTGGTGTCCCAACTGAATGCTGTATTACAAATGGAATTTTATACTTTTTTAAAACATTTATTGTTTTAGGATCATGACTTAATCCCGAAACATCGTTAATAAGTTTAACCCCCATTCTAATACCATTTTCCATAACTGCAGATTTTCTTGTGTCTAAAGATATTGGTATTTTTTTTACAATTAATTTTAATGTCTTATTAATTCTATACCATTCACGATTTTTATTTACTTCCTTTGATCCTGGTCTTGTAGACTCTCCACCAACATCTACTAACGAAGCACCAGTTTTATATAAATTGATAGCATGACTGACACCTTTATTTTTTTTGTTAAATTTTCCTCCATCGGAAAAACTATCAGGAGTTAGATTTAAAACACCCAATATATTTGGAATTTTTTTAAAATTTAAATTTGAAAAATTTATTTTTTTTGACCTAATTTTTTTTAAATCTGAATTTATTTTTATTTTTAGTTTTTTTGGTAAATTTCTAATTTTATTTATTGAAATTTTTCTAATTTTTTTTCTTGTAATTATCTCAACATGGTCAAAAGATATTTCTTTAATCTGATGTAAAGGTATAGATTGTTTTTTCTTTACTAAAATTTTTGATTGTTTACCGAAGTAGAAATTACACGCTCTTGTGTAATATCTTGGCATTATTTATTAATGAACAATTTTTGGTTTCAAACCCATCGCGCCCAAAGCTGAATCTTGATCATCTTTTGATTCTGGATTATCTAAAATTTTATCTTTAGGATATAAATTTTTATTTATTATATTCTCTATTTCTTCACCAGTTAAAGTCTCATAAGTTATTAAAGCTTTTGCAATTTTATGTAGATCATCTATTTTTTCTGTTAAAATTTCCTTAGCTTTATTATATCCTTCATCTACAAGTTTTCTTATTTCTTTATCAATTTTCTGAGCAACTTCCTCTGATACCGATTGAGTTTGAGTTACTGATCTTCCTAAAAACACTTCTTCTTGGTTTTCCCCATATTCAACTGGACCCATTTCTTCACTCATTCCATATTTTGTTACCATTGCTCTTGCTAACTGTGTAGCCTGGTTAATATCAGAACCATTTCCTCCACCTGCTCCTGTAGATATATTATCTTTTCCAAAAATTAATTCTTCAGCCACTCTTCCTCCAAAACAAACAGCTAGTCTCGCTTTAAGATATTTTATTGAGTAACCGTGTTTGTCTCTTTCAGGTAAGTTCATTACCATTCCAAGAGCTCTACCTCTTGGTATAATAGTAGCTTTATGAATAGGATCATAACTTGGCATATTAAACGAAACTAGAGCATGTCCACCTTCATGATAAGCAGTTAGTTTTTTCTCATCCTCTGTCATGACCATTGAACGTCTTTCAGCACCCATCATAACTTTATCTTTTGCTTCCTCAAATTCTAGTAATGTGACTATTCTCTTATTTTTTCTCGCAGCTAACAAAGCTGCTTCGTTAACTATATTTGCAAGATCAGCTCCTGAAAATCCTGGCGTGCCTCTTGCAATTGTTCTTAAATTAACGTCTGGCGCCATTTTTATTTTTTTTACATGAACTTTTAAAATTTTTTCTCTTCCAATAATATCTGGGTTTGAAACCACTACCTGTCTATCAAACCTTCCTGGTCTTAATAAAGCTGGATCGAGCACATCTGGTCTGTTCGTTGCAGCTATAATTATGACACCTTCATTTGTATCAAAACCATCCATTTCAACTAATAACTGGTTTAAAGTTTGTTCTCTCTCATCATTTCCACCTCCTAGACCTGCCCCTCTACTTCTTCCAACAGCATCTATCTCATCTATAAAAATAATACATGGAGAATTTTTTTTACCTTGTTCAAACATGTCTCTTACTCTAGATGCTCCTACTCCAACGAACATCTCAACAAAATCAGAACCTGAAATAGTGAAAAACGGAACACCTGCTTCACCAGCAATTGCCCTTGCTAATAAAGTTTTACCAGTTCCTGGAGGACCGACAAGTAAAGCTCCTCTTGGAATTTTACCACCCAACCTACTAAATTTTTTAGGATCTTTTAAGAATTCTACCATTTCTTCTACTTCTTCTTTAGCTTCCTCTACACCAGCAACATCATTAAAAGTAACCTTTCCTTTTAATTCATTCATCATTTTAGCTTTTGATTTTCCAAATCCCATTGCTCCACCTTTGCCACCCTGCATTTGTCTCATGAAGAAAATCCATACTGCAATCAATAATAACATAGGGAACCATGAAAGAAGGACGCCAAACAATGAAGGCATTTTTTCATCTAAAGGTGCTGCTGAAATACTCACACCTTTCTCTGATAATTTTTCTATAAGATTTGGATCATTAGGAGCATAAGTTGAAAAAGAGTTTCCATTCGAATAAGTACCTTTGATGTTATTTCCCTGAATCTCAACTTTTAGAACTTCACCGTCCTCTACTGAATTTAAAAAATCTGAAAATATTATTTGATTTCCACCTCTAACATTAGACTGTGGATTTTTAAACATGTTATAAAGACCGATGGTTAAGAAAACTATTATTCCCCACATTGCAAGATTTTTTAAATTCATAGGTTTAAAATAAGAATTATTATTAAATTAACAAGTGACAAAATATCATTTATTTCATTAACTTTAACGCTCTTTTGATACTATAACTGAGTTATTTACCTTCTTTATTACACAGTTTCCTAAAGTGATCTTAAAAGAGGTATCATTTTTAATTTGATAAATTAAGTTATCAATTTTTTTTCCTCTTACTGGGTAGTATTTTTTACCAACACCTTTTAGCACTTCTATGAGAGACCTAAAAACTACTTCTTCTGGCTGACGAAAAAAATTTTTATTCAAAATAATAAACTTATTAATGTTTGAAATTGTTGAATTGTCTTTCAAATTTTTTTCTACAAAGTATTTAATTGACTCATTAGCAAATTTTAAATTCTTAATCGTTAGATTAAATTTATCATTATCCAATCCCTCTAATTCCAAGTTTTTTATAAAATTTCTAATTTTTACTCTTTTAAATTCATCATTTTTATTCGAGGGGTCTTCAATATAATTTTTAAAAACTTTTTTTGTAATATGTTCTAAATTTTTTTTAGAGAATTTTAACAAAGGTCTTATCAAATTAATATTTTGTAGGTTGGTTCTTTGATCAAATGACACCATACCATTTAAACCACTGCCTCTTAAAATTCTTATAAAAAAATTCTCTATTAAATCATCCTTATGATGACCTAATAAAATATTATTTATTTTTAATTTTTTTGCCTTGTTCATCATGAGTGTGTATCTTTTATCTCTTGCAATAGATTGGATGTTGCTTTTTGGTTTTTTTCCAATCCAGGTTAAAATCTCAAGACTAGTAGACAGTTTTTTTAGAAGTAATTTTACAAATTTTGCCTCTTTTGTTGAATTATTTCTAAGTTTATGATCAACGTGCAAATATTTTACTTTTAGATCTTTTTTAATCGAATAAATTTTTGATAAAAAACATAAAGCTAGACTGTCTGGTCCACCAGAAACTGCAACTATAAAATCCTCTTTTAAATTAAGATTTTTTTCAAATTTATTATAAATTTTAGAAGTTTGTTTATCTTTTAATTTATTTAATAAAAACTTATGAGTCTTGTTTGATGCATTCAAATTTTTTGGACTCATATTTTGCTTTTTGTATTACAGACTGATTTGCATTAGGATATTGTAATTCTACACCATTTATCATTTTACATCCTTGATCTTTTTCACCAATTTGAACCATTGATACTCCAAGTTTTAATAGATTAATTGGTGCTTTTTTTCCTTTAGGATATTTTTGGTAACCCTCTAAATAAGCAGAAGCTGCATCTGTATATAATTGTCTAATTCTGAATGTTTCTGCATACCAGTATTGTGCACTACCCGCTAACTCATGGTCAGGGTTAGATAGAACAAATTCCCTAAATGCTCTTTCTGCTGTGCTGTAGTCTCCAACTTTTAAAAAACTCGTTGCAAATTCATATTGCTTCTCTACATTTAAGTCCTGAGGAAGTATTTTTTCTTCAGACTGAAAAGTTTCTGTTACAATTGAAGCTGTTGTATCAACAGATTGAATTTGTTGTGAAGTTTCATTTGTCTCTGTATCTTTATATGAAATTGTACCTAAATCTTGGGGCTGTGAACTACCAGGTAAAATTTTTTGCTCATCAGTCTTTGGTTTTAAACTTAATTGGTTTTCTGTGTTACCAACATTTCCAGAACTAATATTATTTTCTATGTCTTGAAATCTTATTTGGTTATCTGCTTGAATTTTTGAAACACGGGTAGATAATTTGTCCAACTTAAAATTTATTTCTTCAAATTTGTTAGTGAGTTCTCTAAACTGATCCTCAACTTCAGATAATTTTAATAAATGTCTAGTTAAAACATCTTCTGAGTTTTGATCCAAGTTTGAAGCCGAACTATCATTAGTGCTTGCTTTCACTTCTATAGATCCAGAATAAACTGCTCTTTCAAGAGTTTTAAGATCATTTTTAATAATTTCTAAAGTTTCATAAATATTATGGTTATCTGCAAAAGAAATATTAATAAAAACCAAATTGAGTATTAATAATAATTTTAAAATTACTAATTTAAATATGAGCATCATTTAAATTAGATTTATGATTATAAAAATGGCAAAAAAAAGACCCTAAATCCAATAAAGGTTTTAGGGTCTTAAATTTTAAATAATTAATTTGCTTTAACAGTTACCGATCTTCTGTTTTTTGACCAAGCTAATGGGTTTGAACCAGAGTCAACTGGTCTCTCCTTACCATAACTTAATACAGTAATTCTGTCAGAAGATATTCCGTAAGTCATTAAATAGTCCTTAGCTGCATTTGCTCTTCTTTCACCAAGAGCCAAGTTGTATTCTCTTGTTCCTCTTTCGTCAGCATGACCTTCAAGTACTACATTTATGTTTGGATTTTTTCTTAACCAAGCTGCTTGGGCTCTTAAAGTTTCTCTTGATGCAGTTGTTAATATCGACTCATTTGTTGCAAAGAAAACTCTGTCTGGAACACCATCAGCTAAATATTCAACTGTGTCTGTTCCTGTGTAAACATCACCTTGCATTTGACCTTGAATGTCTGTTGCTACCTCTTTTTTAGTTGCACATGCAGATAACACTAGGCAAGCTGCTAATACTAAAAGTGTGTTTTTAAAAATTTTGTTTAATCTCATTAAATTGCTCCTTGCTGCTAATTTCAATTTCTTAACTTTTTCACAACTAAATAGAGGTTTCAAGTCTAAAAATCAAGAAATTTAAAAAAATTAATCTTTAATTACTTAATAAAGATGACCATGATGGGTCTGAAGCATCTGTTGGCGTCTTTATTTGCCTCTCATTATAACCCGTTAAATCTATTGACCACAATTTTGCAGAAAAGCCTTCTCCTTTGGAGTTAGTTTTTGTCTCTCTATAAAATATTAATACCCTTCCATTTGGAGACCAGGATGGCGCCTCTTGATAATAATTTTCAGTTAACAATCTTTCACCGCTACCATCAGTTCTCATTACGCCTATATAAAATTTGCCTTTATGTAATTTTGTAAATGCAATTAAATCTCCTCTCGGAGACCATACGGGTGTTCCATATAAACCGTTACCAAAAGAAATTCTTTTTACATCACTTCCGTCATTCTTCATTACGTAAATTTGCTGATAACCACTTCTATCTGAATTAAATGTAATATATTTTCCATCAGGTGAATAAGATGGGGAAGTGTCAATTGATGGATGATTAGTAATTTTTTCAACAATTCTATTTTCTAAATCCATAGTGTAAATATCTGACTTTCCATCTTTAGCAAAACTCATAATTATTTTTTTACCGTCAGGTGAAAAACGTGGTGCAAATGTCATTCCAGGAAAATCTCCAACTACCTCTTGTGTACCAGTTTCTATATCTAATAAATAAACCCTTGGCATATTTTTAAAGTAAGACAAATAGGTTACCATTTGACTTGCTGGATTAAATCGTGGTGTTAAAACTAACTCATTCCCTAATGTCAAAAATTTATTATTAGCTCCGTCTTGATCCATGATTGCTAATTTTTTTACTCTTTGTGTTTTTGGTCCTTCTTCTGAGACATAAATTATTCTCGTATCAAAATAACCCTTTTCTCCAGTCAGCCTTTCATAAACTTTATCAGAAATAATATGTCCTACCCTTCTCCAGTTGTTAGGAACTGTGGTAAAAGCTAAAGCCATCATTTCTTTAGCAGCTAAAACGTCCCACAATCGAAACTCAACTCTTAATTTATCGTCAACATAATTTACTTTACCAGTAATAAGTGCTTGAGCTTTAATTAAATTCCAATCTTCAAATCTTGGTTTTAAATTTGCAATATCAGGAGCTTGTAAAAAAGCCTTTTTGTCTAGAGGATTAAATAATCCAGAGGTTCTTAAATTATTCTCAACGATATTTGATATCTCTGAGCCAATATTTTCTTTTTTAAGTATTTTTTCAAAACCTTTTCTAGATTTTTCATCAATTGATAGGGGGGAAACTGCTAATGGAAGTGGATTTAAATTTCCCCTAGTTATATCAACTTCAATTAAAGCATTTGCTTTGATAGGTATTAATATTAATAATAATATTAAAATTTTTTTTGTCATTTAAATATACTACCCTTCTAACATCTCTCTTGCATCAAAATTTAATTGTAATTCTTTCCATCTTTCATATCCAGTTGTTGGAACTCTTAATGGTTGGCATAACTTGACAGCTCTCAAAGCACTTTCTGCTAAAACCTTGTAAAATCCTTGGCCTGGTTTATTCATTCTTGCATGGTCCAAAATTTCTGTTTTTGATACTGTTCCATCAGGTTTTAATTTTAACTTTATTCTTACCAATAGATTTTCGTTATACGGTAATCCTAATGGAATACTCCAACATCCAAATATTTGTGCCTTAAGAGCATCCTCTTCGCTTAGTGTAAGACCTGTGTTTTCTACATTTCTTTCTTGATCTTGAGTAATGTCATCATTTGTTTTTAAAACTTCTGCACTCTCTTCTTTTGATTTATCAATTAAAGCGGCAATATTATTTGGATCAAACAAATCTTTTTTTTCAAATTCTGATACTTGTTTAACTTCATCATCTACTTTTTCAGGATTTTGTTTTTTTTCCTCTTTTGTTTCAACCTTTTTTAAAGTTTTTTCTGGAAGTGGAATTGCCTCAGGTGTTTCATTCTCAATTTTTTTATTATTTTGATCAGGAGCTAGGACAGTTTTTGTTTTCGTTTTTTCTACTTTTTTTGGTGGAGCTTGTTCTGAAACAAGTTTTTTTTCTTTCTCTTTTACTTTCTCAATTATTTTTTTAGCCTTAGGTGCAAATGGAATATTAGTTTTTTCTGCAATTTGAATTAACTCAACAGATACAATTGGTGGAATATCAACTGGTTTCTTTGCCAAAAAAGGTAAGCTCATAGCTGTAATGAAAATTAAAAAAGCATGTAAAACAGAAGAAATAATTAAATTTCTATTCAATTAAATTACCTTTGTTTGTACGGTTCTGAAATCAATGCTACTTTAGTAAAACCAGATCCTGATAGTAATCCCATTATTTCTAAAACTCTTCCATAATTTATAGTTTTGTCACCTCTCACATAAATTCTGGTATCAGTTCTATTTTTTGAAACTGCTAAAACCTTTGCAATAATATTATCATATTCAACTTTTGCCTCTTGAATAAAAATTTCACCCTTTGCATTAATTGATAGTGTTAAAGGTTCTGTTTCTTCGGGTAAAGAGTCTGCCGAACTTTCTGGTAAATCAACTTGAACTCCAACTGTTAACAATGGTGCTGTGACCATAAAAATTATCAACAACACAAGCATCACATCCACAAAAGGAGTAACATTTATTTCACTCATTGGTTCCTTGGAGGAGCGATTTAATTTAAATGCCATTTAAATAATTGTTAAAAATCTTTTTGAAAAATTTTCTAATTTTTCTGAATATTTTTTGGCATCATTGTTAAATTTATTGTAAGCCACTACTGCTGGTATTGCAGCTAATAAACCAAGTGCTGTTGCAAATAAAGCCTCAGCAATTCCTGGCGCAACGATCGCAAGACTTGTATTTCTTGAGATAGCTATAGATTGAAAAGAATTCATAATTCCCCAAACAGTTCCAAACAGTCCAATAAATGGTGCTGTTGAACCTACGGTTGCCAAAAAAGTAAAACCTTTTTCAATTTTTGTCATTTGTTTTTCAATTCCTGCTTCTAAGGAAGCGCTCATTCTTTCGGTGATGTTTGTTCTTGATTTTTTTTTAAGTAATCCTTCCATCGCATCTTGAAACACAAGTGACATTGGATCCTCAAGTTTAGCAGGTAAACTATTATAAAAAGTTTCAGCAGATTTAGAGTTCCAGAATTTTTCTTCAAATTCCTCTGAGGATTTAGTTATTTTTTTAAATAAACGAAACTTTTCAATAATTACTGCCCAAGAATATATAGAGCACAATACTAGTATAATCATTACAGACTTAACAATTATGTCTGCTCTAAAAAATAAACTGAATAGTGAAAAATCAGTGTTTGTTCCTAATTCAACTGCTTTTGCTGCTATATCTGCTTCCATGTGTACTCATCACACGTAATTGTGTCATGATTTTGTCTATTAATTTAAATTGATTATTCTTCTTTTTGATATGTTTCGAAGAAAAAGCTAGCTATTAGAATAGCATCTGCTTTGTTATTATCTTTCTTTTTTGACAATTGTGGTGAAAAATATGGAAAAATTTCAATAGCTCTTGTTCTGCTCGCATCTTTTTCTGAATTAATAAGGTTAAAATATTTTTTCCATTTAGCTGGCCTAACATAATAAACAGGTAAATGCATTGCGCTGCATATCCCTTTTAATATACCAAAAGATTGACCAAAATTGAACATACTGGTAACGCCTTGTCCAGGCATTGCAGAAACTTGTTCAATTACGACCTTTATATTTTTTTTATCAAGTTTGTTTATCCTTTCACTAATTTCATTAAATATTTGAGCACCATTTACTTGTCGCTTATTCTTTTTACCATCTGTCATCGTTGGCATTTCAATTACATCTTTTATTATACCGTCCTGAAAAAAACATATTGATCCTGAGATGCCTGGATCAATTCCAATAATCATCATTAAATACCACCTAAATTAACGTTAGAATAAACGTACTGAACATCATCATCTTCCTCAAGAGTTTCTAAAAAGCCTACAATACTTTCTTTATTATCTTTATTTACTTCAACACTATTTAATGGGACCCATTCAATTTCTGTAGAAATAAAATTAACAATAATTTTCTCAAGTTTTTTTTTTACATTATATATTTCGCTCATTTGACACTGGACTTCATGATAATCCTCATAAGAGAAACATTCATCAGCACCTGACTCTATGGCTAAATCTAAAATTTTTTCATCAGATATCTCTTTTTTATCAATTTTGATTATACCCAATTGTTGAAAATTATGAGATGCTGAACCTTGGGTTCCTAAACTGCCTCCACTCTTTTGAAATATAGTTCTAATATTTGATGCGGTCCTATTTTTGTTATCTGTTAAAGTTTCAACTATAACAGCAATCTTTTCTGGTCCAAACCCCTCGTATCTTAAATTTTCAAAATTTGCTCCAGTAGCTGCAGAAGATTTATCTATTGCTCTTTCAATGTTATCTTTAGGCATATTTGCAGATCTAGCAGCCTGTACTGCAGATCTTAGTCTAGGGTTCATTGCTGGATCTTTGTCACCAAGTTTTGCTGCAACAGTAATCTCTTTAGATAATTTTGAAAATATCTTTGATCTTTGCTTATCAGCCTTACCTTTTTTATGTTTTATTCCTGCCCAATGTGAATGTCCTGCCATGATCTTTAAATATTTTTTAGTTGATCTCCGTATACATAGCTTTTGATGTCTATTGCTAAACCTGTTTTTATATCACAATCTACAATAACACCACACAAAGTAGCATCTCCAGTAGCGGGAAAGTGTTTCACTGAATTCTTTTTTAAAAATCTATTCAAGGAATTTTCTTTATTCATTCCAATCACTGAATCATAATCCCCGCACATACCTGCATCGGTTTGATATCCAGTGCCATTATTAAGTATCCTGGCATCGTTTGTTGGAATATGAGTATGGGTTCCAACCACGAGAGTTGCCTTTCCATCAAATAGATGTCCTATAGCATTTTTTTCGCTAGTAATTTCACCATGGAAATCAACCACAAGTAAATCAAAATCCTTTTTCATTTCATTATCTTTTAAAAATTTTTGAGAAGCTTCAAAAACATCTTCACACTTTTTCATAAAAACGTTGCCCATCAAATTAAGAACTCCAATTTTAATATCATTCTTTGTTTTATAAATCTGAAAACCTTTTCCTGGTGCAGGTTCAAATAAATTTTTAGGTCTTAATAATCTTTCTTCTTTATCAATAAATTCCATAATTTCTTTTTGATCCCAAACATGATTGCCAGTTGTGATAACATCAACTCCACAATTAAAAAAATCCTTACATATTTCTTTAGTTAGCCCCACACCTTGAACTGCTGCATTTTCACCGTTTACTATTACAAAATCGATTTTGTTTTTATCAATTTCATTTAATAAATTACTTGTTAATTTAGAACATCCTGAAATTCCAACAACATCTCCTAAAAATAAAATTCTCATTGTATAATTTTTTTTTCGGTTATTATTAAATCAAGTTTCTTATCATACTTGTTGATAGGTATTTTTTTTATTTCCTGGTATGAAAATCCTAATCCAATTTTAAAAATTTTTTTAATTTTAGATATTTTTTCTAAATAACGGTCATAAAATCCTCCACCATAGCCTAATCTGTTCAAATCATCATCATAAGCTACTAAAGGAACAAATATTACATCCGGGTAAATTTTCTTTCCTAAAGTTGGCTCGGCAATTCCATACTTATTAATTTTTAAAGGATCTTGATTTGTCCATTTAAAAAAATCCATTTGGTTATTTTCTCTAATTACTGGTAAGGAAATATTCGCTCTTTTGTTTCTTAAAAAATTAAGCGTATCTAAGTCATCAATCTCATGATTACAAGGATAATACCCTCCTACATTTTTGAAATTAATTTTATTTTTTTTTAAAAATCTATAAACTCCGTAAGGATAGAGACTAAGTTTTTTATAAGAGTTTTTTTTTCTAAGGTTTAAAATTTTACTTCTTAGCTTGGATTTACTCACAGACCTACTTTGATATGTTTTCTAATTTTGCTTTTTTTACAAAATTTGATATTTGATCAGCGGCTTCGTCAATTAAATTTGCGTATTTTTTTTGATTATCGTCAATTTCTTGTTTTAAATTTTCATGGTCAAGATTTAGTTTATCAATTTCAGATTCTTTTGAATCCCTGTAATCGTAAATTAGAGATTTTAGTTCTTTAAATTTGTTTGATAGATCGTTCAATTCATCTTTTTTTTGGTCTACTTTTTTCTTAGTTTCGTAATATTCATCCATTATTTTCACAGCTGTAATTAATAAAAGTTTATTTTCACCTAAATTTCCTAAATCGTTTTTTAAATTATTAAACTTTTTGTTAATCTGAATTAACAATTCTTCTAAATGCTCCTCTTGTCCATCTTCACAAGCAAGCAAAAACTCTTTATTGTTAAATTTTATACTTACATTTGCCATTTATCTATTTCATCCAATAGTGTGTCAGTTTCTTGATTAAGTTCATCAATTTTTTCAGAAAATTCAATTTGTTTTCTTTCCTCTAGCTTTTCTTTACTTTTTAAATCCTCAAGTTTTTTTGAAAGATTTTCATGTTCCTCGAGCAAAGTTTTATATTTTTCTTCAATTTGTGTTTTTTCAATTTCTAATTGATTTTGTTTAGTGCTTAAGTTTTCAATATTTTTTTGTAATTCAGGGTTTGTTAGATCTAAATTTTTTAATTCTTCTAATGCAATGTTTAATTTTTTTTCTTTTTCGTCTATAGAATTCATATATATATATTTATATTATTAAATAGATTCTTCTTAGTCTAGTCAGGATAATTTTGAGCAAACTACACAACGATTTAGCTAATTGCATCAGATTTTTATCAATTGATGCTGTTCAAAAGGCAAATTCAGGTCACCCAGGAATGCCTATGGGTATGGCAGATGTTGCAACGGTGCTATTTAAAAATTTTTTGAGATTTAATCCAAAGAATCCAGATTGGTTAAATAGAGATAGATTTGTTTTGTCTGCTGGTCATGGTTCTATGCTTTTATATTCTTTGCTTTACCTAACTGGATATAAAAGCATATCAATTAATAATATTAAAAAATTTAGGCAGCTTAATTCTATTTGTGCTGGACATCCTGAATATCATCCAAAAACAGGTATTGAAACTACAACAGGTCCTCTTGGACAAGGTATATCTAATGCCGTTGGTTTTGCAATCGCTGAGGAAATTTTAAAAAATAAATTAGGTAAAGATTTAATTAATCACAAAACTTATGTTTTAGCTGGAGATGGATGCTTAATGGAAGGAATAAGTCATGAAGCAATGAGTTTAGCGGGACATTTAAAACTTAAAAATTTAATAATGCTATTTGATAACAATTCAATTTCAATTGATGGTCCAACAAATCTCGCAGTTTCAGATAATTTCAAAAAAAGATTTGAAGGATATGGTTGGGATTATATTTCTATCAATGGTCATAATGAAAAAGAAATTTTTAAAGCACTAAAAAAAGTTCAAAAAGCTAAAAAACCTACTGTGATTTCTTGTAAAACAAAGATTGGATATGGTTCACCGAATAAATCAGGAAAAGCATCGTCCCATGGAAGTCCATTGGGAATAGATGAAATCAAGCTTGTAAGAAAAGCCTTAAATTGGAAAACCAAACCTTTTGATATTCCAAATAATATTTTAAATGAATGGAGAAGAATTGGCCAAAGAGGTGAAATTTTAGAAAAAAAATGGAACAAAATATTAAAAAGAAAAAAAACAAAATTTAATCAAACTTTAAAAAATAACTTTACTACAGCTCTTAAGAAAGAAAAAGAAAATGCAATAAAGCAGCCAAAAAGTTTAGCTACTAGAAAATGTTCAGAAATGACATTGAGTGCATTAACAAAACAAAAAAATAATTTAATTGGCGGCTCTGCTGATTTAGCAGGATCAAATAATACAAAAACTAAAAACCATAAAATAATTAAACCTGGAGATTTTACTGGTGACTACATTCACTACGGAGTGAGAGAACACGCAATGAGTGGGGTCATGAATGGTATCGCACTTCACAGTAATCTAATTCCTTATGGAGGTACTTTTTTAATATTTTCTGATTATTGCAAACCTTCGATAAGATTGTCTGCCTTAATGAAAAAAAGAGTCATTTATGTAATGACTCATGACTCTATTGGGCTAGGAGAAGATGGCCCTACACATCAACCTATAGAACAGCTTTCGGGCTTACGTGCTATACCTAACCTAAATGTATTCAGACCTGCAGACAGAATTGAAACTATAGAGTGTTGGGAACATGCATTAAAAAGCTCAAAAACACCTAGCGTTCTATCTTTAACAAGACAAAATTTAAATCCAGTAAGAAAAACATACCCAAATAAAAACTTATCTTCATTAGGTGCTTATGAGGTTTTAAGAACAAATAAAAAAATTAATCTAACAATATTAGCGAGTGGATCTGAAGTTAATCTAGCGTTAGAGGTTAGCCATAAATTAGCCAAAGATAAAATATATTCCAAAGTGATATCAATGCCCTGTATGGAACTTTTTGAATTACAATCAAAATCTTATAAAAATAAAATTTTAGAAGAAACAAAATTTAAAATATCTATTGAAGCTGGATCAAGCGATTGTTGGAAAAAATATGTAGGTGATAACGGTATTGCTTTTGGAATTGATGAATTTGGAAAAAGTGCGCCCTATAAAGATATTTATAAATATTTTGGACTGGAGAGTACAAACATTAAAAATATCACTAAAAAATTATTAAATAAATAAAATGACAATTAAAATTGGAATTAATGGAATGGGACGGATTGGTCGTATGGTTGTTAGATCAATTGTCGAAAGTAATAATAAAAATTTAAAAATTAATCATATAAACAACAGGTCAAATTCAGAAACTACATCTAAATTAATCAAATATGATTCTATACATGGAAAATTAAATGCTGATTTAGATTATGATCCAAATCATTTAATAATTAATAAAAATAAAATTACTTTTTCTCAAAAAACAAAAATTGAAGATATTAATTGGAAAAAATATGATGTTGATTATGTTTTTGAATGTACTGGAAAATTTAATTCAAAAGAAAAACTTCTTGACCATTTAGAAAATGGTGCAAAAAAAGTGATTGTTTCTGCTCCATGTAAAAATGCTGATAAAACAATAGTATTTGGTGTTAATGAAAATATAATTACTAAAGAGGATAAAATAATATCTGCAGCTTCGTGCACAACTAATTGTCTAGCACCAGTAACCGGTGTTCTTGATGAAAAATTTGAAATTGAAAAAGGTTTTATGACTACAATTCATGCGTTTACTAGCGATCAGAGAATTTTAGATAATTCACACAAAGATCCAAGAAGAGCAAGATCAGCGAGTCAATCAATAGTTCCTACCTCAACAGGAGCTTCGAAAGCAATAGGAGAAATAATACCAAACCTCAAAGGAAAATTAGAAGGTGTTGCGATGAGAGTACCTACTCCTAATGTTTCTCTTGTTGAATTAGTTTTTTGTACAAAAAAAGATATTAGTATAAAAAAAATTAATGATGCTTTTGAAGAAGCATCAAAAAATAAATTAAAAAATATTTTAGAAGTTACTCATGAAAAATTGGTATCTATAGACTTTAATCATCATCCTGCTTCTGCAATAGTAGATGCCTCTTTAACAAATGTGGTTGGAAGTAATATGGGTAAAATATCAGCCTGGTATGATAATGAATGGGGCTTTTCTAATCGAATGTGTGATATCGCTGAAACTTTGCATAAAATCTCTTAATGAGAAGTATTATAAATGAAAAAAATCTAAACAATAAAAAAATATTATTAAGACTAGATTTAAATGTTCCTGTAAATAGAGGAAAAATAACAGACACAACAAGAATCGATAAAATTCTTCCTACATTAAATTTTTTAATAAAAAAAAAAGCTAAAATTATAATTTTATCTCATATTGGAAGACCAAAAGGTAAAACAGATAGAGAGCTTTCTCTGGAGCCAATTTGTACAGAATTGCAAAATAAATTAAAAAAAAAAGTAAAACTTATTACTGAAAATATTAAAGAAATAAAAAGTAAAGATTTCTTCAATGAATATAATGAGGATATTTTTATTTTAGAAAATATTAGATTTTATTCTGAAGAAGAGCAAAATGATAATAAGTTTGCAGAACATCTATCGAGGCTTGGGGATATATATGTAAATGACGCTTTTTCTTGTTCGCATAGAGCTCATGCCTCAATTGGTGAAATTCCAAAATTCTTACCCTCGTTTTCTGGGTTGCAGCTAGACTTAGAAGTGAATGCACTTAATAAGATAACTTCTGAAATTACCAGACCGATTACTTGTATTATTGGTGGGTCTAAAATTTCGACTAAGATTAATATTATTAAAAATTTAATTCCTAAATTTGATAATATTATAATTGTTGGGGGTATGGCTAATAATTTCATAGAATATTTTGGAAATAATATTGGCAAATCTATTAAAGAAAAAAATTGCGATAAAATAGTAGAAGAAATCATCTCTCTTTCAAAAAAAGAAAAATGTAAAATAATCTATCCAGAAGATGTGATTGTGTCTAAAGATTTAAATGGATCTCCTAAAAAGAAAGAATTGAGTAAAATATTATCTGATGAAATGATATTAGACATAGGTCCAAAAACTATAGAAAAAATAACAAATATTATTGATGATAGTAAAACTATACTTTGGAATGGACCCGCAGGATATTTTGAAAATCCAAATTTTGCTTATGGAAGTATTCAAATAGCAAAAAAAATAACTGAAAATAATAAAGCAAACAAAATTTTTTCAGTTGCTGGTGGTGGAGACACAGTTTCTTTATTAAATAATTTAAAAGCTGTTGATGAGTTTAATTTTGTTTCAACTGCAGGTGGAGCATTTTTAGAATATCTTGAAGGTAAAAACCTTCCTGGTATAACCGCATTAAATTAAAATGTCTGAATTAAATAAAATCGCACTTAAAATAATTTCCAACGGTAAAGGTATACTTGCGGCTGATGAAAGCAATGAAACTATGACTAAAAGACTTGAAGCAGTAAATGTCAAATCAACGCCTGAAAATAGGCTTTCCTTCAGAGAAATTCTTTTTTCATCAGATGGAATGAAGGATTATATAGGTGGTGTTATTCTTTACGATGAAACCATCAATCAAATTTCAAGCACAGGAAAATCAATACCAAATTTAATATCTAGTTCAGGTGCAGTTCCTGGAATTAAAGTTGATACTGGTGCAAAAAATTTAGCAAATTCTCCTAAAGAAAAAGTTACAGAAGGATTAGATGGCCTTAGAGATAGATTAAAAAAATATTATGATCTTGGAGCAAGATTTACAAAATGGAGAGGAGTCTATTCTATTGGTGAAAATTATCCAAGCAAACTGGCAATAAGTAGTAATGCTCATGCACTTGCTAGATACTCTGCACTAGTTCAAGAAAATGGAATGGTTCCAATAGTAGAACCTGAGGTATTAATGGATGGAAACCATTCTGCAGAAGTTTGTTTTAATAAAACATCAGAAGTTATAAAAAAATGTTTTGAGGAACTAATTTTACACAAAGTTGATTTATCAGGAATTATTTTAAAACCGAATATGATTTTGTCTGGCAACCTATCAGAAAATAAAATTTCTAGTGAAGAAGTTTCTATCAAAACATTGGAATGTCTTAAAAATTGTGTACCTAATGAAGTTCCTGGAATAGCTTTTTTATCTGGAGGACAATCTGAAATTGAGGCTACGGAAAATTTAAATTTAATAAATAAAAACAACAATACTAATTTTATAATGTCCTATTCATACGGAAGAGCTCTTCAACAAAGTGCTTTAAAAGTTTGGTCTAAAGACATTAAAAATGTAGAGGCAGCTCAAACTACTTTTAATCATAGGGCTAAAATGTGTACTTTAGCTGCTCAAGGAAAATGGTCTAGTAAACTTGAAAATAAATAAAAAAAAATTTATTTATCTTATTTCTCCTAACAAAATACTCAATTCTTTCTATAACGATCTAAAATTAGTTCTAAAAACAAAAAAAGTAAGTTTTTTTCAACTTAGACTTAAAAAATATTCTCTTAAAAAGAAAATTATAATTGGAAAAAAAATTAAGAATATTTGTAAAAAAAATAAAGTAAAATTTATAATTAACGATGATCCTTTACTTGCTTTAAAATTAGATGCAGATGGTTGCCATCTAGGTCAAAAAGATACGAATATTAAGACAGCAAAAAAAATCCTTGGTAAAAAAATTATAGGAATTACTTGTCATAATTCTATAAATTTAGCAAAAAAAGCAGTTAAAGCTAAGGCTGATTACATTGCCTTCGGTGCTTTTAGTCAATCTAAAACTAAAAATACTAAACATGTAGCATCTGTAAAAATTTTAAATAAAGTTAAAAAATTTACAAAAACTCCAACAGTAGCAATTGGTGGAATTAATGCTGTTAATTATAAAAATCTATTATTGAATAATGCCAATTTTTTAGCTATTTCAGGCTACATTTGGAAAAATAAAAAATATAAACCATTGCAAGCAATAGAAAGATTAAAATGAAAATCAATGCTGGAGAAATTAGAGTTGGAATGCTCTTAGAATATAAAAATGACTTATGGCAAGTCTTGAAAACTCAACACGTAAAACCAGGAAAAGGTGGTGCATTTGCCCAAGTTGAAATGAAAAGCTTAAATAAAAATACAAAATTAAATGAAAGATTTAGATCAAGTGAAACAGTAGAAAAAGCATCATTGGAGGAAACCACTTTTAATTATCTTTATAGTGACGAAGCTAATTATTTTTTTATGGATCCAAAAACATTTGAACAAATAGAAATAAAAAAAGAAACTATAGGTGATAAAGGTAAACTTTTAACTGAAAACCTACAAGTTTCTGTAAGTTTTTATAATGAAAACCCAATATCAATTGAATTACCTAACCAAGTACAATGTAAAATTGAAACTACTGATGCAGCTCTTAAAGGACAAACTGTGTCATCATCTTACAAACCGGCAACTCTTGATAATGGTTTAAATATTCAAGTTCCTCCGTTTATTGAAGTGGGTGATGAAATTGTAGTTGATACTAGAAATTTAGAATACATTAAAAAAATATAAAATGATTTCTATATCTTCAAATTTAAATATTATGATCAAAGCAGCTGAAAAAGCTTCAAAGTCTGTTATAAGAGATTTTGGAGAAGTTGAAAAACTACAAGTATCTAAAAAAGGACCCCGAGATTTTGTTACAAAAACTGACAAACATGTAGAAAAAATTCTAATTGAAGAACTTTCTAAAACAAAAAAAAATTATTCCTTTTTATCAGAAGAAGTTGGTTCAATTGAAAACAAAGATAAAGATAATATTTGGATTATTGATCCAATAGATGGTACAACAAATTTTCTACACGGTATTCCTCATTTTGCAATTTGTGTAGCCCTTGAATCAAAAAAAGAGATAATTAGTGGTTTAATTTATGATCCTATTAAAGATGAAATGTTTTATGCAGAAAAAAATAAAGGAGCATATCTAAATAATCAAAGATTACGAGTATCGAACAAAAATCTAATAGATGAATGTTTGTTTTCAAGTAATCATGAGGGAGTCAAATTCAGCAATTTAAATATGAGGTATAGTGGATGTGCAGCCTTAGACTTGGCTTATGTGGCTTCAGGTAGATTGGATGGTTTTTTTCATAATAAAATTAATATTTGGGACGTCGCAGCTGGAGCCTTGTTAGTAGAGGAAGCTGGTGGGATAGTTAATAATTTAGATAAATTCGATCAAAATAACATTGATATTCGAGCATCAAGTGGGGCAATTAATGATAAAATGCTTGAAAATTTAAAGAACTTTTAATTGTGTTCTAAGTTTCTTTTGTTATAAGTCTCGATATGAAAAAAGACATACATCCAAACTACCACACTATTAAAGTTGAAATGACTGATGGTACTCAATTTGAAACAAAATCAACTTGGGGTGCTAATGGAGATATATTAAAATTAGAGATAGATCCAAAATCTCACGCAGCTTGGACTGGTGGAAAACAAAAACTAATGGACAAAGGTAGAATAAGTAAATTTAATAAAAAATTCCAAAATTTTAAATCAGAAAAAAAAAATTAAATGTCAAACGCACCTTTAATGCCAATGGCTACTGCCGTATGGTTAGTAGAAAATACAACACTAACATTTAAGCAAATTGCTGATTTTTGTAAATTACATGAAGTTGAAATTCAAGGAATTGCGGATGGTGAAGTTGCCAAAGGTATCAAAGCTTATAACCCTATTATATCAGGCCAGCTTTCAAGAGAAGAAATTGATTTGTCATCTAAAGATGAAAATAGACCATTGCAGATAAAAAGCAACGATATTGAAATCTCAAATAATGAGAAAAAAATAAAAAAATATATTCCTCTTTCAAAACGACAAGACAAACCAGACTCTGCCCTGTGGCTTGTAAAGCAACATAATATATTAAAAGACTCCCAAATTGCAAAATTAGTTGGGATAACAAAAAATTCCGTAACATCAATTAGAAACAAAAGTTATTGGAACTACAATAATTTAAATCCAAAAGATCCTGTCGCATTAAATCTTTTTTCTCAAAAAGATTTAATTGATGCGATCGAAAAAGCTGAAAGAAGAATAAAAAGAGAAAAAAAAGAAAAAGAAAAACAAATTAAAACTAATCAAGCAAATATATGATTAATAAAATAAATAGACATAATTTTATAAAAGTGATATTCAACAACTTTTTTGGAGGTAGTTATTAAAATAGAAGTAAAAGATAATAATATTGAACAAGCACTGAGAGTTTTAAAAAGAAAGCTCCAAAGAGATGGCTTTTTTAAAGTTATAAAATTAAAGAACACTTATGAAAAACCATCAGAAAAGAAAAAAAGAATTCTTCAAGAAAATATTAAAAGAGTTAAGAAATTAAATAAACTTAAAAATAGAATTTAAAAATACCGCGGGGTGGAGCAGTCTGGTAGCTCGTCAGGCTCATAACCTGAAGGTCGGCGGTTCAAATCCGTCCCCCGCAACCAATTTCTTATAAAACTTAAGATTTTATTTTTTTGGTTCTAAAATCAACCATCTCATATTGTTATCCCTTCCCTCGGCAAATGCTATTAAACGTTCTTCATCTGTAAAGTGATCTAATTCCTCAAAGACATTTGGATTATATGTTTCTCTTTTAATTAAAGAAATATCAAACAATTTTTTCGAAAAATTAATTAATTCTTTTTGTTTATTTAATCCATCAACAACTTGTTCTGGGTGTAATTCAATTATTATTTTACAATTACTTAACAAATTTAAAGTTTTAAAATCTAGTAATTTAAATTCATCTCCCTCAATATCAATTAATACAACTGCTCTAGAGTGTTTATCAATTAAATTCTTTAAGCTATTAAAATTAGCCTCTGAATTTATAATAATATTTTTATCGCAGAGATTTGCTTCAGCATTGAATTTTAGACTTTCTCTACCATTTTTTTGAATCTCAAATGCATAAACTTTTTTAAACAATTTACTAAAAGCTGACCCAACAGCAAAATAACCATCTGCAGCCCCTATATCTATAAAAATTTCATTATCTTGATTACTAAATTTAATCAATTGATCTAAAATGTGCTGTTCATAAACACCGAGTATGTGTGTAATTAAATCGTGTTTTGACCAAAATAAATTTTTGTTTAACTTCATGCCTTTAAAAATGCCGTGGGCAACTTTATAATCATGAATTTGAATTAAATGATTTAAAACTTTAATTTTTTTTCTTTCAATCTCATTGGGAGTTTTAAATATTTTTAAAAAAATTCTTGATATAGTCCAAATCACACCATCCTGTTTAGCATTTATGAAAAATCTTTGAGTCCGCGTTAAAAAATTTTTTTTTTTAGACATGTAAGTAAAACAATCTTTAAAGTTTAAAGTTTGATTCTATACTATCTTTAACAAATGCCTTTACGGTTTCCACTGTTAATTCATCAAAAGATTTTCCAAATTTTTCAATTTTTTCAATAATTGCTGGTGGTATTGTTATTATATTACAACCCAATTGTTTTGCTTGAAGATAATTATAAGGCTCTCTTACACTTGCCCATAAAATTTCAACATTTTTAAATTTTTTTGCTAAGTTAATGCTTTTTTTTAATTCTGGGATTGGATCTTTTCCTGCATCTCCTGCTCTTCCTACAAAGATTGATATTATTACTTTTGTTTTCTTATTTATAACATTTAAAATTTTTTTTGTTTGTTGAGCATTGTAAACTGCTGTTATGTTAAGTTTGATATTTTGTTTATTTAATTCTCTTATAACTTTGCCAGTGAACTTATTTTGAGTATTTACAACTGGTACTTTTACATAAACATTTTTACCCCATTTATTAATAATTTTACCTTGTTCAATCATATCTCTATTATTATCTGCAAATACTTCTAATGAAACTGGTTTGTCAAAACAAACATTTAAAATTTTTTTTGAATATATCTCATAATCTTTAGCTCCTGCTTTTCTCATGAGGCTAGGATTCGTAGTAAACCCATTAACAATTTTTTTTTTATTGTATTTTTTTATTAAATCTAATTCTGCAATGTCACAAAAGATTTTTGTTTTCAATTAAATCCCTTATAAATTTTTTGTTATATCTTCTGTCATTTTTTTTGCATCTGCAAACAACATCAAAGTGTTTTCTTTGTAAAACAAGTCATTATCAATACCTGCATAGCCAGGTGACAAACTTCTTTTAACAAATAAAACTGATTTACATTTTTCAACATCAAGTACTGGCATGCCATAAATTGGGCTTTGCGGATCAGTTTTTGCTACTGGATTTGTCACATCATTTGCTCCAATTACAAATGCAACATCTGCATTTGCAAAATCATTATTAATTTCCTCCAGCTCAAATACTTCATCATAAGGAACATTTGCTTCTGCAAGTAAAACATTCATATGACCTGGCATTCTTCCAGCAACAGGGTGAATAGCATATGATACTTTAATGTCATTTTTTTTTAGTGTATCTACCATTTCTCTAAGTGCGTGTTGAGCTTGAGCAACTGCCATTCCATATCCAGGAACTATTATAACTGACGAGGCATTTTTCATTAAAAAGGCAGCATCATCAGCATTACCACTTTTAACAGGCCTTTGCTCTTTACTAGAAGATGTAGAAGAGTCTTCTGTTGCTCCAAATCCACCTAAAATAACATTGAAGAATGATCGGTTCATTCCTTTGCACATTATATATGATAATATAGCACCTGAAGATCCTACAAGTGCACCAGTAATTATCAATGCTGTATTTTCTAATGTGAAACCAATTCCTGCTGCAGCCCAACCTGAATATGAATTAAGCATTGAAATTACTACTGGCATATCTGCGCCACCGATAGGAATAATTATAAGAAAACCAATTAAAAAAGAAACTGCTAACAGTATCCAAAATAAATTTGATGTTTGAGTTGAACATAATAAATATATTAACACAGCTATTGAAATTAAAATTATTGCATTAAGTTGATGCTGACCTTTAAATGTAATTGGTGAACCAGACATAATTCCTTGTAATTTCAAAAATGCAATTACTGATCCTGAAAATGTTATAGCCCCAACTGCGGCGCCTATAGACATTTCGATCAAACTACCAAGTTTGATATTTCCTGGAGTTCCTAGATTGAATGCTTCAGGATTTAAAAAAGCAGAAATCGCAACAAAGACTGCTGATAGTCCAACTAGACTATGAAACCCAGCTACTAATTCAGGCATAGCAGTCATTGGTATCCTATAGGCTATAAAGGCTCCAATCGATCCACCTGCTAAAATAAATATTAATACAAATATAAATCCTGTAGAAAAATTACCTGTAGATAGAAATGTAACTGTTATAGCAATAACCATTCCTAGAATACCAAAAAAATTACCCTGTCTTGATGTTTCAGGTGAAGACAAGCCTCTTAGAGCAAGAATGAATAACACCCCTGAAACTAAATAAAAAATTGCAGATAGATTTGCCGAAATCATTGTTTATCTTTTTTCTTTTTTTTATACATTGCTAACATTCTTTGAGTTACAAGGAATCCTCCAAAAATATTAACTGCTGCTAATGCTATTGCTAAAAAACCAAAAATACTTGAAGTATTAAAAACACTATCAGAATTTCCTGACAAACCTGCAATTATAGCTCCAACTATAATCACAGAGGAAATCGCGTTAGTAACTGACATTAATGGTGTGTGTAAGGATGGTGTAACACTCCATACCACATAATATCCTACAAAAATCGAGAGGATAAAAATACTTAATCTGAATATTAAAGGGTCTATTTCCATAATTACTTAATTAAAGTCTTTTCTGTAATTTCGTCGTCTAAATTAATATTTATTTTTTTATTCTCTTTGTCGAATAAATTATCAACAAAATTAAAAACATTTTTTGCGTATAAACTTGAAGCAGAAACAGGTAATTTGTTTAGAATGTTGCTTTCACCCATTATTTTAACCCCATTTTTCTCAATAATTTTGTTAACTGCTGTAAATGCAGTATTTCCTCCTTGTATTGCTGCTAGGTCATAAATAACAGATCCTGCCTGCATATTATTTACCATATTTTCTTTGATTATTAATGGAGCTTTTTTTCCTGGAATTAAAGCTGTACAAATCACAATATCAATTTTTTTTAGAGTTTCAGATAATAGTTCTTCTTGTTTTTTTTTAAAATCATCTGAGGTCTCTTTTGCATAACCACCTTCAGTTTCTAAATTTTCTGAACCCTCTACTGTTAAAAATTTACCACCTAAACTCTCAACTTGTTCCTTTGAAGCCATTCTCACATCAGTAGCAAAAACTATTGCACCCATTCTCTTTGCTGTTGCAATTGCTTGGAGTCCAGCCACACCCGCACCAACAATTAAAACCTTTGCAGCAGGGACCGTGCCTGCAGCTGTCATCATCATTGGTACAGCTTTTTCAAAGTTTGCAAAGGACTCAATTACCGCTTTGTAACCAGCAAGATTTGCCTGTGAAGACAATATATCCATCGATTGAGCTCTAGTTATTCTTGGAAGCAGTTCTAGTGAAAAAAGATTAATTTTTTTTTTAGCTAAGTTTTCTAACTTTTCCCTGTTGTTATAAGGATTCAAAACTCCAATTAATATTCCATTTTCCTTAAGACTAGAGCTTTTATCATCAGATAACATTCCTAGCTGAACAAGAATATCTGATGAATTTAAAATTTCATTTTCATTCTTAAAGATTTTAGCGCCCATTTCTATGTACTGTTCATCTTTTATTCCAAGATGAGAGGCGTAATTTTCACTTAAGCATACTTCAAACCCAAGAGAAATATATTTTTTTACGATATCAGGTGTTACTGCAACTCTCTTTTCTACGTTTCTATCTTCTGATATTGAACCAACTTTCATATAAAAAAGTCTATAACAAGAATACTGCCATTAAAACTAAAACACATATAACAGCGACAGTTCCCCACAGAACAAACTTCGTAAAGTTATTCCAAGTGTTTTTATGGTTTTCATTATCCATAAAAATTACTTCTGCCTAGCTTTAAACTTTGGATTTGTTTTGTTAATTACGTAGACACGACCTCTCCTTCTTACTAGTTTAGAATTGAGATCTCTTTTTTTAATAGATTTTAAAGAACTTTTTATTTTCATATAACTTTCTAGCCTGGCAACGTCCTACTCTTCCGTGTCTTAAGACAAAGTACCATCGGCGCAGAAAGGCTTGACTTCCGAGTTCGGAATGGGATCGGGTATTGCCCTTTCGCAATAATCACCAGGCAGCTTCTTATATAATAGAATTAATTTTTGTAAATATTAAAATATATCTATTTTCCCTTGTTTTTTATCAAATTTAGATAAGACTCATTAATATATTCTTTAGAGAAATATTTTAAATTAATTTTAGGTTTAAAATCAAAATATTGATCATTATTAAGTATGCTTAATAAATCTTTAGAGGATCTAAAATAATATCCCTCTTTTCCAATAATAATTTTATTAAAAAGGCAATCAAAAGCAATTACAGGTTTTTTCAAACTTATTGCTTCAATAAGTGTTGGATTTGTCCCACCAACGCTATGTCCATGGATATAATAATCAGCAGAAGACCAAAATCTTAATAATTTATTTCGATTATAGACAGGACCAATAAAAAAAATGTTCTTAACATTTTTAATTTTAGGTTCAATTTTTTTTTCAAAATATTTATTATTTGCTCCTATAATAAACAGTTTATGCTTTAAATTATATTTCTTATTTAATTCAATGAAAGCATTAACGATTATTTCAATATTATTTTCCGGCACAAAACGCATGACTATTATTGCTTTTTTAAATACTTTATTTAAATTATTTTTTTGTTTTTTAAAAATAATTTTGTCCGAAAAGTCTGAAGGATAATAAATTAAAGATCCTTTCGCTTTAAAGTGAAATGAATAATACCTAGCAATAACTTTAGAATCAAAAATTAAATCGACATTAACTGCAGATATTAGTCTCTCGCAAATTTTAAAATATAATTTTTTAAATTTTGATATTTTTCGTCTCCATTCAATCCCATCAACATTACAAATTATCTTACAATTTAAAATTTTCAGAATTGGAAAAAATATTACTGCACCATATCCAAAAAATAGAAAAGTTCTCACTCCTTTAAAATAAAAATTAAAAATTGAAAGAAAATAATTGAAAAGTATAAAAATTCCCTTTCCTCTATAGAGAAAAACCTGTTTTACATTTTCAATTTTTTTAAATTTTTTTTTATTTTCTTTATCTGAGGAAATGTAAAAAAAAATATCTTTATTATTATTATTTGAATATTTAACAAATTGATTAACAAATTGATCAAAAGCTCCATAGTTAGCTGGTAAACCTCTAATACCTATGATTCCTAATTTTATCATTAATCTT
>CACGMR010000004.1 GCA_902574215.1 uncultured Pelagibacteraceae bacterium
CCCTCGACAGAATTATGAGAAGCTACCATTTGTTCAATTAAAGTAGTTCCAGATCTTGGCATTCCACAAATGAAAATATTTTTATTTGAATTATTTGGTTTTGGCTTTGTAATATCAATATTATCAAAAAGTTTTATAATATTATCAAATAGTTTTTTTGTATTTTCTAGCACATGGGCTCGATCATGTTTTTGAGTTAAATTTGCTTTTTTTAAAAAATGAAAAGAATTTTCATAGTCTTTCTGATCCTCATAGGCTTTTCCTAAAGCAAAAAAAAGTTCAGCTTTTTGATTAAAATTTAAACTTTTATCATCGATAAATTTCTTCATCTCAGCTAAATGTTTCTGATCTTTATTATAGTTAATCATTGTGCTTAAAAGCTTGTGAGCATTTGCATTAGAAGGTTGAATATCAAGAATTTTTAAAAGATAATTTTTTGCATCATTCATTTCTCCAATGCCCTGACAACAAATAGCAAGATTTAATAAAAGATTGATGTTTTTGGGCTCTATTTTAAGACCTTTTAACAGTAATTTTTTTGCTTCTTGATATTGATTAATTTCTCTTTTTAAGTTTGCATAATTATTTAAAGCTTTAACATTTGCGATGTCATTACTTATGATTGTTTTGTATAAATTTTCAGCCTCTTCAAACTCAAATAAATTTTTATAGGAATTTGCCAAATTATTCATTGCTGCATAATTATCTTTTTGAGCAGATAATGCTTTATTGAAGCAAATAATTGATTTTTTTACTTGATTACATTGCTGTAAAATTAAACCCTGCAAATTTAAAAGATAAGAATTATTCGGAAATTTTTTTACTAAACTCTCACATTTTGACAATGCTCGGGAAAATTCATTTAAGCTTATTAAATTGTTTATTTCGACTATTCTGTTTTTAAAATCCATAGAATAATTGAATAAAACACAAGAAATTAAGCTGGTTTATTCATAGAATTAAAAAACTCTGCGTTATTTTTTGTGTCTTTTAGTTTTGAGTTAATAAACTCAATTGCATCCATTGTTCCCATTGGGGCAATTATTCTTCTTAAGACATTCATTTTCTGCAAATCACTTTTATCAAATAATAATTCTTCTCTTCTTGTTCCAGATTTAGTTATATCTATTGCGGGATAAATTCTTTTATCCGCGATTTTTCTATCTAAAATTGTTTCACTGTTTCCTGTTCCTTTAAATTCTTCGAAAATTACTTCATCCATTCTACTACCTGTATCAATCAGAGCCGTAGAAATAATCGTCAACGAGCCGCCTTCTTCAATATTTCTTGCTGCACCGAAAAATCTTTTAGGTCTTTGAAGTGCATTCGCATCAACACCACCCGTTAAAACTTTTCCCGAACTAGGTATTACTGCATTGTAGGCTCTTCCTAACCTTGTTATAGAATCTAATAAAATAATAACATCTTTTTTGTGTTCAGTTAATCTTTTGGCTTTTTCAATAACCATTTCAGCCACTGCAACGTGTCTTTGAGCTGGTTCATCGAAAGTAGAACTAATTACTTCACCTTTTACAGTTCTTTGCATGTCAGTTACTTCTTCTGGACGTTCATCAATCAATAACACCATTAGATAACATTCTGGATAATTTTTAGCTATTGAGTTTGCAATACTTTGCAAAATCATTGTTTTTCCAGCCTTAGGTGGAGAAATAATTATAGATCTTTGTCCTTTGCCGATTGGGCTAACTAGATCAATAAGTCTTGGAGTTAAATCTTGTTTTTTTTCGACTTTTGTAGTTTCAACTTCCATCACCAACTGTTTATCTGGGTATAAAGGGGTTAAGTTATCAAATGCAATTTTGTGTCTTGCTTTTTCTGGTTCCTCAAAATTTATCTTACTAACTTGTAATAACGCAAAATATCTTTCTCCTTCTTTAGGGGCTCTTACTGGTCCTTCAACTGTATCTCCGGTTCTCAAACCAAATTTTCTAATTTGACTCGGGCTCACATAAATATCATCTGGTCCTGGAAGATAATTTGACTCCATTGCTCTGAGAAAACCAAAACCATCTTGTAATAGCTGTAAAACACCTACACCAGTAATTTCCTCTTTTTCAGCGACTTTTTTAAGAATTGCAAAAAGTATTTCTTGCTTTCTTAATGTACTAGCATTTTCTATACCAAGCTCTTCTGCTTGAGTAATGAGCTGTTCAGATGATTTTAGTTTTAGTTCTTGAATATTCATGATTAATATTTTGATAAGGACTTATCAGATGAGTTTAATATATATACTACTGTTGTTATTTCAACCCTAGATTGGCTTAAAAATAGCTAAAAATACAACAATAATTAAGATAACGGTCGGTATTTCATTAATAATTCTAAAGAATTTTGCAGATCTTGTGTTTGTAGAATTTTTTAGAGCATCAAGACATTTTCCTAAATAGTCGTTGTATGCTGATAACAATATTACCAAAACAATCTTTATTTGAAACCATAATTGAGAAAAAATATCTATTCCATTGAGATAAATTAATACTAATCCAAAAACCCAAGTAAAAATCATTGCAGGTCGCATAATGTAAAAAAACAATCTTTTTTCCATCACTTCAAATATTTCGGTTGCTTCTTTTTTCTCTCTATTTTCAACATGGTAAACAAAAATTCTAGGGAGATATAAAAGACCAGCCATCCAAGAAACAACAGCAATTAAATGTAAAGATTTAAATAATAAATATAAATTCATGTATCAGATATTTCTTTCAATTAAGGACTTTAATAAAATGATATGATCATTATTATCATTTAAGCAGGGGACCATGTCAAAATTCTCTCCTCCTGAATTTAAAAAACTTTCTTTAGCTTGAATTTGTATTTCTTCTAAAGTCTCTACACAATCAGATGCAAAGCCTGGGCAAATCGTAAGAACATTTTTTACACCCTCTTTGGGTAGGCTTTCTAAAGTTTTATCAGTATACGGTTGAAGCCATTCTTGTGGGCCAAATCTTGACTGAAATGTAGTTTTAATTTCAATTGAAGTAAATTTTTCTGAAATAAGTCTTGTCGTTTTATGACAATAACAATGATAAGGATCACCTTTATCAAAATATTTTTTTGGTATCCCATGATAAGAGGCTATAATTAGGTCTGGTTTCCAACTAATTGCTTTTATTTTTTTATTAATCGAATTAACGAGTGCATCAATGTAAAGTGGGTTAGATTCGTAATGAGGAATTATTTTTAAAGAGGGTTGCCACCTCATTTTCATTAAAGTTCTGTATACCTCATCACAAACTGTTGCCGTTGTGGCTGCTGCATACTGAGGATAAAGTGGGAGTATCACTAAGTTTTCACAGCCCATTTCATGCAAATTGTGAATCTTGCTTTTAATGCTAGGATTTCCGTATCTCATCGCAAAATCTATAATAATTTTTTCTTTTGATAATAGAGCGGAAATTTTCTGACTTTGTTTTTCTGTGTAATAAAGAAGTGGCGACATGTTTTCATCTTTCATCCAGATTTCTTTATAAGCTTTAGCGGTTTTAGACGGCCTAAAAGTTAAAATGAACAAATTTAAAATTATTTGCCAAACTAATGGATTTACCTCGATAACTCTTCTATCAGAAAGAAACTCTTTTAAATATTTTCTTATATCTAACCAATTAGTAGAATCGGGTGTACCAAGATTGATTATGAGTACACCTGTCTTGCCATATTTTATTGATGGGTGGTTTTTTTCAATCATTTAAAATCTTTTACAATTTTAATTAAATTTTCAACCATTTCTGGATTTGTTTCGGGTAAAATACCATGACCAAGATTAAATATATACGGATGATCTCGGAAAATTTCCAAATATTTATAAGCCTCTTTTTTTAATATTTCTTTATCTGTTAACAAAATTTTTGGGTCTAAACCACCTTGTATAGGTATTTTTATATCTCTAAGTATATTTTTTGGATCAACATTGTAGTCGATGCTAATGGCATCAGGTTTAACAATTTCAGAGAATTCTTTATAATTTTTTATTTCACGAGGAAAACATATCACTGGTACATTTAAAGATTTTACATAATTAACTAGATTTAGAGTTGGTGAATAAACATAATTTGCTAAATCTTTTTCCTCTAATAAACCTGCCCAACTATCAAAGATTTGAATAACATTTGCACCATTATCAATTTGATTTTTGATATGAACCTTTAAAAATTTTTCAATAATCAATAAAACTCTGTTTATTAAAAACTCATCTTTAAAAAAATCTTTTTTTAAATTTTTTTTAGGAGACTGTTGATTAATCATATAAACTAATAATGTCCATGGAGCGCCGACAAATCCAATAGTGTTTTTATTTTTTAAACTAGAGACTGAACTTACTTTTTTTATTGCCTTATACACACGATGTATCTTCTTTACAAAATCAATTTCATCCGTCTTGGCAATTTCATTCAGTTCCAGTTCCCCTAATTTCGGGCCAAAGTTTTTTTCAAACTCTACTTTTTGGCCTAATCCATAAGGAAGCATTAAGATATCTGAAAATATTATTGCAGCATCCAGATCAAATCTTTTTAATGGTTGTAGAGTTATTTCTGAAGATAAATCGTCATTTAAACACAAATTAATAAAATTAGGATTTTTTTTCCTTATCTCTCTAAATTCTGGTAAATATCTACCAGCCTGTCTCATGATCCATATAGGATTAAACGAAGTGTCTTTGTTAATTATTACTTTGTTTAAAGGTTTCATAAATAAGTATTATTAATTATTGTAGTTGTAGTATATCTTGTGAATAAAGGTGATTAATTTTTATAAACATAATATTCACAATTTACTAACATGTTATTTGAATAAAATTGTTTAAAATGAAGCTTTTTTTACCATATTAATTTTTGTGGATTGTTTTACCCTATTTATTATTAATGTTAATAAATAGCAGTTTTTACAAGATTAATTTAAAAAACTTTAAATTGTGTAATTTAATTAAAATATTACAAATTTATTAACAATTTATTCATGAGTAATACATATCAAATATATTTAATTTCTGACTCAACGGGTGAAACTTTAGATAGAATATTTTTAGCCCTAAAAGCTCAATTTATAAATATTGAATATAAAGTTCATTCTTATTCTTTTACTAGAACAGAAAATCAAATTTTAAAAATTTTAGAAGATGCTGAAAAGAATAAGAGTGCAATAATTTTATATACAATTGTTGATAATAATTTGGCTAAATACCTAGCAAATGAAAGTCAAAATAAAAAAATACCTTGTTTTGGTGTACTTGGAAACTTAATTTTGAATTTTTCTAAAATTCTTAACCAAAAAGCAACTCACGAACCAAGCGGCCAACATATATTAAATGAAGAATATTATGATAGAATAGAAGCAATTCAATTTACAATGAATCATGATGATGGAAATTTAATAAACGAAGTACATAAATCTGATATCATTCTTGTGGGCGTAAGCAGAACAAGTAAAACGCCAACATCTATTTATTTGGCCAACAAAGGACTTAAGACTTCAAACATTCCTCTGGTAAATGAAAATTCATTGCCTGAAGCTCTTAAAAAAAATCCCAAAATGGCTTGTGTAGTAGGATTAAGTACTGAGCCAGAAAGATTAGCTGACTTAAGAAAAAACAGAATGAACTCTTTAAAAGAAACAGAAAACACCAAGTATACAGATTTAGAAAACATTAAAAAAGAAGTTTTAGAAGCCAAAAGAACATTTCAAAAATATAAATGGCCCCTTATCGATGTAACAAGAAAGTCTGTAGAGGAAACAGCGGCCTCTATAATAAAAATTCACGAAATATACTCAAACAATGCCAAATAAAATTATTCTTGCTTCAAAAAGCAAGGTTAGAAAAGAAATTTTAGATAAAAATAATATTGAAAGTGATGTTATGCCATCAAATGTGGATGAGGATATAGTTAAAGAAAGTTTAATTAAAGAAAAAGCGACACCAGAAATTATATCAAAAAATTTAGCAGAATTAAAAGCAAACAAGGTCAGCATGAAAAAAATTGATGAAATCGTTTTAGGAGCAGACAGCGTGATAGACTTGAACGGTGAATTAATATCGAAGCCAGAAACTAGGGAAGAGGCGATGAAAATATTAAAGAAACTCAATGGTAAATCACATTTTTTAATTAGTTCTGTCTGTGTATCCAAAAATGGATCTATGATTTGGAATCACACCGATAAAGCAAAACTTTCAATGAAAAATTTATCTGATGATGAGTTAAAAAATTACTTATCAAAAATACCCGACGAAAAGCTTTATGCATACAATGTTTACCAAATAGAGGGTATAGGCAGAAATTTGTTTACAAGCATAGAGGGAGACGAAGATACAATTATGGGTCTACCTGTTAAAAAAATTAAGGAATACATAGGCTCATTGTGATGAAAAAATATTTTGTAATTGGAAACCCTATTGATCATTCTTTATCACCCAAACTCCACAACTATTGGCTTAAAGAAAATAACATTGATGCTATTTATGATAAAAAAAAAATTGATGAGAAAGATTTACAAACTACAATTTTAGAGGTCAAAGAAAAAAAAACAGAAGGCATCAACGTTACCGTTCCATTTAAAAAATCAGTAATTCCTTATTTAGACAAATTAAGCCCGGAGGCAGAACAAACACAATCGGTAAATACCATAGTTTTAACCGATGATATTTTGGTAGGACACAATACAGATATATCTGGTTTTACTAATGCAATTAAAGATTTAAATTTTAATATTAAAGGTAAAAAAATTTTCATTTTAGGTGCTGGAGGAGTTGTTCCTTCTATAATTTTTGCCTTAAACAAAATGAATGTTTCAGAAATAATTATTTCCAACAGGACCAGGCAAAAAGCAGATGATTTAAAATCTCAATTTAAAAATATAAATGTTATAGATTGGGGAAATATACCAAAGTTTGATATGATAATTAATGCTACCAGCCTTGGTTTAAACAATGAAGCTTTAAATTTTAATTTTTCTGAAGTTGGGGACAATAAATTATTTTATGATGTAATTTATAATCCGAGTGAAACTAGTTTTTTAAAAGAAGGAATAAAACTTGGTAATCAATCAGAAAATGGAAAATTAATGTTTATTTATCAAGCTTCAGAGGCATTTAAATTATGGCATAGAGTAGAGCCTAAAATAAATATTAACATTCTTAAACTTTTAAAAAATGATTAGAATTGGTATTTTAGGCGATATTGGCTCAGGCAAGAGTTATGTTGCGAATAATTTAGGTTTTCCAGTGTTTGATGCCGATTATGAAGTGGCTAAACTTTATAAAAAAAATAAAAAAATATTTTTAAAATTAAAAAAGATATTACCCAAAAATATAAAATCATTTCCTATAGAAAAAAAGGAAATTACCGAAGCTATATTGGGAAAAAAGGGTAATTTAAAAAAAATAATAGAAATAGTTCACACTGAAGTTAGAAAAAAAATGAATCTTTTCTTTAAAAAAAATAAAAGTAAAAAATTTGTAGTACTAGATGTGCCATTGTTGTTAGAGAATAAGCTTAATAAAAAATCAGATATTTTAATATTTGTAGACTCTAAAAAATCAGAGATTTTAAAAAAATTAATAAAAAGAAAAAATTTTAATAAAGAATTATTTAATAAATTTAAAAAAATTCAATTTTCTCCACAATATAAAATGAAAAAATCTCATTTTGTAATCAAAAATGATTTTACTAAAAAAACGATTAATACTAACATCAAAGGTATTCTTCAAAAGATAAAATAATGAAAGAAATAGTTTTAGATACAGAGACTACAGGGATATCTGTTAAAGAGGGTCATAGAATTGTTGAAATTGGATGTATAGAGCTTGATAATTTAATTCCTACAAAAAAAAACATTTCATTGTTACTTAAATCCAGAACGAAAGGTGTCTGATAAGGCATTTGAAATTCATGGGTATTCAGATAAATTTTTGTCTTCACAAAAAAAATTTACAGATATCCAACAGGAATTTTCTAATTTTATTGAAGGAAAAAAACTCATAATTCATAATGCTGATTTTGATTTGGCACACTTAAATAATGAATTATCAATATTAGGAAAAGAAGCTATTCAAAATGAAATTGTAGATACTTTAAATTTAGCAAGAAATAAATTTCCAGGGATGTCTGTAAGTCTAGATTCTTTATGTAAAAAATTTAGAATTGATAACTCAAAAAGAACCAAGCATACCGCTTTAATTGACTGTGAATTGTTAGCAAAAGTATATATCAATCTTATAGACCAAAAAGAACCTACATTAGATTTTCATAATAGTAATGATGCAACTTTTAATAAAGATAATTCAAATGTTTCTTATTTTAAAAAGGTCATTTTTCCAACAAAAGACGAAATGCTTAATCACAAGGAATATTTAAATAAAAACTTAAAAAAAAATAATTTTAATTAGATTTTTGTTTGTAAAGTCTTTCAAAATCAATTTTTTTTTCAAATTTAATATTGGGATAACCTGAATTGTGAAGTAAATCTAAAAATGATTTTTCTAGTTCTGGATAAATTTTAATTTGTGTATCACAGACTATAATTTTTTCTAATTCTTTTTTATCTTGAACATTCTCATCAACTTGAATTATTGTTGCATGATTTAATTCAAAAAAAGATTTTAGTCTATTGTCTTCTTTATCCTCAAATTTCATTATTGTATTAACTTCTACCATTTTATTCTTTAAAGCTTTTGAGTTAATATTTATATTAAGCTGATATTTGGATATATTATCTTTTACAAAGATATATGTCTCAGGATCTTTTGTTTCAGATGACATATCTTTAATATATCTACCTAAAATTTTAAATTTTTCTGTCATCATTATCCTCTATATCTTCATAATCTCCCTCAATGAAATCATTATTTTGTTTTTTTTTAAATTTAATTTTTTTTTTAAAAATATTAAATATAGTCTTTCTGCTTAATGGAAATATAAGTAAAAAGCCTATGACGTCTGTCATAAATCCAGGAATAATTAATAAAAGTGCCGCAAATGCTATGGCTGCGCCTGAGAGAACTTCATAGGCCGGAGGTTCATTTTTGCTTAACTGAATAAAGCCTGATTTCAAAGTATTTAGACCTTCATACCTTGCATAATAAATTCCTACAATTGCAGTGGTAAAAATGAGTAAAATAGTAGTCATTGCTCCAATTTGAGAGCCAATTTTAATTAAAAGATAGATTTCAATAATAGGCACCAAAATTATTGATAATAATATTGAGTTCATTTGTCCTTAATCTAAATTGCTAGTTGAAATTAATCAACAGAGTAATTACTATCTAATCATGAATTATAGTTTTGAATATATCGACATCATTTTATTGGCGATGATTGCAGGATTTATTTTTTTAAGACTTCGAGGCATTCTTGGTAAAAAAACCGGTTTTGAGGGGAAATCACCAGCTCAATTTAAAGAGGTTTTAAAAAATATTAATGTAGATCAAGCTGCTAAACCAAAAGAGAATTTTGATGATGAAGCTAAAAAAGAGTTTTTAAAAGGCGCGAAAATTGCTTATGAAACAATTATTACTGATTTCAGTGATAATGATAATAAGATCACAAACGCAAAACCCCTGTTAAACAAAGATATATTTAATCAATTTGATGATGCGTTGAAAGAGAGAGCAAAAAGGGGTCATTTTGCAGAAATAACATTTATTGGAGTTAATAAAGCTGAGATTAAGGAGCATAAAAAAATTGGAAATATTTTAAACGTAACAGTGGATTTTATAGCAGAGGTGATTACTTGTATAAGAGATAAAGATAAAAAAATTGTTTCTGGAGATCCTGAAAAGATTAAAAAAATTTACGATACGTGGATTTTTTCAAGAGATACTACGTCAGCAAATCCAAACTGGCAGCTTGTTAATATACTAACTTAATTGAACGATAATATTTCAGACAAAGATAAAAAAATTTGGGAGAAATTTTTATCAAGCAAGGATAAGCTTCCTAACAAAGATATTAAAACTCATTCTAAAAAAAGATTTTTAACTAGATCGATAGATTTGCATGGCTATACTCTTGATCAAGCAAATATAGCCATAGAAAACTTCATATCACAAGCTTTTGCAGATAAGATTGGCAAATTAATCGTAGTTACGGGAAAAGGTTTGCATTCAAAAAATGACAAAGATCCTTACGTTTCTAAAGACCTAAGTATTTTAAAATATTCAGTTCCTGAATTTATTAGCAACAACCAAACTCTTATGAGTATGATTAATGATATTAAAGATGCTAAAATTGAAGATGGTGGGTCTGGAGCTTTTTATATTTTTTTAAAAAAAAAGTATGATAAATAAAATTGATGATAATTTGGTTAGCCTCATATCCTAAAAGCGGTAATACTTTTTTAAGATCTTTACTTTCGGCATATTTATTCACAAAAGATGGTAATTTTGAACTAAATTCTTTGGATAAGATAACCCAGTTTCCTGACAAAAATGTATTTAGAAAATTTGGTATTGATATATCAAACGATTTAGATTTAGTAAAAAATTATATTAAAGTACAGCAAAAACTTAATTCACAAAATGAAAAAGCAATTAGATTTTTAAAAACCCATGCATGTTTTTATGATATCAATGGTTATAAATTTACAGATTTAAAAAATACATTAGGAGTTATTTATATAGTTAGAGACCCCAGGAGTGTTGTAAAATCTTATGCAAATCATAATCAAATTAGCTTGGAGTCTGCTACTAATAAATTAATAGAAATAGGAACTTTAACAGGTGAAAAAAAACATTCATCAACTGTAGAAGATAAAGTTATTACCCATGTCGGGTCCTGGTCTTCAAATTATAATACATGGAAAGAATTTAAAAAAATAAAAAGATATTTATTAATAAAGTATGAAGATCTAGTTAATGATACAGAAAAGACTTTCGTTGAGATTCTCAGCTTTATTCATAATCTAGGAAAATCTAAATTTTACATAGATAGAAATAAATTAAAAAATACTTTAAAAACCACTACTTTTAGTGAAATGCAAAAAATAGAAAAAGAAGTTGGATTTCCGGAGGCTATAAAAGATATAGATGGTAAAAAAATTACTTTCTTTAAATATGGTTTAAAAAATAACAATCCAGATTCTCTTCCCCAAAATTTAAAAAACAAAATTGAGAAAGAATTTAAAGTTGAATTAGAAGAACTTAATTATATTTAGTTTTATAAAATAAATTTTGATAGATCAGTATCTTTTACTAAAGTATCTAAGTTTTTATTAATATATTCTTTATCAATAATAATCTTCTCTCCTGCTCGGTCGGTGGCTGTAAAACTTATTTCGTCTAAGATTTTTTCAATGATAGTGTGCAACCTTCTAGCACCAATATTTTCGACCGTAGCATTTACTTCTGATGCAATATTCGCTATTGCATCTATACCATCATCTGAAAATTCAAGATCAACATTTTCAGTTTTTAGAAGAGCCACATACTGTTTGATTAAACTAAAATCAGGTTCTCTTAATATTCTTTTAAAATCTTCACTAGTTAAAGCCTCAAGTTCAACTCTAATTGGTAATCTTCCTTGTAACTCGGGCAATAAGTCAGATGGTTTGGCAAGCTGGAAAGCACCTGATGCAATAAACAAAATATGGTCAGTTTTAATTGGTCCATGTTTTGTGTTTACAGTCGTTCCCTCAATTAAAGGCAATAAATCTCTTTGGACACCTTCCCTTGAAACATCTCCACCAACTCTATCGGTTCTTGCAGAAATTTTATCAATTTCATCCAAGAAAACTATTCCATTATTTTCAGTTGAAAGTTTAGCTGCTTTAATAATTTTATCTTGTTCAATTAATTTATCAGACTCATCATTAATTAAAATTTCATGAGATTCTTTCACAGTCATTTTTTTCTTTTTTTCTTTATTGCCCATAGATTTTCCAATCATCTCACCAATGTTGATCATTCCAACATTAGCTCCAGGCATCCCAGGTATTTCAAAAGAGGCACCACTTGAGCCAGTATCACTGACTGCTATTTCTATTTCATTGTCATCTAAATCACCATTTCTTAATCTTTTTCTAAAACTTTCTCTCGTAGCTAAACTTGCTTTTTTACCAACTAAAGCATCTAAAACTTTTTCTTCAGCTGCTTTTTGAGCTTGAGCAAAAACCTCTTTTCTTTTTTTTACTTTTTCCATGGAGATTGCTATCTCAATTAAATCCCTTACAATCTGCTCAACATCTCTTCCAACATAACCAACTTCTGTGAATCTTGTAGCTTCAACTTTTACAAAAGGAGCTTCTGCTAATTTTGAAAGTCTTCTTGAAATTTCAGTTTTACCAACTCCGGTTGGCCCGATCATTAGAATGTTTTTTGGCAAAACTTCATTTTTCATTTCGCCTTTAAGAGCTTGCCTTCTCCATCTATTTCTTAATGCAACAGCAACTGCTCTTTTGGCTTTATTTTGACCTACAACAAATCTATCTAATTCAGAGACGATTTCTCTTGGAGATAAAGAACTTACTAAAGAAACTTCTTCTTTTTGATTTTTATCTTTAGGGTGTAATTGAGTTACGTTTGAATTATCCATTATATTTTTTCAATTTTAACATTATCGTTTGTAAAAACACATATATCAGCAGCAACTTTAATTGCTTTTTTTGCAACCTCTTCAGCAGACATGCTGCCTTCCATTAAAACTTTTCCTGCAGCAAGAGCATAATTTCCTCCAGATCCTATTCCAATAACGTCACCCTCTGGCTCCAAAACATCTCCAGTTCCTGAAATAATATAGCTATTATTTTTATCTCCTACGGCCATTAGTGCCTCTAATCTTCTTAAGTATTTATCTGTTCGCCAATCTTTTGCTAACTCAACTGCGGCTCTTGATAAGTTGCCTGCATGTTTTTCTAATTTTCCCTCTAATCTTTCAAATAGAGTTAATGCATCTGCAGTTGATCCTGCAAATCCTGCTACCACATCTCTTTTTTCAATTTTTCTAACTTTCGAAGCAGTGCTTTTAACAACAGTATTTCCCATACTTACTTGTCCATCACCAGCAACTACTACTTCATTGTTTTTTCTAACTAGTACAATTGTTGTCATATCTAATAAATGGTAACTATTTTTGATACTTCAAGTGTTCAGACTGATATTGATATAGCGGGATTATGTATGTATACCATTAAAAATATATGGCTAGAAAAGGAAAAGTATCTCGAAAAACAAAAGAAACCAGCATCAATGTTGAGGTAAATATTGATGGCAAAGGTAAGTACCAAATTGACACTGGAATAGGTTTTCTAGATCACATGCTTGAGCAATTATCAAAGCATTCCTTAATTGATTTAAAAGTTAAAGCAAAAGGGGATACTCATATCGATCTTCATCACACAACAGAAGATACAGGTATTGCTATTGGTGAAGCTTTAAAAAAAGCAGCTAAAAAATTTGTAGGAATAAAAAGATATGCACACTCAGTTATTCCAATGGATGAAACATTAACAAGAGTTGCAATAGATGTTTCAAACAGACCTTATTTGATTTGGAAAGTAAAATTAAAAGTTGAGAAACTTGGAGAGATGGACACAGAACTATTTAAAGAATGGTTTCAGGCATTTTCTCAATCTGCAGGCATTACGATGCATGTTGAAAATATTTATGGGGACAATAGCCACCACATAATTGAATCATGTTATAAAGCACTAGCAAGATCATTAAGAGCTGCATTGGAGATGGATCCAAGAAACAAGAAGAGCATCCCATCCACTAAAGGCTCATTATAAGTTTAATGAAAGTCACAATTGTTGATTATAATTCGGGCAATATAAGCTCGGTAATAAACTCCTTTAAGGAGGTTGCTAAAGACAAAGTAAATATCGATGTAACTTCAGATTTAAATAAGATTAAATCGTCAGATAAAGTTATTTTACCAGGGCAGGGTTCGTTTAAGAGTTGTGTTGATGCCTTAAATAACATCAGTGGTCTGGTAGACACTTTAAATGAGTTTGCAATTAATAATAAAAAACCACTTCTTGGTATTTGTGTTGGATTACAAATGTTTGCAGATATTGGCTATGAAGAAACTGAAACTAAAGGACTTGGTTGGATATCAGGAAAAGTATCAAAAATAGACAACCAGAATGGAAAATATAAACTTCCTCACATTGGTTGGAACCAAATTAACATTGTTAAGGACAGTAAAATTTTTAAAGATATAGATAATAATTCTCACATGTATTTTGTTCATAGTTATGAATTTGAACCAGAAGATAAAAATGTAATTTCAGCAACAACAGATTATTCATCAAATATTGTTTGTTCTGTTGAAAAAGAAAATATTTTTGGAACACAGTTCCACCCAGAGAAAAGTGATAAAACCGGACTTAAAATAATCGATAATTTTATAAGTTTATAAATGAAAATATTTCCAGCAATAGATATAAAAGATAAAAAGTGTGTGAGGTTAGTTAAAGGAGATTTTGACAACAAAACTGAATACGAAATGTCTCCAGTTGAACAAGCTGGCAAATATAAGGAACATGGTTTTAAAAACTTACATATAGTTGATTTAGATGGTGCTTTAACTGGAGATATAGTTAATTTAGATATTATTCAGGAAATAGTAACTAAATTTGATCTAAAAATTGAAATTGGTGGAGGTATCAGAAACTTTGAAAGTATTCAGAAATACACTGATGCTGGTGTTGAAAAAGTTATTTTAGGAAGTGCAGCTATTAAAGATAAAAGTTTTTTAAAAGAAGCTTGTGAAAGATTTCCAAATAAAATTGCCTTAGGGTTAGATGCTAAGGATGGATATTTGTCAGTCTCAGGCTGGAAAGAAAATTCAAATCAATTAACTTTAGATTATTTAAATGAAGTGAATGATTATGGTGCAAGTAGATTGATTTATACTGATATCAATAGAGACGGAATGAAGCAAAGTCCTAATTTTGAAGAGACAGCAAAGGTTGCTAACTCATCCAATTGTCCAGTAATAATATCTGGTGGGGTGTCATCAATTGACGATATTAAAAAAGCTAAGGAGTTAAATAATAGTAATATCGAGGGTATAATAGTTGGAAAAGCTATTTATGATGGTGACATTAAATTGGATGAATTAGTTAAGGAATTAGATGCTTAAAAATAGAATAATACCTTGTTTGGATGTTAAAAATGGACGTGTTGTTAAAGGAATTAATTTTGTTGATCTGCAGGATGCAGGCGATCCCGTTGAGCAAGCTAAAATTTATTCAGACGGTGGAGCAGATGAAATTTGCTTTTTAGATATTACTGCATCAAATGAAAATAGAGATACTATTTATGATGTTGTAGAGAAGACTTCCAAGAAATGCTTTGTTCCTCTGACAGTTGGAGGTGGTGTTAGAAGTATTGAGGATATCAATAAATTACTGAACTGTGGTGCAGACAAAGTGTCAATCAATACTGCAGCAGTTCAAAATCCAGAAGCAGTTGTAGAAAGTTCTAAAAAATTTGGGTCACAATGTATTGTGGTAGCGATAGATGCTAAAAAAAAAGAAGATAAATGGGAAATTTTCACTCATGGTGGAAGAAATAATACTGGCATTGATGCAATAGAATTTGCAAAAAAAATGGAAGATAGTGGAGCAGGCGAGCTTCTAGTTACTTCTATGGATAGAGATGGTACTCAAGTTGGTTATGATATTGAGCTTATGTCTAAGATATCTTCTATGGTAAATATTCCAGTCATTGCTTCAGGTGGAGTTGGAAATCTAGATCATTTAGTAGATGGAATTGAATTAGGAAATGCTAGTGCAGTTCTAGCAGCTTCAATATTCCACTATGGTAAGCACTCTATAAAAGAGGCTAAGGAATATTTGGATTTAAAAGGGATTCCTGTTAGGATTTAGTATGCTTAACATATTAGAAAACTTGATAAAACTCGCAAGAGAAAGAAAATCTTCTCCTGTGGATGGCTCTTATACTAATAAGCTACTTACTGACAAATCATTAAGTAAAGCAAAAGTTCTTGAAGAAGTAAATGAACTGATTCAGGCAGTGGAAGAAAATTCTAATAAAATTCATGAAGCAGCAGATGTTTTTTATCATTTATTAATATATCTCGAAGCTAATGATATAAAAATTGAAGAAGTAATGTCAGAATTAGAAAAAAGGAAAAAATGAGTTACGACGATAATAATATTTTTGCAAAAATTTTACGTGGAGAGATTCCTTGCAATAAAATTTATGAGGATGATTTTGTTTTGTCTTTTCACGATATCAATCCACAAAAAAAGGTTCATGCTCTAGTAATTCCCAAAGGTAAATATCTTGACCTAGACGATTTTAGTTTAAACGCTTCTCCGGATGAGATGGTTGGATTGTTGAAAGGTATTAATATAGTAGCTAAAAAGCTTGGTATTTCAACAGAAGTAGGTAAGGGTTATAGAGCCTTAGCTAATATTAGCGACCATGGTGGTCAAGAAGTTCCCCATTTACACTTTCATTTATTTGGAGGCGAACGAGTAGGAAAAATGGTTGAGTGATCGAAAAAGTTAAAAGAAATTATTTAGAAATAAATTCCCTTTATGATCTTAGAGAAGTAGTCAAACCATCAAAAGATTATTCTCTAAGATTGATAGATCCAATAAACTTTCAATTAAATAAATTTTTTTATAAAACTATTGGAAAAAATCATAAGTGGATAGATAGATTGTCTTGGTCAGAAGAAAAATGGATAAATTATGTTTCTTCAAAAAATGTTCAAACTTTCGTATTAGAATTTAAAGATGATTTAGTAGGTTTTTTTGAATTAATTTATCATCCAGAAAAAAATGAAATCGAAATTGCCTATTTTGGCATAATTGAGGAATATCAAAATAAAAAATTAGGTTCTTATTTATTATCAGAGGCAATTAAAAAATCTTTTAAAAATAGTGTTGAACGTGTTTGGGTTCACACGTGTTCTTTAGATCATAAAAATGCTTTAAATAATTATATTTCAAGAGGAATGAAAATATTTAAAACAGAAATTTTAAAAATCTAGTTTTGAGCTGGAATTTTAAATAGATCTTTTGAAAGAACTCTATTTTTTCTTATTGAAGAGAGAAAAGTAATATTAAAATTCTGATAGATATCAGTATTTTGCCATCCTATTAAATCATAAGTTTGATTATCAAAAAAAATATTAATTTCATTATCTCTTTCTAAAATTTTAAAATTTATAAGCTTATTGTCTATAATTCTTCCCTTAAGATCATAAATTCTATTTATTAAAAAATTTTTATCTAAAATTAAATTAAGTGGAGTTTTGTTAAGAGGATAACGATAATAGCTTACCCTAGTTTTGATTACTAGGGATTTACCATTTGATACTAAAATTTTGTTATTGCTTTTCGCGTATTCACAAAAAATTTTTTTTGGGTATTCAATAGTACAGTTTCCATTTTCTATTTTCCCATTTATATTTTGTTCAAATTTAAAATCGAGATTGTTTGTATTTTTTAAATTTTGAATTATTTTGTCTTTGATTTGAGAATTTGAATTTGTTGTTAAAAATAAAAACAATAAAATTATGATATATCGCATCATAGTACATCTCTTTTTCCAACATGATTAGCTTTACTAACCACGCCATCTGCTTCCATCATATCAATAATTCTTGCCGCTCTATTATAGCCAATTTGGAGTTTTCTTTGTAAAAATGATGTTGATGCTTTGCCTTCAGATCTGATTATATCTACCGCTTGCTCATATAATTCATCTTTATCCCCTAGATTTTGATTATCTCCAATTTCTTTTTCGTCTGCAAAATTCAGTATTTCGTCTACATAATCAGGTTCTGCTTGTGAACGTAAAAAATTATTTATTTTTTCTATCTCGTTGTCTGATACAAACGGAGCATGTATCCTGACTATTCGGTTTGCTGACGACATGTAAAGCATGTCTCCTTTTCCTAACAATTGTTCAGCACCTTGTTCTCCCAGAATAGTTCTGCTATCTATTTTTGAAGTTACTTGAAAAGAAATTCTAGTTGGAAAATTCGCTTTAATTGTACCGGTGATTACATCAACACTGGGTCTTTGTGTTGCCATTATTATGTGAATCCCAGCAGCTCTTGCCATTTGGGATAGTTTTTGAATATAATTTTCAATTTCTTTACCAGCAACCAGCATTAGATCAGACATTTCATCAACCACAACAACTATATAAGGCATTGGAAGTTTGTGCTTTGAGTTGTAGCCATCAATATTTCTAACACCTTCTTTAGTCATTAATCTGTATCTACTTTCCATTTCCTTAACTACCCATCCTAGAACTGATGCAGCTTTCTTTGCCTCTGTAATAACCGGGCACAATAAATGAGGAATTCCTTCATAAGTTGATAGCTCAAGCATTTTTGGATCAATTAAAATAAATTTACATTTTTCTGGAGTGTGTCGATAAAGTAAGGATAAAATAATTGTATTTATACAAACAGATTTTCCGGAACCTGTAGTGCCAGCAATTAGAAGGTGAGGCATCGAAGATAAGTCACCTACAATAGGTTTTCCTGAAATACTTTTCCCCAATGCAATTGGTAATTTAATCTCTTTTTTCTTAAAATCAGGATTATTTATTATCTCACTTAAATAGACATTTTCTCTAGAATTATTAGGTAGCTCTATACCAATAGTATTACTACCTGGAATTGTTGAAATTCTTGCTGACTCCGAACTAGTATTTCTCGCTATATCGTCTGACAAATTAATTATCTTTGAAACTTTTACTCCTGCTGCGGGCTCAAATTCATTTAAGGTTACCACTGGTCCATGACTTATTTTTTTAATATTCCCGTCAACACCAAAGTCTAATAAAATTTTTTCTAAAAACTCTGAGCCTTGGGTTTCATTTTTTTCAGTATTATTTCGATCTTTTTTTGTTGGAGTTTTAAGCAAATCTAAATTAGGCAATTTGAATTTAATTTTGTTTTCATTTTTATTTTCTGTTTTAATAAAAGGTAAATCTTCTTGTATCAGGTTTTTAATTTCCTCTTGTGGAATATATTCATTTATCACTTCGCTTTTATCTGTATAAATTTTTTCTTTTTTACTAAAATATTTTATTATTTTTTTTACAAAATTATAAAATTTTAAAGGATGAAAATTAATACTAATTAAAAATAATAAAAGAACAAAAACAATCAACAAATAAAAAGATATGGTTTCATTAATAGATATTAATGAATTCAAAAAGGTTTGATTAAAATATACACCAACAAATCCACCATTTCCATTTATATAAAGAGTAAATCCATTTGAAACAAAATGAGCAAAAAATAGTGTGCCAAAAATTAAATAAATAATTGAAAAAAAAATATTTTCTATAATTAAAAATAAATCTTTAATCCTTATAATATTGATTCCGGTGAAAATTAAAGTTACTGAAAACAAATAAGACATCAGACCTATGGATTGGTAAAATAAATCAGATATAAAACTTCCATTAAAACCTAATAAATTTTTTATTTCAGTATTATCTGGGAAAATAAAGTTAGGATCTTCAGGTGAATATGTAAATAAAGCAATAAATAACAATAATCCTGAGAATAAAATAAACAATCCAAAGATTTCAGCTAATCTTCTGGCCGTGAATATAATAAGTGAATTCGCTGTTTTTTTAATATCCATACAAATGAATCAATTATATCACTTTGTATCATCTAATTTTTGTTGTTAAAATTAAAAATAATATGAGAGTTTGTATTTTAGGCGCAGGATTATCAAGTATAACTTTGGCAAAGGCTTTGGTTAACCAAAATATATATGTAGATGTTCTTTTTCACAAAAAAACTATTGAATTAAATCAAACTCGAACACTTGGAATTTCCAAAAGTAATGTAAAATATTTCAATTCAAGTATTATCGACATAAATAAAATTCTTTGGAAATTAAAAAAAATTAAAATTTTTAGTGATAATTTAAAAAATGAAAAAATTATCAAATTTGAATCTCAACATGATTATCTTTTTTCAATAATTAGAAATTATGAACTTTATAAAATTATAAAAAAAAGTTTAAAAAATGATAAATATTTTAAAGAAATACACTCATTACGTAATAATTTTTCTGATTATTATAATTTAGTTATTAACACAGATTCTAACAATTTTATTTCGAAAAAATTATTTAGTAAAAAAATAGTAAAAAAGTATAATAGTTTTGCATATACAACTATAATTAACCATAAAAAAATACCAAATAATACTGCTTATCAAATATTTACAACAAGGGGGCCTTTAGCTTTTTTGCCAATTTCTGCAACCGAGACATCAGTTGTTTACTCTGTTCATAATTCAAATCATGAAAAAAAAAAAATTATCAGTGATTTGATTAAAAAATATAATTTTAAATATCAAATTCAAAAAATAAAAAAAATTGAAAAATTTGAGTTAAAGTCTTTATTTTTGAGATCTTATTATCATAATAATATCTTAGCATTTGGTGACTTGCTTCATAAAGTTCACCCACTTGCAGGACAAGGATTCAATATGACAATTAGGGATTTAATAATTTTAATCGATATAATAAAAAATAAAATTTCTTTAGGTCTACCTTTAGATAAATCTGTAAATCAAGAATTTGAAAGAAAATTAAAACATAAAAATTTAATTTTTTCAAATGGGATTGATTTTGTGCATGAATTCTTTAATCTTGAAAGAAAAATTCACAGCAATTTTTTAAGTAAATCAATTCAAATATTAGGTAAGAATTCATCAATAAATAAATTTTTTACCAAGGTAGCAGATAAAGGAATAATTATATAATTTATTGAATTGTTGTATTTTCATAAACATCATGCGTATAAGTTTTTATTATTTCCCCAATTTTTTTTTTTCTAATTTCTAAATTTATTGCTTCTAATAAAATTTGTTTTTCCTCAAGTGAAAATGGTGAGGCCATAGCTAAGGCATTTATTATTTCATTAAGACTTTGTTTTTCTAATGCTTTCCAGTTGATAATGAAACCTTTTTTTTTAAACAAAGATTTTAAATCTTTAAAAATAATCTCTAAATCTGAAAAATTTAATTCTTCTTTTTCATCATTTAAATCATGAGTAAATTTTTCAAAATTCACATCTAAAATTCTATATTTATTCTTTGTTGTGATTTCTCTTATTTTTTGAAATCTAATTAATCCCTTTAATTCAATTAAAATACGTCCATCCTCAGTTTCACTAAAAGTAGTTATTTTTCCAAGACAACCCACCTCATATAAATCTGGTATATTATTATTTTGACTGTTTGATTTTGGCTGGATCATACCTATCATTTTATTTGTTTTGATACTGTCATTTATCATATCTAAATAACGTGGTTCAAAAATATTTAATGGGACAGTTGTTTTTGGAAAAATTATAAAATTGCTTAAAGGAAAAACTGGAATTTTACTAGGTAGCTCTGAAATTTTCATTAGTTGATTTTATACGTGAATTAAAAAAAATAAATTAAAATTTTTTTATTTTTCTATTTTTATGTTATCTAATAAATAGTAATATGATTTGTACCTATTATTTTTATAACTTTTAATTTTTTCTCTGACTTGTAAAAAACTATTTGTTTTATTAAATAGTTTTTTATTTTTTTCATAACTTAGAAAGTTTCCAGTATATTTTATTTTACAAAAATCTAAGATTTTTTTAACTTCTGCTTCTTTATTATTTGTAAGTGTACTTAAATTAACATCAATTATAGTATTTGGATATTTTTTTTTAAAATACTCAATCGTACTTTTATATATTTTGATATAATTAATTATATCTTTTAAATCATGACTCCACGATAATTCTGGTAGCATTGTTTGGTAAATACCAATAATTGCATCATTAATATCCCTAAAAGTGTGAATAAATTTAGAGTTTGGAAAAAAATTTAAGATTAATTCTATATTAAAAAAATTTTCAAGAGATTTGTCTAAATAAACTTTTTTTTGAAAATTATCGTATTTTTCAATAAGAGAATTTTGAAATTGTTTTTTATTTATTTTTATTTCAAAATTATTATGATCAAAATTTTTAGAATAAATTAAGCCACCAATTTGTTCTAAAATTGAGGTATTTACTGCATGGAATTCACCCACAGATACAATCTCATTTGTGTTATGAGCTATAATTGTCTCAACTAAAGTGGAACCTGATCTTGGTAATCCAATAATAAATATATGGTTGTTATTATTAAAATTATCAATTTTATTAAACTTACCTTCAAATTTAATTTGATTAAATTTTTTAGAGATTATATTCGAATAATAATAGTTAGATTGAGAATTGTAAATTTTATTGGCATCATTACATAATTGGTGAGATTTTTTAAGGTATTCAATTTCATTCTCTAAATTACGTTTTTTCTTTTCTATTTTAGAAAAAATGAAATTAATTAAACTTCTTTCATAATCAGAAAGACTTTTATTTTGATTAAAAGATTTTAATTTCTCAGAAAATTCAAAGGTAATGTTATCTATATTAATGGAGGATAAAGCATAATATGATTTTATATCTTTGGGATTTATTGAAATCAGATTTAAATATTCTTTTTTGGCTTGTTTTATTTCACCAATATTTTGTAAAACTAGTGCGTAATTAAACAAAACATTGGGATCATTTGATTTTAATTCCTTGCATTTTTTAAAGTATGCAAAACTTTTATGTAAATCATTTAATTCATAAAAAATTTTTCCAATTTGAAAATTTATTCTTAAGTCATTTTTTTTATTTTTAAGCAATTCTTGAAAATATTTTAATGCCTGCTTAAATTTTTTTTGCTTAATTAATAATTTTCCTAATTCATAAGACATATTTATTAATTAATTTGTATTTCTCATTTTGATATTTTCTATATCCTTTATAGACATATGATTTATATTCACGTTATAGTTAAAGATTTCTTTGTAGCTATAATCATTAAGAATTTTGGCGTATAAGATCCAATTTTTTATAATTAAAAAATCTGAAAGATTATATTTATTTAGCGTGTTATCAAAAATTTTTTCTTTATTTATTTCATTTATAAAGTTTTTTTCATCAAACTCTTTTTCAAAGACTTCCCATTCTTTTTTATAAATTTTATCAATTATATTCTCTTCAACATTTTTGAATAACTTAAATTCCTTATAATATTCTGTACAACCGTGCTTTATTTCAATTCTTTCAAAGTTCATTTGATAATTTATTAAATCTTGTTTTATTTTTTTTTCTATATTTTTAGCTTCTTCAATTGAACCTGCATATAAGTATCCTTTATAATTTCCAACTACGTTTTTACGTAATTCAACCATACATTTTCTAATATTATTATTTTCTAAACTTATGTTATTAAAATAAAAATATAGTTTTATTAAATCTAAAACATTTTTTAAGTTGATTTGAACTTTGTAACAACTAAAACAATATTTTGGTATAATCTTATGTTTATTAAATATACCAAAGTGTCTATCACAATTTAGGTTTATTTTATTTCTTCTATAAATTTGAGTTTCAGGGTATGATAATTTTAGATTACTTTCTTGTAATATTTTTTCTGATTTCTCTAAAGCATGAGATACAGAGGATTTTTCTGCCAGATTATTAGCTAATAATTCATCAATTTTACTTATCTTATCATTTAGATTTATAATTAAATTTTCTGATTTTTTAGGTTTATAATAATTAAAAGTTTCAATTAAGTTATTTTGAATTTTTATATTTTTTGGAGATAAGTTTAACGCTTTTAAAGAAAATTCTATTGATAAGCTATAATTACCCAATTGTTTATAAGTTAAACTTAAATTTTCATACGCTGATAAAAAAGTATTATTAATTTCAATTGCTTGATTGAATTCATTTATAGCTTCTGAATATTTGCCAAGTTTGTATAATGAAACTCCAATATTATTAAATATTTTAAAATTTTTAGATTCATTTGAAATTTTTTTGAAATGAAAAAGTGATTTATCCCATTCTTTTTTATTAAGATAAATTGATCCTTTAAATCTATTGATAATATCTGAATTTTGATCGGATAGATCTTCTAACAATTCTAAGGCTTCATTAAATTTTCTAAGTTTAATTAATTCGACAATAGGAATAAATAATTTTTCTGAAACATGTGATTTATTATTTTTCATATTTTAAGATTAAAACTTTTGTTATTTTTAATACAGTTTCTAACTATTTCTTGCAAATTTTTTAAAAGCTATTAATTTCAACACTTATAGAATAAGCGGGCATAGCTCAGTGGTAGAGCGTCTCGTTGCCAACGAGAAGGTCGAGGGTTCGACCCCCTTTGCCCGCTCCATTTAATGAATATTTAATAATGATTATTTGGATAGCATCCTACCCAAAAAGTGGAAATACTTATGTAAGATCATTTCTTGCAAGTTATTATTTTTCAAAAAATGGAAAGTTTAATTTTGAGCATCTTTTAAAGATTCATCAATTTCCAAATATGAAATTTTCAAAAACTAAAACTGTATCTCAAGAGGAAGCTAGTAAAAATTGGATTTTTAATCAAAATTTTTTTTTTAATAAAAAAAATTTAAATTTAGTAAAAACACATAATTGTCTATCACCATTTAAAGGTAATGAATTTACAACTAAAAATGAAACATTGGGTGCAATTTATATTGTAAGAGATCCAAGAAATATTATTACCTCATTAACACATCACTATTCCTTAAATTATAATGAAGCTTTCAAGCATATGATTAATAGTGAGTCGTCATTGCTTGAAAAATCACATGAGTTAGATCATAGTAATTTTACATATCTTGGATCATGGTCAAATCATTATAAATCTTGGAAAAATTTTTCTAATTTTAAAGTATTATTTATAAGATATGAAGATCTTCAAACGGCAAAGGAAAATACTTTTGAAAAAATAATTTTGTTTATTAATCAATTAACAAACAGAGATTTAAAAATTGACGAATCAAAATTTTTAAATTCAATTAAATCAACTAATTTCTCAAATTTAAAGAATAAAGAATTTAATGAAGGTTTTGAAGAGAGTGTGTATTCAAATAAAACTGGAAAAAAGATAAATTTTTTTAATTTAGGTTTTAATAACCGTTGGCAGAAATTGCTTCCAACTGATATAAAAGATTTATTAAACAAACATTATATTAATGAATTAAAAGAATTGGATTATTTTAATGGATGATGATTTAGTAAATAAAAAGTGTGTGCCGTGTGAAGGAAATATTCCTCCGTTTAATGCTGAAGAAATACACAAGTATTTAAAAAAAATTGATGGTTGGGAGGTAGTAGAAGATAAAATTGATGGATTTCATTTAATAAAAAGTTTTAAATTTGATAACTTTTTAAAGAGTCAGGAATTTGTAAATAAAGTTGGAGAAATAGCAGAGACTGAAGGTCATCACCCCGATTTATGGTTCGGATGGGGTTATGCGAGAATTAAGATATTCACTCATGCAATTAATGGTCTAGCCGAGAGTGATTTTATCCTTGCTGCAAAAATAGATCAAATATCTAATGTCTAAAGTGTCTTGTCTTTGAAAAAAGCAGCACGGTGTTCGTTTCATTTGCAAAGTTAATTATTTCTTTATCTCTTATTGATCCATATGGTTGAACTACCGCTTTAACACCAGACTGGACCAATTTTTCAATACCGTCTACAAATGGAAAAAATGCATCTGATGCAGCAACTAAATTATCAGTTTGAAGATTAAATTTTTTCATTTTATTTATTGCTATTTGACAACTATCTAATCTGCTAGGTTGACCAGAGCCAATACCAACAGTTGTTTCGTCAGATGCTAAGACTATTGCATTTGATTTTACATACCTGCATACATTAAAAGCAAAAATAAGATCTTTTAGTTGTTTAGATGTTGGTTTTCGTTTTGATACAATTTTAAAATCTTTCTTTGAAAAGAAACTTAAATCCTCTGATTGTATCATTATATTTTGTCTAAATGATTTAAACTTAAAAAGTTCTTTTGATTTATAATTTGTTCCATCAATTAATCTTAAATTTTTTTTGGTTTTCAATATTTTGATAGCGTTGTTATCAAACCCATTTGCAATTATAACTTCTAAGAATAATTTATTTAATTCTATAGCTAAATTTTTTTCAATTTTATAATTACAAGAAACTATTCCACCAAAAGCACTTACAGGATCACAAGAAAGGGCAGATTTATAACTTTCTAAATGATCTTTTTTGGCTGAGACACCGCACGGGTTTGCATGTTTAACTATAACTGTTCCTTTACCTTTTGGTAAAGATTTTGAAATAGTTAGAGAGCTAAATATATCATTATAATTGTTATAACTTAGCTGCTTTCCATGAATTTGATTTAAATTAGTATTTAAACTACTTGAATAAATTGCACTTTGTTGATGAGGATTTTCTCCATATCTTAGTTGCTCTATTAGATTTCCATGAAAAATTTTTTTCTGAGGAAAGGTAGTATTTGTTTTTTTGTTAAAATAGCTTGAAATTACAGAGTCATAATAAGCTGTTTCAGCAAATGCTATCCTTGATAGCTTTTCTCTAAAATTAAAAGAAGTAGATCCTTTGAATTTTTTTAGTTCTTGAATTAATTCCTCGTACTGTTCTGAAGACGTTATTACAGTTACATCATTGTAGTTTTTAGCGGCAGATCTAACCATCGCAGGACCACCAACATCTATATTTTCTATAATTTTTTTATGGTCTTTTGTTTTTTTAAGAGTGTTCTCAAATGGATAAAAATTTACAATAACTAAATCAATGTTCTCAAAATTATTGTCTCTCAGATCTTTAAAATGAGATTTTTTGTTCCTTTTGTTTAAAATACCTGCATGAATTTTCGGATGAAGGGTTTTTACTCTACCCTCTAAAATTTCAGGAGAATTAGTAAATTTAGAAACCTCTAAGCATTTAAAATTTAATCTTATAATTTCTTTATAGGTTCCACCCGAGCTAATTAATTTAATTTTATTTTTATTTAAAATATTTAATAGTGGTCTTAATTTTTTTTTGTCAGATACGGAAATAAGAGCTGTCTTAATTTTTTTCTTCATTATAATTTACTTATCTCCCACTTTATTATCTGCTCTTCTTCATTGTTCATACCTGAAATAAAAATATTTTGGTTTTCTTTATATGAATTTTTATCACCGAAATATAAACCATTATCAATATTAATATCAAAGTTATCACAACTAAATTTCCAACCTTCTTCATCTATTTCTATTAATATAGATTTGTTGTCCTGCGTTTTCATCACTTTTGAGCTTGGATAGAGGTGAAATCTTATATCAAATTTAATTTCTTTATTTGGTATTTTTCTAAATAATTTATCATATCCGATAAACTTCATTTGCTCTGGGTAGAACTCAATTTCTCTTTCATAATTGATACCAAAATTAATTAAATATCCATCATGAGCACCTGATATTTTCCAATAATTATTTTCAAAAACTACATTTGTTTTTGTAACTTTTAGTCCTTTATCGATAAATAAATTATTCTTATTCTTTGTAAAATTGCATGAAGAGTAATCCTCAATAGTTAAATTACAATGAAGAGCTGTACTTCTTGACAATTTATTAAACTTATTATTTTTATTGGAGTAATAACCGGAATTTGAAATTAATTTTTTATCGTTTGAAAATATTTCAAACGATAAAGCTCCAGCCTGATAATCGTTAGAAAAAATCTTATTAGGACTAGAACCAATATCAGCAGCAAGAATTATTTTTTTATTTTTAAGTATTGTGTATCCCCCAAGTTCATTAATTTGATTTTTAAATTTATAACCAAGTCTTTTTAAGTATTGATCAAATTCACTATTTTTAGATGAATAATTACCATTAAAAAAAATATCTTGTTTTATATTTTGCCATATGAAAGCATAACTTGACCCTAAGTAGTATATGGTTTCATCAATATATTCAGGAATTAAACTTTGAGACTCTTTAAACCACTCTCTAATAATAATAAAATATTTTAAATAAAATATTAATTGTTTGATATTTCTTGATTTTGGGAAACCCTGATTATCGAGTGAAAATTTAATTATATTTTTTAATAAATTTAATCCATTAATAAGGTATAGTTTTTCATTTTTGTAAGCTAATCCAGTCAAAATTATTGCAGCACATCCAATCATTTTATTTTCTATTTCTTTTGGATTTTTAATCTCATTTAATAAATGGTTAGTTTGTTTCTGGATCATATAATCAAAAGTGGACCTATATTCTTGGTCACCATCCTCATAAGTAAGTTGGTGATTTGATAACCATGAAATAATTCTTTTTGCTGTTAAATCAAATTCCCAACTTCTTTTTTGATACTTATTATTATTTGAAATCCAATTTTTAATAATTGTTTGTGTAGTTTTCTTAGAGGATTTTAAATCTAAGCTAAAAAACCAAAAAAAATTATTTAATTTTTCATAATCTTTTGAACTTAAATTATTTTTCCAAATTGACTCAATTGCAAAATCTTCAATTTTATATTTCTTATTTTGGTATTTAATTATAGAAGAAAGTAAATGTGGGCTTGGTTTATATTCAAAACTATTATTGAAAGTTTTTGATATTTTTTTTTCATAAAAATTAGAATTTTTATAAACCGATTTAAAACTTTCTTTTAAATTAAAATAAAATTGACCTAAAATACCTAAGAAATTTTTATTAATCATTAACTTATTTTAATTTTAATAAATTAATATTTTTCTTTATATCTCCATCATTACTTTTGAATACTGTAGTACCAGAAACAAGAATGTTAGCACCAGCATCAATTGCACTTTTACAATTTTCAAAATTGATACCACCGTCAATTTCTATGTCAAAATCCACTTTTTTTTGCTCTTTTATTTTTTTTAGATCTTTAATTTTATCTAAAACTTCTGGCATAAATTTTTGACCTCCAAACCCAGGATTTACACTCATAATTAAAACTAAATCTATTTGATCTAATAGATCTAATATTAATTCAATTTTAGTTTCAGGATTAAGTGAAACTCCTACTTTTTTATTTTTTTCTTTTATTTTTTTAATTGAATTTTCTAAATTATCAGTTGCCTCAGGATGAATGGTAATAATATCTGCTCCTGCATCAGCGTAAGCATCTATATATTTATGGACTGGTGATATCATTAAATGAACATCAAATTTTATTGAACAATGTTTTCGAAGAGCTTTAATTACCGGTGGTCCTATTGTTAAATTAGGAACAAAATGACCGTCCATCACATCCACATGAATCATATCAGCTCCACCTTCTTCGAGTCTTTTAATTTCTGAACCTAATTGACTAAAGTCAGCTGATAAAATTGATGGTGAAATTTGTATATTTTTCATTGATTGCTAGGTTTACTAGTATCAATTTTAAAAATTAAAATGAATTAAAAAATTGATAAATTTGTCTAGAAATTTCACTCTCCAAAGGAAATGACAACATTCCCATCACCGAATACCCCAAGATCCAAGGCATTAGATAAAATCTAATCATGTAGAAAAACCAAGCAACATACAAGGGCACCAATGGCCCAATGATAAATGAAGGTGTGATTGGTTTAAATAATTTAATTAAAGGGTTTGTATATTTCACAAATACTCTCATGAAAAAGAATTGTGAGTCTTCTCTTTGAAAAATATTCATCGCTACTCTTCCAATAAGAGTCCACATTATAATCCCAAGCAAATAATCAATAAAATATATTAAAGGATGAAAATTTGCCGACATTCAAAATTTATATTGGAAAATGTAATGAAATAAAAGGGGCGAAATTAATCGCCCCTTTAAAAGATTATTTAGTGTGATTTACCAAGAATTGTTTTACCACTCGGTACACGCACGTCATCAACCATTTTTTGAGTAGCTTTATCTGGTTCTGTAGTCATTAAACTAACTACTACCATTAAAACTAAACTAACAGCTGATCCGAAGATACCAAATGTTAACTGTGTAATCCCTAGGAATCCACTTCCACCAGTTCGCACCCAAACTAAGTACCAAGTACCAGCAGCTAGACCTCCTAGCATACCAGCAATCGCACCTTGTCTGTTAGCTCTCTTCCACCATACACCAAGTACAAGTGGGAAGAACAATCCAGACATCGCAAAGTCAAATGCCCAGATAACCGAACCTAAGATTCCTTGAATCTCCATTGCTGCAATAGTTGCTCCAGCAAAACCAATTACTACAAGTAATACCCTTGCAACAAGAAGTCGTTTTGCAGTTTCCGCTTTTGGATCAATGATCTTATAATAAACATCATGTGATATAGCGTTTGCAATTGCTAGAATCAAACCATCAGCAGTAGACATGGCAGCTGCCATACCTCCTGCAGCAACCAGACCTGAAATTACATAAGGTAATCCAGCTATCTCTGGTGTTGCTAATACAACGGCTTTACCACCCATGAAGAACTCATTTAATTCAAGAGTTCCATTTCCGTTAAAGTCGCTGATAAACATTAGGTTTGCTTGGTTCCAGTTTTGGTACCAATCTATCGCTTCCACTTCTGCAAATGTCTTACCGATAATACCAGTTGGTAAATTCGGGTCGATCAATGATAACTTAGATAATGTAGCTAACATTGGAGCAGAAGAATAAAGTAGGAAGATAAAGAATAATGACCAACCTACTGATTTTCTAGCTGCTTTTACACTTGGAGTAGTAAAGTATCTCATCATCACATGCGGCAATGAAGCTGTTCCCATCATCATCGCTAATGCTAATGAAATAAATGCCCAAGGTGTAGCGTTCACTGCAGAGTGAGCTTTAGTTATTCCAGCCAAGCCTTTAGGTACTGATTTTAGATCAGCAGCTGCGTTTTTAACAAAACCGAACTGTTGTTCTAATTCACCAATTCTAGCTACCTCGTCAGCTAACATAAAGTGAGGGAAGAAACCCGCACCCATTTTGTTACTGATCCAGAATACTGGAAGTAGGTAAGCTATAATCAGTACGATATATTGTGCAACCTGTGTCCAAGTTACCCCTCTCATACCACCTAACATTGAACATAATAAAATACTTATTAGTCCAACATAAACTGCGTATTGGAATGGGATATCAAGTGCAACAGATGCAATAGTACCTGTAGCGTTAATTTGAGCAGTCACATAAGTAAATGAAGCAACAGTTAAAACTACAACTGCGCTAAATCTAGCTAAATTACCACCGTATCTAGTACCTATAAAATCTGGAACTGTATAACAGCCAAATTTTCTTAAGTATGGTGCTAATAAAGATGCAACAAGCACATAACCACCAGTCCAACCTACAAGAAGAGCCATATAGCCGTAACCTTTAAAGTAAATACCACCCGCCATTGCAACGAATGAAGCACCAGACATCCAGTCTGCTGCAGTCGCCATTCCGTTGAAGACTGTTGGTACTTGCCTACCAGCTACGTAATATGCATCTGCTTGGGCTGTTCTTGATAGCCAACCGATTAATGCATAGATGAATACAGTAAATGCAACGAAAGCGATACCTATCGCTTTAGCTGTCATACCCATCTGTTCAGCAATTGCCATGATGATTATGAAACCTATAAATCCTCCAGTATAGATTCCATAAACCTTAGGCAAATTATCTATGAAATTACCTTTCATTATTCGTCCTCTCTTTCGCTAAAGCCGAACTCTTCATCGATTTTTTCTTGTCTGTTCGCAAACCAGAAAATTAAGATTACGAAAGCACCAAGAGATCCCTGACACGTAAACCAATATGTCCATGGATAACCGAAAGGTCCTGTGACCTCGTTCATTTCAGCTCCAAAGAGAAAGATGCCAATTGAGAAAACAAACCAGATTGCCAATGTTATAAATAACAATGACCTGGTTTTTTCCCAGTGTTTTTGTTGATTTGACATTTATACCTCTCTTTTTAGTTATAACTGGGTAAAACCATAACCATTATGAGGGTTTTGAAAAGACCTAAAATTCACCATTTTAGGTACTTATTTACTTACTTTTTTAAGATATAATTGGCGCACTTACAAATTTACATGGGAAAATATAAATTAACTTGGAGAGACATAAAACTTGAGGATTTCAAAACATATTTATTCGCTATGTTTAAGGCGTTTATTCCCAAAAAAAAAATAAAAAATTTAGATGAACTAGAACAATTTATCCAAACAAAATCTGCCTGGGCCACTCAAGTTACTTTATATAATTATCTAAAAACCAGAATGGGAACAAGATACGTTCTTCATTTTGATAATGATGAATTTATGTCATCAGTAAATCTTGCAAAATGGAATATTTATTCAGTTGCATTACAAGATTTAACTTTTTTTATTTTTTCATATTTAAAAGTTAATTTTAATTATCAAGATATTCACAAAGCCAACGAAATTTTTAATAAAATTTTAGATGATGAAATTTCTAATAAGATGCCGTTAGATATTATCGATGAAGCAAGAAAAAGTTTTGATGAAAGATTAGAGAAAATAAATTGGGATGTTTATTATCAAGACTTGCCTTTTAATCCTAGTGCACTCTCTTTATATAAGTGGGCTCCAATTGCAGATGAATTAAAAACTTTAGATCGAAAGATCGTTTTAAATTCGATGATTTTAAAATGGGATGTTGTTAAACAAGAGTTTAAAGATTTAATTCAGTTTTAAATATTTTTTCTATTTTCAACTAAACTATCAACAACACTTGGGTCAGCTAGGGTTGTGGTATCACCTAATTGACCATGTTCATTTGCAGCAATTTTTCTCAAAATTCTTCTCATTATTTTTCCAGATCTTGTTTTAGGAAGTCCTGGAGTGAAATGAATTAGATCTGGAGTTGCTAGAGGTCCTATTTGCTTTCTTACCCAAAGTTTAAGATCTCTCTCAAGTTCACCGGTTTCGGTTTCCCCAGCATTCAAAGTTACATAGCAATACAATCCATTACCTTTAATATCATGAGGGTAACCAACTACAGCGGCTTCAGCTACTTTTGGATGTGCAACAAATGCACTTTCAATTTCAGCAGTTCCCAAGTTGTGTCCTGAAACAATAATTACATCATCTACACGACCTGTGATCCAGTAATAACCATCTTTATCTCTTCTACATCCATCACCAGTAAAATATTTTCCATTGAATTGAGAAAAATAAGTATCAATAAACCTTTGATGATCTCCATATACTGTTCTCATTTGGCCAGGCCAAGATTGAGCTATGCAAAGTCTTCCTTCGCCAGCACCTTTTATCTCTTTCCCGTTTTTGTCAACTAGAACAGGCTTAATTCCATAGAAAGGTTTTGTTGCAGAACCAGGTTTTAGAGGAATAGCCCCTGTTTGTGGAGCGATCATTATTCCTCCAGTTTCAGTTTGCCACCAAGTATCTACAATTGGGCATTTAGAATTACCTACAGTTTTATAGTACCACATCCATGCCTCTGGATTTATAGGTTCTCCTACCGTTCCTAAAAGTTTAAGTGATTTTCTAGAGGTTTTTTTTACCGGTATATCTCCCTCACGCATTAATGCTCGAATTGCAGTTGGTGCTGTATAAAAAGTATTCACTTTATATTTATCAACTATTTGCCACCATCTTGAACTATCAGGATAATTTGGAATTCCTTCAAACATTATAGTTGTTGCACCGTTCGAAAGAGGTCCATAAATAATATAACTATGTCCAGTTACCCAACCAATATCAGCAGTACACCAATAAATATCTTTTGGTTTGTAGTTAAAAATATATTGATGTGTCATTGATGCGTAAACCATATAACCACCAGTAGTATGAAGAACTCCTTTAGGTTTACCTGTTGAACCCGAAGTATATAAAATAAACAAAGGATCCTCTGCGTTCATTTCTTCAGGCTCACAATGATTAGGAACGTCTTTAATTAAATCATGAAACCAAACATCTCTACTTTGATCCCAGTTGATGTAGTTACCTGTTCGTTTTACAACAATACATTTTTTAACATTTGGGCAACTCATTAAAGCTTCATCGACTGTATATTTGAGTGGTATAGTTTTTCCACCTCGCACTCCTTCATCAGCTGTTATGATGTACTCAGATTCACAATCATTCACTCTTCCTGAAATAGAGTCTGCTGAAAAACCTCCAAAAATAATTGAATGGACTGCACCAATTCTTACACAAGCTAGCATTAAAATTGCTAACTCTGGTATCATCGTTAAATAAATTGTTACACGATCACCTTTTTTAATTCCTAACTTTTTTAAACCATTTGCTGCTTTAGAAACTTTTTGATGAAGCTGTTTATAAGAAATTTTTTGACTATCTTTTGGATCATCTCCAACCCATATAATAGCAGTTTTATCTTTTTTATCTTTTAAATGTCTATCAATACAATTTGCTGAAGCATTTAAAGTCCCATCTTCAAACCATTTAATTTTTACTTCTTTTGTACTGTATTTTATGTCTTTAATTTTTTTATAAGGTTTTATCCAAGTAATTCTTTTTCCCTCTTTTCTCCAAAATTCATCATTACTCTTTACAGATTGAGAATATTTTTGTTGATATTTACTTTTATTTGCTAAGCTACTTTTAACCCATTCTGGCTTTGTTTTAATAACCACTTCAGGAAGTGTATTTCCGTTTTCTTTTTTTGTTTTAATTCTTTTTTTTACTTTTTTGGATGATTTTTTTCTAACTTTAGATCTTCTCTTCACCTTATTTGAGGTTTTTTTTCTAACTTTAGACTTTTTTTTTCTTACCTTGCTTTTCTTCTTCTTTTTTTTTGGCATAGGATAATTTTTTTTTTAAATTCTACTCATGTTATTTATAATTTTCCAGCTTTTATAATCAACAGGCATTACAGAAAGCCTGCTTTGCTTTATTAGAGCTAAATGGCCTAAATCCTTATTTTTTTTAATTCTTTCGAGTGTTATAGGCTTTGAAAATTTAGACTTAAATTGAACAGTTACGGCAACAAACCTCCCTGTTTTGTCTGTTTTATCTATATAAGATTCTTTAATAACATTTACTATTCCAACAATTTCTTTTCCTATGTTTGAATGATAAAAAAAACATAAATCTCCTTTCCTCATACTTTTTAAATTCTTTGCAGCCTGATAATTTCTTACACCATCCCACGGTACTCCTCTTATGCCAGCTTTTTCTTGTTGATCTATCGACCAAACATTAGGCTCAGATTTAAGTAACCAATATTTCATTTTATTTATTGAATAAAAAAACTAAAAATAATTAAAATTGTTAATAAAAACAAAACAATAAAAACGGCAGAGCTAGATAGGTCTTTTATAGTCTTGATATCTTCATCATATTTTTTATTTATTTTACCACTTGTTAGTTCAAGTATAAATGAATTTTCTTTTAAGCTTAATCGCAAACCATTTATAGAATTTTTAAAATTAAATAATAATTTTTTTATCATAGTTATAAATAAAGTTTCTATTCTTCATCGCTCCAAAAAGAATTATATTTAGAGCTAAATTTATCTAATTCATAGTTCAATATATCTAATTTATCATTTCCAAAATCATCAATTTTATGCATCACAAAAGTTTCAGATAAATTACCAAATCCAGATGCGCCCAGTCCATATCTATAATCATCAAATTTAAAATTTAAAGTATGAAGAATCGTTGGTAAAAAATCGAAATGAAATACTATATCACGATTTTTTTTATAATTTTGCTCTGTAAAAATATAATTAAAAATCGTTCTAGAATGTTGTGAATGTCCAGGTAAATATTTATCATTAAGTTCTGGTGTCATACTCATTGCTAAGTGATCGCCAACCAAAACTACAGTTGCATTGTCTAAGATATTCATTGAAATTAAAAAATTTATAAAATCTGTAATTATTAAAGAAACACATTTAATATTATCATTATAAATTTTATCATTTAGATGTTTGCAAATTTTTGAAGAGGTACTTTTATTCTTTTTATTTTCTGCCGGAATATGCATGTCATAAGACAAGATTGACAAATTGTATGGAATTTCATCTTTCTCTAAACTTAAAACCTTTTTTTTAGCGTATTTAAACAAATCAAAGTCCGACTCAATTTTATTATTTTCATCCCAGAAACTCTTGTCGAGGATTTCATCATACCCATGGGACTTTAAAAATTTTTTTGTGCCAGCAAATCTTGCGTCTTGGGATTTCATAAAGATATTTTTATATCCTTCGTTTTTCAAAATATCTCCCAAACAATTAATATTTGGCATAAATTGTTTTACTTTTTGAGTAAACTTATTTGACTTAGAATACATGAAGTTATTTAAGGGTACACCGCATTGTGTAGAAACTATTCCAGCTATAGTCCAGCTTGTTCCTAATCTTTGATAAAAATTATTAAATGATATTTTGTTATAATTTATATTTTTTATGTCTATTAGCAAATCTTCACCAAAAACATCATGTCTTGAAAAAAAATTTTCTAAAGACTCAGCATAAATTATAATTAAATTTTTTTTTTTAGTTTGAGTAATTTCAGGATTTTTATAGTTTATTTCATAAAAATCAGAACCAGATTTATCTTTCTTAAAAAATTTTATTACTGAATATTTGTTTATAAACACAGAAGAATTAATTCCTAATAAAAATAAAAAAGATAAAAACACTAATTTGTCTGATAAATTTTTTTTTTTTTAAGAAATAAAATAATGAAGAATGTAATTATAGTAAAAATAAATGGTACAAAGAAACTATATAATATAATTTTGAGAAGGTGTTTTTTATCAAACCAAATTATTCTTTCTACAAATGTGAAATAAACGTGATAGTAAATTTGCCTAAAGTTTATTTCCCCAAAAATTTTTTCAATTCCAAATATGGTTAATAAAGTACTAAAAAATAAAAAAATTATAAAAAAATTTAATGTTTTCATAATTTAACTCCTGCACCTTTTAAAAAAAAGGCATTTTCATCTAAAGGCCACCTAGGTTTTGCCGGATAATCTAAATTGCTAAATTGATTCAATTTAAATTTTTCTAAACCTACCATTGCAATCATTGCTGCATTGTCACCACAAAACTCTATAGGTGGAAAAATATTTTTATAATTATTTTCTTCACATAGATTAATTAACATAGATCTAATTTTTTTATTTGCAGCAACTCCACCTGCAATTACAAAAATTTTTTCATTTAATTGATTTATTTTTTCAAATTCAGTAAAAGCAATTTTTGTTTTCTTATATAAAATTTCTTCTATTGTTTTTTGAAAAGATGCTGCAAGGTCATATTTATTTTGTTCTGATTTAATTGTTTTGCTTATCTTCAACACAGCAGTTTTTAGACCTGCAAAAGAAAGATTGCATCCTCCTTTGCTGAAAATTGGTTTTGGTAAATCATATTTTTCTGGATCGCCTTTTTTAGCTAAAATTTCTATTTGAGGTCCTCCTGGAAATTCTATTCCTAAAAGTTTTGCTGTTTTATCAAACGCTTCACCTAAAGCATCATCAATAGTTGTTCCTAATCTTTTATATTTTCCAAGATTCTGAACACTTAAATATTGTGAGTGTCCACCTGAAATTAAAAGAAGTAAATATGGATAATTTAGATTTGTATTTAATTTCGGACTTAAGGCATGTCCTTCCAAATGATTAACAGCAATAAAAGGTTTATTTATTGCTGTTGCGAAAGCTTTACCAAAACTTAATCCAACTGATAGACAAACAATTAATCCAGGACCAGCTGTAGAAGCAATCGCATCTATTTCCTCAATTTTCCTCCCACTTTCAACAATAGCTTTTTTGACAATCCAGTCAATTTTCTCAATGTGTGAACGAGCTGCTAGTTCAGGAACTACACCACCAAACTCCCTATGAACCTCCACTTGACTAGAAACAATATTTGACAAAACTACCGGGAATCCATCTTCATTTTCAGTTATTAGAGAAGCCGCAGTTTCATCACAACTAGATTCTATTCCAAGAATTAAGGGTTTTTTGCTCATACAAATAGTTTTTAATAATTGTACAATCTTAATACAAGTAAGAAATAAATTTTTATGAGTAAAAAAATAATAATTGGATCTAGAGGTAGTAAGCTTGCCTTACTTTATGCCAAACAAGCCAAAGACAAGATTATTGAAAATACTAACCTTGGCAGTGATGACATTTTAATTAAATCATTTACAACTAAAGGTGATGAGGTACAGAATATAAGATTATCCGAAGTTGGTGGCAAAGGTTTATTTTCTAGCAATATTGAAAAAGAACTTCAGTTAAAAAATATTGATATTGCAGTTCATGCGCTGAAAGATATGCCCGCTAATGAGACAGAAGGATTAAGGACAGATTCTTTTCTTGAAAGAAATGATCCTAGGGAAATTTTAATTACAAAGGATAAAAAGAAACTTAAAGACTTAGATCAAAAGTCAATTGTTGGAACCTCATCATACAGAAGAGAATTTCAAATTAAAAAAATCAGACAAGATTTGAACTGTAAACTAATTAGAGGAAATGTAGATACGAGAATTAGAAAATTGAATGAAGGGATGTATGATGCAATTATTTTGTCTTATGCTGGTATCAAATTTTTAAAATTTGAAAATGAAATCTCAGAAATTTTTTCAGCTGAAGAAATAATTCCTAGTGCAGGACAAGGCGTAATTGCTCTTCAGTGCAGGGAGAATGATGATGAAACAATTTCTATTTTACACAAAATTAATCATGAGGAAACACATAAAAGAGCTCACCTTGAGAGAAATATTTTAAAAGTTTTAGATGGAGATTGTGAAACAGCAATTGGTGCTCATTCAGTGGTTGATGGAGGTAAGATTATAGTGGAGGCTGAACTTTTTTCTTTAGATGGTAAACAAAGGTTTTATGAAAAAAAAGTTGGTAATTTGAATGAGTTTAAAGAAATTGGTAAAGAAGTTGGGATACTTTTAAAAACAAAATCAAATAATTCATATAAAAGATAGTATGCATATTTTATTAACTAGACCACTAGAGGATTGTTCTGAAATGATATTAAAATTTCAATCGTTAGGACATCAAGTTTCTCATCTTCCATTAATAAGAATTGAAAAAGTTAATTATGAAGAAATTAACTTTTCTGAATATGGTGGAATTGTTTTTACCAGTGCAAATGCAGTAAAATTTTTAAACACAGTAAAATTAGATAAAAATATTAAATGCTTTTGTGTAGGTAATGCCACAGAAAACAAATCAAGAAGTGTTGGTTTTCAAAATACAATTGCGGCTGAAGGAAATATTACAAACTTAAAGGAGTTAATTATACAAAATTATGAGTCCAAAAATAAAGAATTACTTTACGTTAGTGGTGAAACAATATCAGTTGATTTAGATCAACAGTTATTAAGCGAAGGTTTTAAGGTAAAAAGAATTATTAATTACAGAGTAGATCATAATCAAAAATTTGATGAGAAATTTGTTAATGAATTAAAATTAAATATGCCTGATATGGTCTATGTTTACTCTCAAAATAGTGCGTTAAGTTTCTTAAATTTTATAAAGATTTACCAGACCGAAAATTTATGGATGAATACAAATTTGATGTGTATAGGCGAAAAAACCTCGTCAATACTGAACGAAATCAAATGGAAAAAGATTTTTCTTTTTAACCCTGGAGAAGAAGAGTTTTTGTTATATAAAATTTAAAAAATGGAATTAATTAATAATTTTTCGGAGATATTTTTATCAGTATGGAATAAAGGAATTCTTGGTGTTGATATTTTTCAAATCTTAATTGGTATTGGAATATTTCTACTATTCTTAATTTTTAGAGGTCTAATAAGCAAATTAGTTATTAAAAAATTAGAAATTATCTCGAAAAGAACAACGAATAAATTAGATGATACTTTTGTTCAATCACTTGTAGGTCCAGCAAGATTTTTACCAATTGTATTAGGATTTTTTATTGCAAGCTACTACATGACTTTCTCACTAGAAGGAAGAGAAGTGGTAGATACAATTAATAGAACGTTGATCACTATTTTAATTTTTTGGGTAATTCACCAAATCATAGAACCAATCTCATACATACTTAGTGGTTTAGACAAATTGTTAACAAGAGAACTTATTGGCTGGATAATTAAATCGCTAAAAATTTTAATTTTTATTTTAGGTTTAGCAGCAGTTTTAGAATTGTGGGGAATTAAAATAGGTCCAATCATTGCAGGTCTTGGATTGTTTGGTGTTGCTGTAGCATTAGGGGCACAAGATTTATTCAAAAATTTAATATCAGGAATTTTAGTTTTAGTTGAAAAGAGATTTAAAATTGGAGACTGGATAGCCGTCGAGGGTATTATTGAGGGTGTAGTAGAAAAGATTGGATTTAGGTCAACAACAATTAGAAAGTTTGACAAATCTCTTGCTATTATTCCAAATTTTCAATTTGCTGAAAACGCAGTTGTAAATGTAAGTGAAACTTCAAATTGGTTAATCAGTTGGATTATTACACTTCAATATGACACTACGGTAGATCAGTTAAAAAAAATTAGAGATGAAATTGAAAGTCATATTAATTCAAGCGAAGATTATAACACCTCAATTGGTGTTGCGGTAAGAGTTGATAAATTTTCTGATAGTTCAATAGATATGTATGTAAGATGTTTTACAAAAACTGGAAGTTGGAATAATTGGCTTGATGTAAAAGAAAGATTAGCAATTGCGATTAAGGAAATTGTAGAAAAAAATGATGCTTCATTTGCGTTCCCAAGTCAGTCGATTTACGTTGAGAAAAAATGATAGCTATTTTTTATTTAGTTTTACAAATTTTAAAATTGTACTCTTATGTTGTAATTGCCAATGTTATTGTAAGTTGGTTAATAGCTTTTAACGTTCTTAATACTCAAAATAGGTTTGTGTATGCAATTTTAGAGTTGAGTTACAAATTAACTGAGCCTTTCCTGAATAAAATTAGACGTTTTTTACCAAATTTAGGTTCATTAGATATTTCTCCAATCATTCTTCTTTTATTGATTTGGTTTATCGAAATGTGTATGAAGCTGTACATTGCACCAATGATTTTTTAAGAGAGAAATATGATTTTAATTGATGGAAAAAAAGCAGCTGCAGAATTAAGAGCAGAGTTAAAGGAAGAAGTTGCAGAGTTAAAATCAAAACATAATAAAGTACCAGGTTTAACAGTAATACTGATAGGTGATTTAACACCTAGTCAGATTTATGTAAGAAATAAAGAGAAGTCAGCAAATGAGGTGGGATTAAAATCTGAAGTCATCAAATATCCAGACTCAGTTGAAGAAAAGACTGTTCTAGAAAAAATTCAAGAACTAAACAGTGATGAAACTGTTTCAGGAATTTTAGTTCAACTTCCTTTACCTAAGCATATTGATAAGCAGAAGGTTATAGAAGCTATTGATCCCTCAAAAGACGTAGATGGATTTCATCCAATGAATGTAGGCAATCTTTCATCTGGTTATGAAAGTTCGATACCTTGTACTCCGCTTGGATGTTATTTGTTGATAAAAAAAATTGAACCTAATTTAAGTGGTAAAAAAGCTGTGGTTGTGGGTAGATCAAATTTAAATGGTAAACCAATGACACAACTTCTTTTAAAAGAAAATTGCACCGTAACTATAACTCATTCAAAAACTAAAGATTTAAAAGCTGAATGTTTAGAGGCAGATATAATTGTTGCAGCTGTAGGTATACCCGAACTTGTTAGAGGAGATTGGGTTAAAAAAGATGCTATTGTTATTGATGTTGGTATAAATAAAACTGACAAAGGTATAGTTGGTGATGTTCATTTTGATGAAGTTTCAAAAAATGCAAAAGCACTTACACCAGTTCCTGGCGGTGTAGGTCCAATGACCATTGCCTGTTTGCTTAAAAATACGATCGACTGTTTCAAAAGATCGCAAATTTAATAATTAAACCATAAGCTGTAATCTGTTAATTTATTAGGATGAAAAAACCTAAACGACCATACAGATTTGGTATAATTTTTTTGCTTCTTACAGTTCCACCTATTGGGGCAACTCAGCTAGGTTGGTATTTGCATGACAAGCAAACTGGTTTTGATTATGGTATGATTGTAGGTACTGTATCAGTAATATACGCTGCATATTTAATGTATGAAAAAAACTGGCGAGAAGAAGATGAAGATTAAATTATGGAAAAAATAATTTTTTTTGGATTGGTTATTCCTATAATGGCTTATGTTTTATACTTAGGTGGGATGGCAATTATGAATGGTTTTAAATCTAAGGAAGCTAATAGAGCTGAGAAAGAGGAAGCTGAAAATGAGGGTAGGGAGACAAGTGAGACTTCTGATGAACAAAGCAGTAATTTAAGTGATGAACTTACTAAATTGAATGATTTAAAAGAAAAAGGAATTATTTCTCAAGAGGAATTTGAAAAAGCCAAAAACAAACTATTAAATAATTAAATAGTTTAACCATGTTCAAGGAATTTAAAAAAAAATTTGTTAAGGTAAACAAGGGTAAAATATTTTGTAGATTTAAAGGTAATGGTCCTCCTTTATTGCTACTTCACGGATATCCACAATCACATGCAATGTGGCACAAGACTGCCCCTGAACTTAGTAAATATTTCACAGTAATAGTTGCTGATCTTAGAGGATACGGGGACAGTTTGGTTTTGCCTGGTGGAATTAATCATAAAAATTATTCTAAAAGAGAAATGGCAAAAGATATGGTTCAGTTGATGAATAAATTAAATTTTAAAAAATTTTTTGTTGCTGGACATGATAGAGGCGGAAGAGTTGCACATAGAATGGCAAGAGATTATAGAAATAAAATTATGGCTTTAAGTGTATTAGATATTTGTCCAACACTTGATATGTACGAGCATACAGATATGAAATTTGCAAAAGGATATTTTCATTGGTTTTATTTAATACAGCCTGCACCTTTACCGGAGAAAATGATAATGGCAGACCCTAAAAGATGGCTACATAGTCGGTTTAATAGGTCATCTAAACGTGCGATTGGAAGAGTTGAACATGAATATTTTAGAGCCTTTAAACAAAATAAAAGAATTCATGCAACATGTGAAGATTATAGAGCTGCAGCGACTATAGACTTAGAGCACGATAAAAAAGATAGAAATAAAAAATTAAATATTCCTATCCAGGTTTTATGGGGAAAAAAAGGAGTAGTTGGAAAGCAATTTAATTCAATTAAAATTTGGCAAAAATATACAAATAAAAAAATTTATGGTGCAGAAATTAATTCAGATCATTTCATTCCAGAGGAAAGTCCAAAACAAACTATAAATCATCTAAAAAAATTTTTTTTAAAAAATGTTAAAAATAATTCCAAATAAAAAAAATATTGGAGCAGAAATAATTGTAAATTTAAAAGATATTACAAATAAAGATATTTTAAATATTAGGAAAGCACTGAATAAATATGGAATGTTATATTTTAAGGAACAAAAATTAACTTCTAAACTTTATATTAAGTTTGCAAAATATTTTGGAAATTTAGCCAACTATCCAAGACTAAAAGGTTTAAATAAAAAATTTCCTCAAATTACAGTGGTGCAAAGAAAATCAACTGATATAGGACCAAGTTTTGGAGAACAATTTCATACCGACTCCATTTATACAAAAAAGCCACCAAGATTTACAATGTTGCTTTCTAAACTTGTTCCAAAAAAAGGAAAAGCTAATACGGAATTTTGTTCTCAATATCTTGCCTATAAAGAATTACCAAATTCAATAAGAAGAAAATTTAAAAATATTAAAGCTAAATATTCTTCCGAGGGTCCAATTTCAGTTACAACAAAAGAAAGAGTAAAAGAAAAAGGAAAAAATATTAAAGAACTTACATCTTCACATAAAATAATCAGAAAAATCAGTGCAAATTATTCTATTTATTGTAGTCCAGGTCATTTTGTTGGTTTTAGTTCAAAAATAAAGAATCAAGAAAAATTAAAAAAATTTTTATTTAATCATCAAATTAAGAAGAAATTTCAATTTTCTTTGACGTGGGAAAAAAATCAATTGGCTATATGGGATAACAGATCTATGCTCCATCAGGCAACACCCTTTAAAGGAAATAGAATAATGCATAGAATAACGATTAAATAATTTATGTTCACAATTTTTTTAGGACTAACTCCATTTATATTTATTACTTTTTTAGGGTTTGTATTTGGTAAGTTAAAAGTTTTAGACCTTAGTCATGCTAAAATTTTAAATCTTTTTTTGTTCTATATTGCAGTTCCGGCATTGATAGTTAAACTAATAGCACAAAATGAAATTGGACAAGTAGATTTCAAACAAATTTTTTCTTATTTAATTATGCAATCGATATGTGGAATTATCGCTTACTTAATTACTTCAAAATATTTTAAAAGATCAATCCCAGAATCAATTATTTGGGCTTTAACAGTTTCATTATCAAACCATGTGACTTTGCTTTTGCCAATAACAGAAATTTATTTTCAACAAGATGTAATTACACAGGTTGCAAGCATCATATTAATGGATGGTATAATTTTATTATCTGTAATTGCTTTTTTTCTCGAATTATCTACAAAAAAAAATGTAAATTTATTTAATTTTATTAAAAATTTATTTTTAAACCCATTTATTCTTTCAATAATTATAGGTCTATTATTTTTATTATTAAATTTAAATATTGATCAAACGCCGATTGAATACACTTTGTCTAAACTTGCAGCATGTGTTTCACCAGTTGGATTGTTTGCAATTGGCATAATTCTTTCATTTTATACTAAAAATATAATTAACAAATTATCTGTTTCTATCTCAGTTTTTAAATTAGTCATTTCCCCGATAATTTTACTGTTAGTTGGATTAGTGTTTTTTAATGTAGGATTGCCAGCTGAAATACCAGGTGCTTTCTTTGTGAGTGTTGCGCCTTGTGGAGTTACTTCTATAGTTTTATGTGCCGCTTATAATGTAAGTCCCGAAAATATAATTAAAGCAATTTTTGTTTCTACTATTGCTTCTATAGGGACTATATTTTTTGCAATTAAGTATTTGACTTTATAAAATTTTAATTTTTTCTTTCCATTAACCAGAGACTGTTTCCTGCAAGAAAATAAATTTTTCCATTAACTGGATGTACTTGAATATCTCTAATTCTTCCAATTTTGTCTTGGAAAATAATAGTTTCCTTAACGTTTGATAAATTCAGAAAATTTAATTTTCTCAATGATTTATCTTTTAGCGAAGTAATAAGTGCTTGCCCATTCCATTCTTTAAACTCTTTTCCTTTATAAATAGTTATTGCACTTGTAGCTATAGATGGTACCCAATAATGGATTGCCCTTGTAAATCCTGGCTTCCATTTAGGTCCTATTTTAGATCCTGAATAATTTGTGCCACCCCAGCCTAAAATTTTCCAACCGTAATTTTCTCCTTTTTTAATTTCACCAAACCAATCACCACCTTTTGCACCATGGTTGCTTGCATAAATTTTACCATCAAAAGAGGAATAGGTTAGGCCTTGAGGGTTACGAACACCAATTTGATAAATCTCTGGTAACCAGTCTGATTTACCCTCAAATTTAGGGTTATCTTTTGGAATACTGCCATCTAAATTAATTCTGATAATACTTCCAGGGTGGTTTGTTGGATCTTGAGCAATCATACCACCACCTCTTTCACCAGCAGATGCAAAAAGATAATTGTCTTTTATAGCAAGTCTTGAACCGAAATGATAACCAGATTCTACTGGTGGTTCAGCTTGAAATATATTTTTGAAATCTAAATTTTTTTTATTTAATTTAGCTTTTGCGATTGATGTACTAGTTTTCCAATCCCCTCTATTTTCTGAATAAGAAATCCATAAGTAATTATCTTGGTAAATAATATCTAATAAACCTCCTTGTCCGTGAACAAAATAATTTAAGTTATGTCCAACTTCATAAACTTCCTCAGAAATAATATTTACTATTTTTATTTTTCCAGTTTTTTCAGTGATAATAAGTTCTTCATCACTTATAAAAGACGATCCCCAAGGGTCATTTAAACTTGCTAATTTTTTAAAAGTAAAATTTTCAGAAAAACTTTTTGATGAAAATAAAAAAAATAAAAATATAGATAAAAAATATTTGATCACTTTATGAAAGTTTAGACCTACCACCATCAACAGCAATTATTTGGCCTGTAACCCAAGAACTATCTTCCTTTAGTAAGAATTTAGCAAGAGCAGCAGAGTCTTTACCTTCTCCTAATCTTTTAAGAGGATGCGCTTTTGCAATACCTTCAGCTATAGCAGTATTTTTTAACATTGGTTCTGCTATTTTAGATTTTGTTAAACTTGGTGCCACACAATTTACTCTTATGTTTGGAGCAAATTCTGCTGCAAGAGAAACTGTCAATCCTTCAACAGCTGCTTTTGCTGACGCTATAATTGCATGATTAGTAAAACCTCTTTGAGCAGCAACAGTTGAAAATAACACTATTGAACCTTTATTTTTTTTTAAACTTTCCTGATATCCTTTAATAGCTTCTACAGCAGAATAAAGATTAAGTTTCATGCATTTCTGAAAGTCTTGTTCATTTACCATTCTTAATGGTTTTAAATCAATTGAACCGACACAATAAGCTAGGCCTTTAATTTCAGAAATATCTGATTTAACTTTTTCTATAAACCCATCCTCTAAAACATCTGCAACTGTATGTGAGCACCCAAGTTTTTCAGAGACAGAACTAAGTTCACTTTCATTTCTTCCAACTAAATGAATATCGTTTCCAGAGTTTTTTAATTGTTCCGCTAAACTTGACCCAATAGAACCTGTCGCACCAAAAATTACATATTTTTCTGACATAAAAAATTTTATTAGTTATATTTAACTATGAGGTTATTTTTTATACTTGGTAATCAATTATTTCCAATAAAATACCTAGACCGCTTCAAAAAAGACCACCTATTTTTTATGGCTGAAGATAAGGGTTTATGCACTTATGAAAAGCATCATAAACAAAAAATTTTATTATTTTTAGCTTCAATGCGTTCTTATGCTGACGGGTTAAGAAAAAACAAATTTAAATTAGATTATTTTAAAATTGAAGACAAAGAATTTAATGATGATTATTTAAAAAAATTAAAAAAAATAATTACACAAAAAAAAGTAAAAGAAATTTCTAGTTTTGAAGTAGAGGATAAATTTTTTGAAAAAAAAATTTCACAATTTTTAAAAAAAGAAAAAATACACTGGAATATTGTTCAAACTCCTATGTTTTTAAATTCAAGAGCTGAATTTAAAAATTATTTATCAAAATCAAAAAAACCTTTTATGGCAACTTTCTATAAAGATGTTAGAAAAAAATCAGGGATATTGATGGGTTCAGATGGTAATCCAATCGGGGGGAAATGGAGCTTTGATGAAGATAACAGAAATAAATTACCTAAAAACATTTCAATTCCTAAATTTCCAAAAATAAATGAAACCAGTCACACAAAAAAACTAAAGCCTATTATTGAAAAGGAATTTAAAAATCACCCAGGGAGTACAAATAATTTTTGGTTTGCAACTGAATACGAGGATGTTGTTAAACTTTTAAATTTTTTTATAAAAGAAAAATCAAACTTATTTGGTGATTATGAGGATGCAGTTGATCAAAAAGATAATATTCTATTTCATAGTGCATTAAGTCCTTATATAAATTTAGGTTTAATTACTCCTGAATTTGTTATCCAAAAAATTTTAGATTTTCATAAAAAAAATAAAATTAGAATGAATTCTTTAGAGGGCTACATTCGTCAGGTGATTGGTTGGCGAGAATTTATGCGTGGAATTTATCAGTCCTATTCTCAAGAAATGGAAACTGGAAATTTTTTTAAACAAAATAGAAAAATGAAAAGTTCTTGGTATGATGGGACCACTGGTCTTCCACCTTTGGATTATGCAATTAAAAATGCCGTTAATCATGGTTGGTCACATCACATTGAAAGGTTAATGATCTTATCTAACATAATGAACCTTTGTGAAATTAAGCCAACAATTGTTTACAAATGGTTCATGGAAATGTTCGTAGACTCTTCAGATTGGGTGATGGTTCCTAATGTTTATGGAATGGGATTATTTAGTGATGGGGGAATTTTTGCAACCAAACCTTATATTTGTGGTTCTAGTTATTTTATGAAAATGATGGATTTTAAAAAAGGTGATTGGTGTAACACCATGGATGGTCTTTATTGGAGATTTATTGACCGAAATAGAAAATTTTTTTTAAAAAATCCTCGTCTTTCGATGATGGTAAGAATATTTGATAAAATGAAATCTGATAGAAAAAAATTAATTTTATCTGAAGCTGATAAATTTATTAAACTAAATACAATTTGATGAAAAAAGAAAATTTACCAACAAAAATTTGTCCAGTTTGTAAAAGACCATTTACTTGGCGAAAAAAATGGAAGTTAAATTGGGATAGAGTAAAATATTGTTCCAAGAAGTGTTCTAAGCTAAGCTAAGCTTAGTGAACATAATAGTATTACAACATATAAAAATAGAAGATCCAGGTTACATTAAAGATTTAATGTTAGCTGATGGATTAAATTTAACTACCATTGAGTTAGATGAAGGTGAAAAAATACCAGATGATTTAAGTAAATTTGATGGAATGTTTTGCATGGGGGGTCCAATGGATACCTATATGGAACAAGAATATCCTTGGTTAATAGAAGAAAAGAAAGCAATTAAAGAATTTGTTGTTAATCTAAAAAAACCTTATTTAGGTTTTTGTTTAGGTTGTCAGCTTTTAGGAGAAGTGATTGGTGGAAAAGTAGTTAAATCTAAACCAGCAGAAATAGGAATTATGGATATTAATTTTTCTAATGAAAAAGACGAAGATAAATTATTTTCAAAATTTCCTAATACGATTAAAAGTTTACAATGGCACTCTTATGAGGTTCAAGGTATTGAAAATAATAAAGATGTAACTTTATTAGCCTCTTCTCCAATTACCAAGTATCAAATCTTTAAATATCAAAACCATGCTTATGGAATTCAATTTCATATAGAAATTAAAGATACCACAGTCAATGAGTGGGGATGTGTACCGGAATACAAAAAAGCTATAGAGGATCAGCTTGGTAATGGTGCTTTAGAAAAGTTTGACCAATCTGCAAAAGATAACATGAAAGATATGAATAACTATTCTACAATCCTTTATGATAATTTTAAAAAACTTTTATGAATAATAAGATCTTTGAATGGGTAGGGGTTATAACTGCAATATTATATTCCTTGTTTGTTGCTTTAAATATAGGAATAGAATTTTTTGGTTTTTGTCTATTGCTTTTGTCAGCTATTTTAATTGGAATTTGGGCTTATAGGGGTGGTCATAAAGGAATTTTGTTATTACAATTTTTTTATGCAACAGCTGGAATTATTGGGATGGTTCGTTGGTTTTAGTTAAAAGTCGAGACTATTTTGGGAATATAATTTTTAAAATTAAAAAATCCTTTATTGCAGTATTGCCAAGCCAATTGATCAAGATTTCTATATAAAAAATCTATCTTTAAATTATTCGAATTTAAAAAATCTAAATTTTCACCTACCGTTGGATATAAACCATAACAATTTTCAATATTTGTTAATTCACTTATATCTATAATTTGACAATCAATAGATTGATATTTTAATCTTTGTTCTTGGTCTTCTATTAAATGAGATTTAAATTTCACTAACTTTTCACTGAGTTTTATTACTCTATTTTCATTTTTATTAGAAACTAAGTAAATTTTCTTAAAGTTGTTTTCCTTAAAGTCAGTGATTTCAAACGAGAGATTATTTTCAAAAATTAAAAGATTCTTATTCTCAATTTTTTGTGGGTTATTGAAATCCTGTTTAATTATTTGATAAGATTTTTCAGATACTTTTGGAGGAGCATTTTCATTTAATTTTATATTTTGAAATCTATTGTTAGTGAATTTTTTAATATTCCATTCACTTGCAAGGTAATGTTTTCCTTGAGTTTGAACACCTGCAACCCATCGCCACCCAAGTGTATTTGATGCAGCATCTCCATCATAAAGATGTTGCATAAAAAATTCTGCACCTAATTGCCAAGGCAATTCTAAAGTAAAAATCCAAATACTAGCAAACCACATTCTTGTGTGATTATGCAAATAATTGTTTTCTTTAAGCTCTTTCACCCACTCATTAAAGCAATCTACTTTTGTTTTTCCTTCGATTGCTGCAATATAATCTTTATTATCTTTAAATTCATTTTTGATTTGATTTAATTCGATAAGATAATCAGCCCAAACACTTGGTCTTAGTTCTAACCAACCTTTCCAATAAGTTCGCCATAGAACTTCTTGAATAAACTTTTCATTTTTTGAAAAAGAAAATTTACTTAGAGCTTTCTGAATGACTTCTTCTTCATTAATTATTCCATGAGTTATATATGGTGATAAGCAAGATATATTAGATCTTTTTTCAGGTCCAAAATCAAAATTTCTTAATTTTGAATATTCTCCAAGATTATTCTCAACAAAATTATTTAATTGATTTAAGGCCTTAGCCCTTGAAGCTTTAAATATCATTTAAAATTATTTTGATTTTTTTTTCTTAAGACCCAATTTGTCACTATGTCTTAATCTTAAAACAACAATTGCTCCAGCTATTAACAAAATAGCTACTGCTTCGTAAACAAGTGCAGTAGGATCCATTTCTTTACCTTGTAGAATAATAAATCGTGCAAGCGCTGTAATTGCAATAAGAAGTGGAAGGGTAATACTAATAGATTGTTGGTTCCAAAAAACCCTAACCATTGCTAGTACCTCCAAATAAAGAAACATTAAAAGCAAATCTGCTAATGTAACAGATTGATTTAAGAACATGTTTTTCATTTCAATCCCAACAGCAATAACAGTACTGATTAGGATAATAACCATTAGCGCTAACTGTAAGTTTTTTGCTATCTTATCCATTATTTATCTTTACTAAAAGGTAACCATTTTTCAATTGCAGATTTTAAGGGACCATCATAAGGGATTGAATAAGAGTTCGGGTTTGGACTTGTCAAAACCTCAATTCCTTTTGAAAATACGAATATAAATACTATTACAAAAACTATGACCATGATTTTAAAAGGATCAAAATTTTTTGTTTGAAAAACACTTGCAGACTTCTCTTCTGCTCTATGGAATTGTTTAAAAGTCATATAAACGGCAAATATTAAACCTATATGAGCTAAAAAAAGTCCAGCCCACCCAAATGCGAAAGTTGTGTAAGAAAAAACATATAAACTAAAAACAGTAGTCCAAATAAAACTTAAAACTAAAAGAATTTGTAATCTAACTGTCTTAGGAAGTGCACGTAGATCATTCTTACTATCATCAAATAAAATATTTGCAGCATCTCTCATCCAATTCTTTATTGATTCCATGGTCTAAGGATATAATTTTTAGTGATTTAAACAAATGTCAATTTGTCCTAAAGCAATCTAAGTTCGAAGCTTTTTCTTATGAAAATTGATAAATCTCTCAACGTTAGATTTATTAAATGATTTATTTTCTTCAAAAGATACCTTCTTCATTGAATATGCGCTGCTATTAGTAACTCTAGATTGAATTGTAATATTTCCTTTATACAATTTAAGTTTAACTGAACCATTAACTTTACTTCTTTTTAAATCTACAATTTTTTGAAGTTTAAATCTTTCTTTTGAGTACCAATAACCATTATAAATTAACTCTGCATATCTAGACATTATCTGATCTTTTTTATGCATAGTTTCTTTGTCTAAAGTAACAGACTCAATTGCTCGATGAGCATTGACTAAAAGAGTTCCACCGGGTGTTTCATATACACCTCTAGATTTGATACCTAAAAATCTATTCTCCACTAAGTCAACTCTTCCAATTCCATTTTTTCCTGCAATGTCATTGAGCTTTGTTAATAATTTAGCTGGAGACATTTTTTTTCCATTTATTCCAAAAGGATCACCGTTTTTAAAATTGATAGTAATAAACGATGATTTGTTTGGTGCCTTTTCTGGAGAAATTGTTCGCTGGAAAATAAATTCTGGTGCTGAATTTTTTGGATTTTCTAAAACCTTACCTTCAGTTGATGTATGAAATAAATTATCATCTACTGAAAAAGGAGGTGCACCTTTTTTATCTTTAGGAATAGCTATGCCATGTTTTTTTGCATAATTAATTAAGTCTGTTCTTGATTTTAATTTCCAAATTCTCCACGGGGCTATGATTTTAATTTTGGGACCAAAATAATGATAGCCTAATTCAAATCTAACTTGGTCATTGCCTTTACCAGTTGCTCCATGCGAAACTGCATAGGCTTTAAATTTTTTAGCTACTCTTATTTGATCTTTTGCAATAAGAGGTCTTGCTATTGATGTCCCTAATAAATAAACACCCTCATAGATCGCGTGTCCTCTGATCATGGGATAAACATAATCCTTAACAAAAATATCTTTTAAATCTTTAATAATTATATTTTTAACACCAAATTTTTTTGCATTAGTTATAATTTTTTTTCTATCAATTTTTTGTCCAACATCTGCTGTATAACAAATTACATCTGCATCATAATTTTCTTGAAGCCATTTTAAAATTATAGAAGTATCGAGCCCTCCAGAATAAGCTAGAACAATTTTCTTTTTTGATTTCATTGAATTAACTACAAGCTTTTCTTGAAGCGTTATAAGCTTTAGTAAATCCTAATAATGAGTAATGATCAATCGTTTGAGAACCTTGCTGATTGTATCCAGTAATCATAATTCTAGATCCTTTTCTCATTTGTTTGATCATTTTTAATTCGATTTTATTGTCCGCAATCCACGCAAAACCTTGTTCTTTAATATCAAATATAAATTTATTCTTCCCTGAAGCAGCTGTTACAGAATTATTTTTGTTGAATTCATAACCCGGGGTAACACTTACTTCATTTTTTATATTGTCGTTTGGTCTGAATGCTACAAATAATTTTGCATCTCTTTTATTTGTTTTTGGAGCTTGCAAAATAGGTAAAGATTGTGCAAAGCATACTTTACCGTCAGCATCCATAACGACCATTGCCTCCCAATCTTTATATTTACCAATTTTTTTAATTTCTTGAGCTGAAACTTGAGCAACACCACTTATAAAAAATATTCCTAACAATATTGTAATTTTTTTAATTATGGACATGGATTTGGATAAATTGTTTGTACGTGGTTAATTTCTTTAATGATATCATTAGATAAGTTTACATTTACACTTTCTATATTTGTTTTCAACTGCTCCATTGTAGTTGCTCCAATTATTACACTAGTCATAAAGTCTTGGATTTCACAAAATTTTATTGCCATCTGACTCATATCTAGATCAAATTTTTCACTAATTTTATAATAATGTTCAACGGCATCCTCAGTATTTGGCTTTCTATACCTTGTCCAGAAATCGAAATCTCTCTCCATTCTTGATCCTTTGGGAAAATTCTTGTTTCTATACTTTCCACTTAAATATCCACTTGCAAGTGGAGAGTAAGCTAAGCAGCCAATGTTTTCTCTTATAGAAACTTCAGCTAGTCCAACTTCGTAAGATCTATTTAATAAACTATAAGGATTTTGGATTGACATCATTCTTGGCAACTTTTTATCTTTGGATAACTGAAGATAATTTAAAACTCCCCAAGGGGTCTCATTTGATAAACCAACGTATCTTATTTTTCCCTGATCAATATATTTATTTAACTCTGCAAGAACATCTTCAAATTTATTCCATTCATTTTCCTTATGAACATAACCAAGTCTTCCAAAATTATTTACATTTCTTTCTGGCCAATGAAGTTGATATAAATCTATATAATCAGTTTTAAGTCTTTTAAGACTGTCATTTAAAGCAGATTCTAAGTTTGGACCTGTAAAACTATTTTCTCCACTTCTTAAATAATCTCTTGCTGGACCAGCAACTTTTGTTGCAAGAATGACTTTGTCTCTTTTTTTTGTTTTTTCAAACCAGTTTCCAATAATCTCTTCTGTATCACCATAGGTTTCCTTTCTTGGAGGTACTGCATATAATTCAGCAGTGTCCCAAAAGTTTACTCCTTGATTTAAAGCAAAATCCATTTGTTCAAATGCTTCAAGCTCAGTATTTTGTTCTCCCCACGTCATAGTACCGAGACAAATTGTACTCACTTTAATATCGGTATTACCTAAATTTTTGTAATTCATTAGAAATATTAAGTTAAAATTTTGTTAATCTTTTAAGGTATCTTGAATAATTAGTAAAAGAATATATATATTACTTATTATGAAATTTGATAAAAACGGAATACTAAATAGAGCAAAAGCAGCACAACAAACAGCTGCTGTAATGGATGAAGGCTTAAGAGCCTACATGCTAAAAGTTTATAACTACATGGCAACAGGTATATTGCTAACTGGAATAGTAGCACTATTAACATTTAAAATGTCTGTTGTTACTAATGATGCAGGTTCAATCGTTGGTCTAACGCAGATGGGAAATGCAATTTATTTATCAGGTCTTAAATGGCTTGTAATGTTAGCACCTCTAGGTATCGTTTTTTACATGAGTTTTGGAATTAATAAGATGAGTGCATCAAAGGCACAAACTACGTTTTGGGTTTTTGCAGCTTTGATGGGTCTATCATTATCTTCAATATTATTGGTTTATACTGGAATGAGTGTAACAAGAGTTTTCTTCATTACATCTGCAACATTTGGAGCGATGAGTATCTACGGATACACAACTAAAAGAGATCTTACAAAGTTAGGATCTTTTTTAATGATGGGTTTAATTGGAATAATTATAGCTTCAATTGTTAATATCTTTATGAAATCTTCTATGATGTATTTTGTGATTTCAATTTTAGGTGTTTTAATATTCGTTGGTTTAACAGCTTATGACACTCAGAAAATCAAAAATATGTATGTCGCGTCAGACTCAGGTGAGTTAATGGGTAAGAAAGCTGTTATGGGAGCTTTAACTTTATATCTAGATTTTATCAATCTATTTATAATGTTGTTAAGATTATTTGGTCAAAGAAGATAAATTTATTTTTGAAGTTTCTTCCAGTTGGTATTTTTTAATAAAATTCTAAGATCGTAAGAATTTTTTAGTATTTTACCACTCGTATCAGTAATCAAATATTTAAGATTTTTATTTTTAGGCTTAAAATTTTTACAAATTTTATAAAGGGCATTTTCAGTAGCATTTCTAAAAACACTAAACCCCACTTGTTTACTTGATATACTTAAACCATAATCTTTCCAAGAACCTTCAGAAACCATCTTGGCATATAAGTCTAATATAATTTTTAGCTCATCTTTTTCAAAAAAATGTTTTTCTTCTATTTTATTATGCGGATTATTTACTACTAATTTTAAATTACTACGCATCAATCTTATGTTTATTAATTAATGGTACCTGAAACCCTGTAAATATTATTGTTATAGGAAGCATTCCCCATACTTTAAAATTAACCCAAAATTCTTCTGTTTGAGTTCTCCAAACAATTTCATTTAATAAAGCAAGACCAAAGAAAAAATACATCCATCGTTTATTAAGAATTTCCCAACCAATATCAGTTAGAGGAATAGATTTACCCATAATTTTTTTAAGAATAGGTTCATTGGTAAAATATTTCCCAAAAAATAACGCAAGAGCAAACATAATGTTAATGATAGTTGGTTTAACGTAAATAAATATAGGATCATTAAAGTAGATTGTTAATCCACCAAAAAAAGTAATCAAAATTCCACTTACCAAAGGCATTGGAGGAATTTTTTTTTCAAAAAACCAAACTACTGCTAATGCAACTAAAGTTGCAACTATTAGTGGAGGTATTGCTACAGATAAATTTTTACCACTATTGTAATAATAGAAAAAAAATATTGCTAAAGGACCGAAATCAGTAACAAATTTTAAAAAAGATTTATTCACTTAAAAGATATTAACATATTTGCCACATCACAAAACATTTATATTTTTAGCATTGATTTTTTTTTCTAAATACCCATACTAAGATCAATGCCAGTTCAAAAAGCTAAATTTTCAATTGGAGATATTGTAAAGCATAAACACTTTGAATTTAGAGGTGTGATTTATGATGTTGATTTTGAGTTTAATAATTCTGAAGAATGGTATCAATCTATTCCAAAAAATGTCAGACCAAGAAAAGATCAACCATTTTATCACTTATTAGCAGAAAATGATGAGATAACTTATGAAGCTTATGTTTCTGAGCAAAACTTGCTGATGGATGACTCTGATGAACCAATAAAACACCCTTTAATTGAAGAGATTTTTTCAGGAAAAAAAGGATCTAGTTATTTCAAGCTTTCAAATTAAGGCAACCATCATTCAACCACATTTAGCTCAAATCTAGGCCATACAAATTAGCTATATTTTTAGCATCTTCTGGTCAAGAGTGTTAAACGTTAATTTCAATCTTATTATCTCCCCTCTGCATTCTTGATCAGAAAACTATTTCATAATAGAAATCACAAAAAAAAATTCTAAATTAAAATATGTTTAAACTCTTTGAACCTAACAAGATTTTCAAAATCACGTCAAAAGCACCTAAGTACGTTTTATTTTTGTTTATTGTTGTATTGAGTGTTGGGTTAGTTGAAGCATTAATCATATCACCTGAAGATTATAAACAAAGTGATGCAGTTAGGATTATGTATGTTCATGTTCCTGCCGCTTGGATTTCACTTGGAATATTTTCTTCTATAACTTTGTTATCTATTTGTGGTTTTGTATTTAGAAACAAAAACTTTTTTTTAATCTCTAAAAGTTTAGCTCCTTCAGGATTTGTTTTTAATATTATTGCTTTAGTTACAGGATCAATTTGGGGAAAACCAACTTGGGGAACATGGTGGGCTTGGGATGCAAGAATTACATCAATGTTAATATTAGCTTTATTCTATGCAATGTATTTAATTGTTTGGAGAATTTATGATAAGGAAGAAAAAGTCTACAAGATCTCAACTTTTATAACTATTTTAGGAATTATTAATGTTCCAATAATAAAGTACTCAGTTGATTGGTGGAATACACTACATCAACCTGCATCTATTAATATTTTGTCAAAAAGCTCAATTCATTCATCAATGCTTTACCCATTATTAATAATGACTGCGGCATTTGCTCTTTTTTCATTGTTAATTTTCTTAATGAAATATAATACAGAACTGATAAAAATTAAAAATAAAGGCTTAGATAGATTATGATAAATGAATTATTTTATATGAATGGATATGCAGTGTATGTGTTATCTGCTTTTAGCTTTACGTTATTAAGTTTCTTAGGTTTATATTTAGTAACTAAAATGCAATTTGTTAAAGAACAAAACAAATTTGTTGCTAAATTTGGATTACTTACTACTGAGCAAGCTAATTCTGCAAAATCACAAAGAATAAATAAAGAAATTTTAGCAAACGTAACAAATAATTAACTTTTAAACCATGTATGGTCGAAAAGTTAAATTAAGATTTCTGTTTATAATAATAATCTTAATTACTTTAATTTTAACAACATTTTTGATTTTAAAATCATTGGAGGAAAATGTTGTATATTTTCAATCGCCTTCTGAAATAAAATCACTTACTGAAATAGATAAAAGCAAAATAAGAGTTGGAGGTATGGTTAAAAAAAATTCTATTTCTATAAATTCAAATGAAGTCAACTTTATAATAACAGACTTTAAAAATGAAATAAATGTTACTTATTCGGGTGCAGTACCAAATTTATTTGCTGAGGAAAAAGGTGTTGTTGCAGAAGGTTTTTTAAAAGATAGAAACTTCTTTTCTGCAACAAAAATTTTAGCAAAGCATGATGAAAATTATATGCCACCAGAAGTAAAAGAAGCATTAGGGGAAAAATAAATTGATTTATAGTCTTGTTGGATATTATTCGTTAATATTAGGATTAATTATTGGATTATCGTTATTTTATTTTTCATATAAAAATTTTAATAATTCAAACGTATTAGATACCAAAATATTATCATTTACATTTTTACAATTATTTTTTGTTGTCATAAGTTTTTTGTGTTTGATCTTTTCTTTTGTTATTTCAGATTTTAGTAATGTAACAGTATTTAATAATTCTCACACTACTAAACCATTATTTTACAAAATAAGTGGAACCTGGGGGAATCATGAAGGTAGTTTATTATTATGGTTACTTGTTTTAACTTTATTTATTTTCATATTTTTAGTACGAACAAAAAATCAACCAGTAAAATACAAAATTTTAACTCTAGTTTTTCAACAAATAATAATTGTTGGTTTCTTTTTATTTCTAATCAAAACATCAAATCCATTTAATTATATTTTTCCAATACCTACTGAAGGTCTTGGATTAAACCCAATTTTACAAGACCCTGCTTTAGCAATTCATCCACCTATTTTATATTTAGGCTATGTTGGTTCTTCAATTATTTTTTCATCTGTTTTGGCAGCAACAAGTTTAAAAATTATTTCTACTAGTTGGGCATCACATATAAAAAAATGGATCTTAATTTCATGGATATTTTTGACTTTAGGAATACTGCTTGGATCAATTTGGGCTTATTATGAATTGGGCTGGGGAGGTTTTTGGTTTTGGGATCCAGTTGAGAATGTTTCTCTAATGCCGTGGCTTGCATTAACCACTCTTTTACATTGTATTTTAGTATTAGAAAAAAAATCTATTTTAACTTCATGGGTAATAATTCTTTCTATTGCAACATTTACATTAAGTATGTGTGGAACATTTTTAGTAAGATCAGGAATATTAAATTCAGTTCATACATTTGCTAATGATCCTGAAAGGGGTTTATTTATTCTTGTTTTTTTATTCATTTTGATTTTTTTATCTATTTTAATTTTTTTCTTTTTTCATAAAGATAATGACAGAAAATCTTATAGTTTTTTTTGGTTGAGCAAAGAAACTTCAATATTAATTAATAACTGGTTTATGATGTATTTTTTATCAGTTGTATTAATAGGTACCGTTTATCCAATTTTTTTAGATGTAATTTCTTCCCAAAAAATATCTGTCGGACCACCATTTTATCATAAATTAATAATTCCATTTTTAATTCCATTTTTACTTATGATGGCGATAGGTCCAAAATTAAAATGGATAAAATCTCAATTAGAAGATAAGATTTATTTAATTTCTTTTTTAATTATCTCAATTTTATTAGCATTTTTAGTATTAAAAAATTTTAATCAAAATATTTTAATAAATACAATTTTGATATCGAGTGCGCTTTATTTATTCTTTATTACCTTGCGAGATTTTTTTGTAAAAAAATATAAAAATATTTCACAAAATATTGCTCATTTTGGATTTAGTTTATTGATTCTAAGTATCTTGTTTAACAATATATTTGCAAACGAAATTATAACAAATCTTAAGGTTGGTGAAACTTTTGAAAATTCGAAAACTAAGATATTTTTTGAAAGTGTTGATCAGAAAAAAGAAAAAAATTATAATGCTATTATTGCGAATTTTTCTATAAGTAATTCAAATGGTGAAGAGGATAGATTTTCACCAGAGCTGAGAATTTATAATCAACCTGTCATTGCCACAAGTGAAGCTGATATCAAAACAACACTTATATCAGATAAATTTATTGTAATTAATCTGGTTCAAAATCAAGATTTTTTCAACGTAAGATACCAAGTTAAACCATTTATGTTATGGATCTGGTTATCAGTAATTCTAATATCTTTTGCTGGTATTGTTAGTTTTTTACAAAAAAGATTATGAAAAATAAAATATTAACTTTTTCAGTTATTATTATTTTTGGAATAATATTTATTATTTTTTATAAAGGTTTAGAGGACTCAAAAATATACACTCCAGATGTTAATACAAAAAAAGAGATACCAGTGTTTAATACTAAAGAATTTTTTTCTGGAGAAAATGTGAAATCATTAAGCATCTTTGAGTTTGATAAGTTTTATTTATTAAATATTTGGTCATCTTGGTGTGTTCCATGTCGACAAGAGCATCCTCTTTTGATGAATTTAAATTTACAGAATAAATTAAATATTATTGGGATGAATTATAAAGATAATTTAAAAAATGCAGAAAATTTTTTAAAAGAACTAGGAAATCCTTATAAAGAAATCTTTATTGATTTGGATGGTACAATTGCAATCGAGTGGGGAGCTTATGGGGTTCCCGAATCATTTTTAATTTATAATAATGAAATTATTAAAAAATATATTGGACCTCTTAACCAAGAATTAGTTAATGAAATTAATTTATTGATAAAATGAAAATTTTAAGATTTTTTTTAATTGTTATTATATTTTATACATCTAGTGTGCTTAAAGCTGACGAACTAGATAAAAGAAATAATATAACTAAAAACCTACGTTGTTTGGTTTGTCAAGGTCAGTCAATTTATGATTCTGACTCAGAGTTTGCAAATAGCTTGAAAATTTTAGTTGATAGAAAAATTGATGAAGGATTAACTGATGCTGAAATTTATGAATATTTTAAAAATAAGTATGGGGAATGGATATTGTATGATCCTAAATTAAATAAAAACACCTATATTCTTTGGTTTATGCCTCTATTGATCTTCCTCTTAGGTGGTGCAATAATCTTTAAAAAACTTAAAAAAAAACATAATTAATCTGGTAATAAGAGTTATGAACTTAAAAAAATTTAGTATATTTTTTTTTATATTATTTTTTTGTACTAAGCTTTTAGCTACAGAAAATAGCTCTCATCAATATAATTTTTTTACAGGAAATTTTGATTTCAGTGATGACAAACAGTCAGCACTCTTAGTAGGTTTTCAACATCAAAATGAAAATTTACAAAGAAAAACTTTTATTGGAAATATTTCTCCAATAACTGGAGGATTTATAACAGAAAATTCTGCAGTGTATGTTTATACTGGATTTGAATGGAACGTAGATATGGGAGCTTTAACTTTTACGCCAAGTTTTGCACCTGGACTTTATCATAAAGGTGACGGTAAAGATTTAGGTCATGTACTTGAATTTAAATCTGAAGTACAACTATCTTATGAGCTTTCAAAAAGTTCTAGTTTAGGAATATCTTATAATCATGTATCTAATGCTAGTTTAGGAGACAAGAATCCTGGGGCAAATAGTTATATGTTTAATTATCTTAAAAACTTCTAATAAACGACACCATGAATATCAATGATTGCTATAATTTTGATGATTTTAGAAAATTAGCTAAAAAAAAATTACCAGC
>CACGMR010000005.1 GCA_902574215.1 uncultured Pelagibacteraceae bacterium
AAGTTTTCTGCCCATTTGAACAGCTTTAGCCTGTATTTCGCTTTTATGTTTGGTGGGTAATTTTGTAAGAGGTTTGCCTGGTGGATCATCATTAGCTAGAACATTATTAGCTGAATTAATCATACTTTGATCAACTATTTTTAATACTTCTTTCTTTTCATCAAAGGATAAGTTTTCAAGTATCTTAATTATACCATTTCTTTCCTCTTGAGCTCTATAGTATTTATTCATTTAGTTTTGATTACTCATGCTTTTGGTTATTTTGCTAAACAAATGTCTAGTGTAAGCATCTGGATTACCAATTTCAGATAATTTTTTTATTAATTTTCCATTTTTCCAAATTCCATTAACTGTATCTTTGCCATAAAATTGAATTACACATTCACCATGTGCATGATTATTTTTCCAATTACCATCACATACAAATATTCCCTCATAGTAATTAATACCTTTTCCATTTGGCTCTCCATTTTTCCACTCACCCTTATAAATTATTGTGGGAATTTTAATTCCTTGCTTATCTATTCCTTGTTTTGCACCAAACGTAGTAAACTCTATTCCATATCCATGTAGGACATCATCTTTAAAATTACCCTCAAAACCTGATAAGGTTATTGGTTTAGATGTAGACTTACGATCACCATATAAAATTCTACCTTTTCCATTTAATCTATTATTTGTAAAATTTCCTATATGAATTAATGGATGTCCAAATTGGATATAACCTAGACCATTTAATTTTCCATCTACAAAGTTTCCATGAAAGGTACGGAAAGGTTTAGGAAATTTTTTACTTACTTCTGTAAGTTTACCCCAACCATTGGGTTTTTTATTCTTTACCTCACCTATATATTCATAATTTTTAGATTTGATTGTATTTGTTTTTAAAATTGATTTGATTTTACTATTAACCTCTTTCCTTATGTCATCATAAAAATTATCAAATATAAATTTTTCTCGTTTTTTCATTTATTAATTTAGGTAATTTCCTCTTGAGCTCTAAAGTATTTATTCATTTAAAAGTTTTAGAAAACCATTCCCATTTATTCTCATCATCTTCTCCAGAATCTATATAAACCTCGAATTTACCAATTTTATTTCCATAATTAAAATTACCTTTATATTTTTCCATTACTTTTGGTCCACCATCTTTACTAACAAAATCATTAGGATCATAATAATCTGTAAATTCGCCCTTTCCATGCCATACTCCCCATTCCCACTCACCTTCGTATCTTTCAAGAAGATTATAATTGTCTAACTTTTTTAAAAATTTTTTATTATATTTATCTGACCATTTTTTTCCTACCATATTAGTAACTTTTGAAATCAACGCAGATGTTTCATATGTTTCTGATACACCCTTACCAAAAGGTACACCATTAACTGTTTCACCAGAATAATAGGAAATTTTATTTTTACTAGAAGAATTAAGTTTTAATTTATCAACAATTTCTGTTTTATTATTTTTACCTTTTTTACTTTTAAATTTTAAATACCAATAAGTTATATCAGGAAGATAATATTTTGTTTTTTTTCCATTCCATTTATCTGTACGACCAATTTTTTTTGATAGTTTTATTATTTCATCGTCTCTTTGAAGTTCTGGACTTGCAAAAGCTATTGCTTGTCCGTTCTGTTTTAGTGCTATTAAAACAAGTTTTTTATTAGCTTTAATTTTATTATCAAAACATTGGAGTGCCGATCCACATTTAGAAAGAATATGCTCAATTTCTTTAATATCTTTAATTTTGGCACTTAATATTTTTAAAATAAGATCTACTTCGCTATCTCTTTCTTCATTAAGAATTTTTTTTAGATCCTTAAAATTCATTTAATCTCTGCTAATGTTTTTTTAAAAATATATTTATTAGCTAATTTTTTATCTTTTTTTAAAATCAGTTTTGCAATCTGATCGTTTTGCCTTAATTTTTTTGAAGCATACTTAATAGAATTTGGATCTATTTTTATTGCTTTTTTAATAAAATCCAAATCGTCAAGATAATACTCACTACATTCACTTAAAGGATGTTTTGATTTTTTTGAATAAAAATGATCAGCAAAACCATGAAGACCTTTTTTCGTCATGTGTGATCTTACACCTTGAATCGATTTACTATTAACTTCTTTGGTGTAAACTTTTAATTCGTTTAAAACTAAGTCTTTCATATAGGATAATATAGGATAACTTGTACAAGACTTGTACGCTAGGCAAAAATTTAAAAAAAAATTACTCTGTTTTTTAGTTGAATTTTAATATTATACTTATAAAACCTTGCTCACGGAGAGATGGCTGAGCGGTTGAAAGCACCGGTCTTGAAAACCGGCAAAGGGGCAACTCTTTCCTGGGTTCGAATCCCAGTCTCTCCGCCATTATTTTTGTGTATATTCAAAATTTTTATATAAGAAATTGATGTTGTTATTTTCGAATTCAAAATCTGTTTTAAAACCATTGTAAAAATTAAACAAATTAGTGTCATCAATATTCAGTAGTTTTTCTAAATCAAGAAGATCATTTTCATTTAAATTATTTATATATTTTTTTGTAAATGCACCTAAAAGATTATCCATTTCTTTTGTACCTCTATAATTAGATCGATAAATAATTTTTTTTTTTAATTCGTCTATGTTGATCATAATAATTAGAATATATTAGTTGTTAATGAATAATAAAACAAATTATGAATATTTATTGTCAGATTTAAGTTCTTTAAAAGGTGTGGGAACTAAAACAAAAAATTTATTAAAGAAGAAAAATATTAATAATTTATTTGATTTACTATGGAAACTTCCAAAATCGTATACAGATCGAAGTTTGTCATCAAAAATAAAAAATTTAAAAATTGGTGAAATACAAACCGTAACTATAATTCCACAAAAATATAACTTCCCACGTATAAGAAAATTACCTAACAGAGTTTTGTGTGCTGATGAAACAGGCGAAATAGATTGTGTTTTTTTTAATAGTTACGAGGGATATATAAAAAAAATACTTCCATTAGGAAAAGAAATAACTGTAAGTGGTAAAATAGGACATTTTAGAAATAAATACCAAATTACAAATCCGAAATATATATCAGAGGACTCTGCTTTAATTAAACAAGTTCATAATAAGTACTCATTAACTGATGGTATTTCTGAAAAAATATATAATAAAATCTTAAACCAAATAATCAATAGTTTACCAGTTTTTAACGAATGGCACTCTAAAAGTATTATGTCTAAATTTGAAAATATAAGTTGGAATAACTCAATTAAAGAACTACACAAACCTGAAAATATTGGAAATTATAAATCAAATTTCTATCAAAGACTCGCTTTTGATGAAATATTTTCAACATTTCTTGTTAATTCTGAAATAAGAAAAAAAATAAAAAAAATAAAAAAAAAAAATAAAGTTATTAATTTAAACAAACAAAATTCTATAATAGATAAATTAGATTTTTCTCTTACGGGTGATCAACAAAAATCACTTAACGAAATAAACAAAGACTTAAGTTCACCAAATAAAATGTTTAGACTTTTGCAAGGAGATGTTGGTAGTGGGAAAACAATAGTCGCTCTTTTAGCAGCAATAAATAGCATAAATTCTGGTTTCCAGGTTGCTTTTATGGCTCCTACGGAAATTCTAGCAAGACAACATTTTATACTTGCAAAAAAAATATTTCCTAAAAAAATAAATATAGATCTTATTTCCGGAAAATCTGAATTTAAATTAAAAAAAGAAATTCATAAAAAATTAGAAAATAATAAAATTGATATTATCTTTGGAACACATGCAATATTTCAAAAAAAAGTAATTTTTAAAAAATTAGGATTAATAATTATAGATGAACAACATAAGTTTGGAGTGAGTCAAAGAAAAAAATTGTCAGACAAAGGTGGACCAAATTGTGACGTATTATTAATGACAGCAACACCTATACCGAGAACTCTAACAATGACAATTTATGGTGATATGGATATTTCAATAATTAGAGAAAAACCTAAAAATAGAAAACCAATTAAAACGTATAGTAAATTAGAGGTTAAAATCGAAGATGTTTTAAAATTTATAAAAAAAGAAATTAACATAGGAAATCAAATTTTTTGGGTTTGTCCATTAATTGAGGAGTCTAAAAAATTAGATCATTCATCAGCTGTAAAAAAGTATAAATATTTAGAAAGCAAGTTTCCAAATCAAGTATCTTTACTACATGGAAAAACTGATGAGGATGAAAAAAATGAAATACTAAAAAATTTTTTAAATAATAAATTTAAGATTTTAGTTTCTACAACGATTATTGAGGTTGGGATTGATTTTCCAAACGCAAATACGATTATAATTGAAAATGCTAACAAATTTGGTTTATCTCAACTTCATCAATTAAGAGGTAGAGTTGGTCGTGGAGATAAAGAATCTACATGCATATTAATGTTTAAATCTAATCTAAGCAATAATGCAAAGAAAAGAATCAAAATTTTAAAAGACACTAATGATGGTTTTTTAATATCTGAAGAAGATATGAAATTACGAGGCTTTGGTGATATTTTAGGGTTTAAGCAAAGTGGTGTCAAAAATTTTAAGTTAGCAGATCCAATTCAGAATAGTGATCTTTTCTTATTAGCTGAAAAGGAAATGAGAAGAATAGAAAAATCAAATGAAGATATAAGTAAATTCAAACCTTTAATAAAATTATACGATAGGGCTGATATAATAAATGATATTGCTTAAGATTTTTTGGTAGAAGTTCCTGCTGAAACAATAAATTTAGATGCTTCTTCAAAAGACATATTTAAATATATAACATCTTCTATTGGGAACATTAATAAAAAACCACTAGTAGGATTTGGTGTTGTTGGGACAAAAACATTAATTAAATTCTTGCCAGTTTTTTGAGCCATTTCCCCTTTGTTTTCTTTCGTAGCAAAACCAACAGCCCAAACTCCTTTTCTTGGATATTCAATTAAAACTACACTTTTTTTTCCATCATCTTTTTTTGAAAAAGTTTCTGTCATTTGAACAATTGCAGAATAAACTGTTCTTAAAAATGGAATTCTTTTGAATAAATCATCTATCAGTTTAAGAATTCGTCTTCCAAAAAATGATAATGAAAGTCCACCAACAATGGTTATTAATAATATTGAAATAATAATTTCAACTCCAGGAATATTAAATGGCAAATAACTATTTGGATTAATATTTTTAGGAATTAAATTTGATGAAATACCTATTAAAATTTTAGTTAAATAGAGTGTAAAACCAATTGGTATTAAAACAACAACACCAGTAATAAAATAATTTCTTAGTGTTAATGAAAAAGATTTTTTTGAGCCCTTTTTTGCCATATTTAAAATTAACTATAACTAGCGTATACAACAAAAACAATTGCAATGATAAATAATACAATTAAAATTTTGTTATTAAGATTCATTTTAAAATATTATTATCAATTTTAGGTAGATATGGATAGAAGAAAATTTTTGACATATATAGGTTGTGGGTGTGGAAGTATACTTTTGCACTCTTGTTCTACTGCTCCAATAACTGATCGAAAACAATTAAAAATTATACCTGAGGCTAAATTAAATGCACAGGCAGCACAAATTTATGAAAAAGTTAAAGAAAAAGAAAAGATGAGTGATGATTTAAAAACATTAAATGAAATAAAAGAAATTGGAAAAAGAATGGAAGATTCAATTAGTGAATATTTTTATAGATCTAATTTAGAAGACCCAACAGTAAATTTTGACTGGGAATATATTTTAATTGATAATAAAAAAGTAAGAAATGCATGGTGTATGCCAGGTGGTAAAATAGCAGTTTACACAGGTATATTAGATGTTACAAAAAATCAAAATGGATTAGCTGCAGTGATGGGCCACGAAGTTGCTCATGCGGTAGCAAAACATTCTGTAGAAAGAGCAAGTCGTGGTTTTTTATTAAATACTGGAGCAAAAATTATAGATATTGCAAGTGGCGGTGTGTTATCCGATATAAATAGAACTACTGGCATGGATACGGTTGGTATGCTGGCTCAATTAGGAATTATGAACCCTTTCAACAGAAAACAAGAAAGCGAAGCTGATTATTTGGGTATGATTTTTTCATCTTTATCTGGTTATGATATTAGAGAAACAGTTAAAATTTGGGAAAGGATGAGAGAATTTAATAAAGGTAAAGAGCCTCCTCAATTTATGAGCACACACCCCTCTTCAGATACAAGAATAAAGCAACTCAACGAATGGATGAATGAGGTTATTTTAGATTATCCACCGATTAATTTAAGTTAATTGAATTAATGGTGAGCCCTGATGGACTCGAACCATCGACCCATTCCTTAAAAGGGAATTGCTCTACCAACTGAGCTAAGGGCCCCCAAATTATTCAAATTGAACAGTTGTTATATACAGAATTATTATTTTTTTTCAAATGTCAATTTTAACCAAATCTATAAAGCTTCTACAACTTATCAATGTATTTATCATGAAATTGGTCAAAAGAGCCTTCGTTAATATTTTTTCTGATTGAGGCCATTAATTCTTGATAAAAATTAATATTATGTAGTGTCAGTAACATTGAGGCTAAAATTTCATTAGTATTAAATAAGTGATTTAAATAATTTTTTGAATATTTATTTAAATTAAGATTTTCACAATATGGATCAAGTGGTGTGTTGTCATTTTGATATTTATTATTTTTAATATTAACTCTTCCCTGCCATGTAAAAGCTAAACCTGTTCTACCGGATCTAGTTGGCAATACACAGTCAAACATATCTATGCCTCTTTTTACAGCACCCAAAATATCTGATGGCGTTCCAACACCCATTAAGTAATGTGGTTTATGGATAGGTAAGTTTTCCTTAATATCATCTAAAACCTCAAACATTTCATTTTGTGACTCGCCTACGGCCAATCCTCCTACTGCATAACCATCAAAACCAATTTTAATAAGTTCTTTAAGAGATTTTAATCTTAAATCTTTAAAAAGACCTCCTTGAATAATGCCAAACAGAGCTTTATGAGGATTGTCACCAAATGCTATTTTAGATCTCCCAGCCCAATACAGCGAAAGATCCATTGATTTTTTTATAACATCATAATCATTTGTTTTTTTAGGACACTCATCCATTATCATTACTATGTCTGAATTTAAGCCTAATTGTATTCTGATGCTTTCTTCTGGACTTAAATAAAATTTCTTTCCATCAACATGAGAATTAAAAATTGCACCCTTCTCTTTATCAATCTTGTTCAATTTTGATAGAGACATAACTTGAAAACCACCAGAGTCAGTCAATATAGGGAGATCACAATTCATAAAATTATGAAGACCTCCAGCAGATTGAATTCTTTCAACGCCTGGACGTATCATTAAGTGATATGTATTTGAAAGTATTATTTCTGATCCAGTTTTTTTTATATCATCTATAGTACAGGCTTTAACAGTAGCTTGTGTTCCAACAGGCATAAAGGCTGGAGTTTGTATGTTTCCACGATGGGTCTCTATTAAACCACACCTAGCAAATTTATCTTTTTTTAAAACGTTAAAGGCAAATTTTTTTAATGCCATTAAAAAAATTATTGAGATTTGAAACTAATAATTTTATCTGGATCAACAACAGCACCATTATTGTTTTGGTCTCCTCTTTTGATTTTATCAACAAATTCCATTCCTTCTATTACTTTTCCAAAAACTGTATATTGTCGATCTAAAAAAGGAGCTGGCTGAAAACAAATAAAGAATTGACTGTTTGCACTATCAGGATCTTGAGCTCTTGCCATTGATAAAGTTCCTCTATCATGTGGTAAACTATTAAATTCTTGCTTTAAATCTGGGAAGTCAGAACCACCCATACCTGCTCTTCTAAGATCAAAATCTTTAGACTCTGAATTACCAAATTTTACATCTCCTGTTTGGGCCATGAATCCATCTATAACTCTGTGAAAAACAACGTTATCGTATTTACCACTGTCTGCTAGTTCCTTAATTCTTTTTACATGATTTGGTGCAACATCTTCGAATAATTCAATTTTAACATCACCATCTTTTAACTTTAATATCATTATATTCTCCTGAGCTATTGATTGATTAGTAATTAAAAAAAACAAAATCAGTATTTTAATAAAAATTTTATTCATATTTATCTTTTAATGATTTAATTGTGCTTTTTGTAGTAAATTTTTTTATATCACCTTTTAATTTAACAATCTCTTTAACAAATCTAGATGAAATGATTTGATTTTCTACATCAGACATTAAAAAAATTGTTTCTATATTTTGGTTCAATTTTCTATTCATACCAGCTAACTGAAATTCATATTCAAAATCAGATACAGCTCTTAATCCTCTTAAAATTATGTTTGACTTATATTTTTTGCATAAATCGGTAGTTAAAGATCCAAAAGAAACAACTTTTATTTTTTTTCTATTTAACTTTAGATCTTTAAATAAAGCTTTATTTACTATTTCTATTCTTTCATCAGAACTGAATAGATAATTTTTATTACTTTCATCAGAAACACCTACAACTACCTTATCGAATAGTTTTAATGATTTTTTTATAACATCAATATGTCCAAAAGTGATTGGATCAAATGTTCCTGGATAAATTGCTATTTTACTCATTAAATTAAATTATCATCAATTTTAATTGCGGAAACAACTTTTTCTTCTCCAGATAATTTAATTATCCTAACACCTTGGGTATTTCTGCCTGCAGTTCTAATTTCTTTAACCGCAACTCTTATAACCCTTCCTTTGTTAGTAGAAATTAAAATTTCATCACCTTCAAAAACAGGAAAAGATGAAGTAATATTCCCATTTCTTGGTGAATTTACTATTCCTATAATACCTTTTCCACCTCTGTTAGTAACTCTGTAATCAGTATGTGAGGTCTTTTTACCATAACCATTCTCACTTATTGATAAAACAAATTTTTCTCTTGCTTTTAATTCAGATTTTTCATCTTTTGATTTTTTTACGTTTTTATTAATTTTATCGTTGTCAATAACTGATAATGATACTATTTGATCATTTGATGCTAACTCTATTCCTTTAATTCCTTTAGAAGATCTGCCTTTAAAAACTCTTAGTTTCTTAGCTTCAAATCTAATACATTTTCCAAATTTTGTGCTTAAAATTACATCTTGATCATCTTTACAAATTTTAACACCTACAATTTTATCATTATTATCTAATTTCATTGCAATCTTTCCAGATGCATTAATTGATGAAAAATCTTCTAAACTATTTTTTCTTACTTTTCCCTGTGCTGTGGCAAAAATTATTTGATAATTTTTTAGGTCAGTTTCTTCTTCAGGCATTGGCATAATTGAGCTTATAGCTTGGTGACTCTTTAAAGGTAAAATATTAAATAAAGACTTGCCTTTAGATGATGATGAGCCTTCTGGGATTTTCCATGCTTTAATCTTGTAAACTAAACCCTCAGTAGAAAAGAAGAGAACAGAAGTATGAGTATTTACTGATAGTGTTTGAACAACTGAGTCTTGATCTCTGGTTGTTATACCTGATTTTCCTTTGCCACCTCTTTTTTGTTTTTTTACTCCATCTAAAGAACCTCTTTTTATGTATCCTTGCAATGTAACTGTAATTATTACTGATTGTTTTTGGATAGTTTCCTCAATATCATAATTTAAAACAGCATCTATAATTTTAGTTCTTCTTGGTATAGCAAACTTCTCTTTGATATTTTTTAGTTCTTCGCTGATGACTTTTAGAAGTTCTTTTTTTGATGAAATAATCTTTTTATATTTAGTGATTAATTCAGCTAATTTTTTAATTTCAACTTCGATTTCATTTATTCCTAAAGCAGTTAATTTTTGAAGTCTTAATTCTAATATAGCTAAAACTTGTGGTTCAGATAAAGAATAAAGGTTTTTGCCTTTTTTTCCCTCTACTAAAGAAATTAACTTTTGTGATTTATTTATTTTCCATTTAGTTTTTAAAATTGATATTTTAGCATCATCAGGTGTTTTAGATGATCGAATAATTTTTATTATTTTATCTAGATTTTCAACTGACACAGATAATCCGATTAATATATGTGCTCGTTCTTCAGCTTTTTGAAGATCAAATTTAGTTTTCTTAATAACTACATCTTCTCTAAAAGTTAAAAAATTAGATAAAAAATCTTTTAAGGTACACGTTTGAGGTTTTCCTTCAACAATAGCTAAAGTATTAAAACCAAACGAACTCTCTATTTGTGTATTTTTATATAATTGTCTCTTTATAGTTTCTGGTTCTACACCGTTTCTTAGATCTATTGCTACCCTAATACCTTCTCTGTTTGATTCGTCTCGAATATCTCTTATACCTTCAATCTTTTTTTCTCTTACTAGCTGAGCAATCCTTTCATTTAAAACAGATTTGTTAACTTGATACGGTATTGAATTTATTACCAGTCTTTCACGACCATTTTTTTGTTGTTCAATTGAGATTTCACCTCTTATCTTGAAGGACCCTCTTCCATTGTTATAACCTTGTTTAATTATATCTTTACCTATAATTACACCACCAGTTGGAAAATCCGGACCAGGTATATGTTTCATTAATTCTCTAATTTTAATATCTTTATTATCTATTAAGGCTAAAGTGCCATCAATAATTTCACCTAAGTTGTGAGGAGGTATACTTGTTGCCATACCAACAGCGATACCACCAGCTCCATTTACTAATAAATTTGGAAACTGTGCTGGTAAAACACTAGGTTCTTTCTCAGTTTCATCATAATTGCTTTTGAAAGAAATTGTATTTTTTTCAATATCATCAATTAAATATTGAGAAACTTTTGACAAGCGAGTTTCGGTATATCTCATTGCTGCAGCAGGATCACCATCTATAGAACCAAAATTTCCTTGCCCTTGAATCAAAGGTAGACTCATAGAGAAATCTTGTACCATTCTTACTAAAGCATCATAGACAGATTGATCACCATGAGGGTGATATTTACCAATAACATCTCCAACTATTCTTGCAGATTTTCTAAATTGTTTAGACCAATCGTAACCACCTTTATACATTGCATATAAAATTCTTCTATGAACAGGTTTTAATCCATCTCTTACATCAGGAAGTGCACGACTTACAATTACACTCATTGCATAAGAAAGATATGATGAGCTCATCTCATCATGCATTGAGATTAATTTTATATTTTTATCTTTAAACTCTTCAGAATTTTTCATAGAAATTAAAATGGAATTTCATCATCCATATCTGACACTTGTGAAGATTCCTCAATGTTATTTTGTTGAGTTGTGTCATTTTGAATTCCACCACCAGAATTTCCTCCGCCCAACATCGTAAGTGAAGAATTGTATCCCTGTATAACTATTTCAGTTGAATATTTGTCTTGTCCCGATTGTTCATCTTTCCATTTTCTTGTTGTAAGTTGTCCCTCAACATAAACTTGAGCTCCTTTTTTTAAGTATTGTTGAACAACATTTACTAAACCTTCGTTAAATACAACTATACGGTGCCACTCCGTTTTCTCTTTTCTTTCACCTGTGTTTTTATCTTTCCAGGATTGACTTGTTGCAAGGCTTAATCGGGCTACACTTTTGCCATTTACCATTTGTTTAATTTCAGGATCTGCGCCCAAACGACCAATTAATAATACTTTATTTAAACTTCCAGCCATAATATTTAATATTTGTTAAATTAGTTAATTAGAATTATATCACAATTCTTCTGAATATTAATTTTATTAACTCAAAGCAACTAAAATTATGATGAAAAAGATAGTTATTAAGGGCGCCAAAGAACATAATTTGAAGAATGTTACTGTAGAGATTCCAAAAGACAAATTTGTGGTCATAACGGGTCTATCCGGGTCAGGAAAATCATCTTTAGCTTTTGATACTATCTACGCCGAAGGTCAAAGAAGATATGTGGAAAGTTTATCAGCTTATGCACGTCAGTTTTTAGATAAAATGAAAAAACCAAATGTTGATCTAATTGAAGGATTAAGTCCAGCTATCGCAATTGAACAAAAAAATACCTCAAAAAATCCAAGATCTACCGTTGCAACTGTAACCGAAATTTATGATTACATGAGGGTATTATATGCTAGAGCAGGTATCCCTTATTCACCATTTACAGGCAAGCCAATAACCTCACAAACAATTACACAGATAGTAGATTTAGTTAAAAAATTACCAAAAAAATCAACAATATATATTTACGCCCCAGTTGTAAGAGGTCGTAAGGGTGAATATAAAAAAGATATTTTAAGCTACAAAAGAAGAGGATTTAGAAAAATTAAAATTGATAATGTTTTATATGATATAGAAAAATCACCCAATCTAGATAAAAAACTTAAACATGATATTTCAATCTTAGTAGATAGAATAGTTTTAAATTCAAAACTTGGTAACAGATTAGCAGAAAGTATTGAAACAGCTGTAAATTTAGCCAACGGTTTAGTCTTTGTTGAATATGAGGATGAAACTCTTCCTCAAAAATTTAGAAAAATTGAAAAGCTAATTTACTCTACAAAGTTTGCTTGCCCTGAGAGTGGTTTTACAATTGAGGAAATTGAGCCAAGACTTTTTTCATTTAACAGCCCTTATGGAGCTTGTGAAGAGTGTGAGGGAATTGGAATGAAATTAAATGTTGATCCAAATTTAGTTGTTCCAGATGAAAGAAAAAGTTTAGCTGATGGAGCAATTGAACCTTGGTCAAAATCAACAACATTATATTATGCTCAAACTTTAGCATCTTTAGCTAAACATTATGGTTTTTCTTTAGATGAAAAATGGAAAAAATTACCAAAAAAAATTAAAGATATTATTCTTTATGGTTCAGATGAAGATGAAATTAAATTTAATTATGATGATGGATATGAGAAATATTCTTATAAAAAAACCTTTGAAGGTGTAATTAATAATCTTGAACGAAGATTTTTAGAGTCTGATAGCGAATGGAAAAGAGAAGCAATAGCTGAATATCAATCTGACACTGCCTGTGAAGCCTGTAATGGTGATAGATTAAAAGAAGAAGCATTATGTGTAAAAATAAATGATCTTAATATTAGTGAAGTAACAAAAAAATCTATTTTAGATGCAGCAGAATGGTTTAAAAATTTAGAAAATAACCTTGATAAAAGACAATTTAAAATAGCTGAACATGTTCTAAAAGAAATCAATGAAAGATTAAATTTTCTTTTAAATGTTGGTCTAGATTATTTAACATTGTCTAGAGAGTCTGGAACTTTGTCAGGTGGTGAAGCTCAAAGAATAAGGTTGGCTTCACAGATTGGATCTGGATTAACTGGTGTTTTATATGTTTTGGATGAACCTTCAATCGGATTACACCAAAAAGATAACGTTAAACTGATTAATGCACTAAAAAGATTACGAGATCTAGGTAACACTGTTATTGTTGTAGAGCATGACACTGAGACAATGGAAAATGCAGATCATATTATTGATCTTGGCCCTGAAGCTGGGAGTAATGGCGGTAAGATAACAGCGCAAGGATCATATGAAGAAATTAAAAAAGATAAAAATAGTATTACCGGGCAGTATCTTGCTAATAAAAAAACAATTGAGATTCCAAAATCACGACGTTTAGCTAAAAATGGAAGGTTTGTAGAAATTAATGGTGCAAGTGGAAATAATTTAAATAATGTTAATCTTAAAATTCCAACGGGAACCTTTACCTGCGTTACTGGTGTCTCGGGTAGTGGTAAATCTACTCTAATATTACAAACTCTATTTCATGCCTTAAATATAACTTTAAATAACAAAGCAAGAAAAGCACCTAAATCATTTAAAGGTTATAAGGGCGTAGAATTAATTGATAAAATAATTGATATTGACCAATCTCCTATTGGAAGAACCCCTAGATCAAATCCAGCAACATATACAGGGGCCTTTGGACCCATTAGAGATTGGTTTACAAGCCTGCCAGAGTCCAAAACAAGAGGGTATAAACCAGGAAGATTTTCTTTCAATGTTAAAGGAGGTAGATGTGAGGCATGTGAGGGTGATGGTGTAATTACATATGAAATGCATTTTTTACCTGATGTTTATATACAGTGTGATGAATGTAAGGGTACCAGGTACAATAGAGAAACTTTAGAAATAAAATTTAAAGGTAAAAGTATTGCTGATGTTTTAGATATGTCTGTTGATGAGGGGTGTGAGTATTTTGAAAATATATCTAATATAAAAACAAAATTGTTAACTCTTAAAAAAGTTGGATTGGGTTATATAAAAATTGGTCAACAAGCAACTACACTATCAGGAGGTGAGGCGCAACGAATTAAGCTTGCAAAAGAACTTTCGAAAAGATCAACAGGAAGAACTATGTATATTTTAGATGAACCAACAACAGGTTTGCATCAACATGATATTAAAAAACTTTTAGAAATACTTCATACATTTGTAAAACTTGGGAACACAGTAGTTGTCATTGAACATAATTTAGATGTAATTAAAACAGCAGATTACATTGTGGATATGGGTCCTGAGGGTGGTGTAAAAGGTGGAAATATTGTCGCCGAAGGAAAACCTGAAGAAGTATGCAAAGTTAAGGATAGTTATACCGGTCAATTTTTAAAACCTCTATTATCTTAGATTTAACAACTTAAAAATATCAAAAAATTAGTGTATAGTTATAAAGAATCATGAGTAATTTATTGTCATCATTATCAAAAACAATTCACACATCACTTGCGTTAGCAATAATATTGTTTTTAGGATTATTTTATTTAAACGATGGGATAGCTATTGATACATTATTCTGGAGCTGGTTGTTTAGATATATACATGTGATTGTTGCAATTATGTGGATTGGATTATTGTGGTATTTCAATTTTGTTCAAATTCCAAACATGGGAAAAATTCCAGATGAACAAAAACCAGCCATTGGCAAAGTAATTGCCCCTGCAGCATTATTTTATTTTAGATGGGCTGCAGCGTTAACTGTCCTTTCAGGTTTAATTCTTGCTTATCTTAATGGATATCTTCATGATGCTATGACTTTAAGTCTTGGGTCAGGTGTACCTAAGCACACTGCAATTGGGATTGGAATGTGGCTAGGAATTATAATGGCATTTAATGTATGGTTTGTAATTTGGCCAAATCAAAAAAGAGCTTTAGGAATAGTTGAGAGTGATCCAGAAATTAAAGCTAAATCAGCTAAAACTGCAATGCTATTCTCAAGAACAAATACTTTGTTATCATTACCAATGTTACTTACAATGGTAATAGCTCAGAATTTATATTAAATTATTTTTTATCCTCTTCTTCTCTAAGAACAGTTTTTTGTGAAACTCTTAGTCTAACCAAAACAGTATTGGCTATATAAATTGAGGAATAAGTTCCAAAAACAACACCGAGTATCATTGCAAGTGAAAATCCTTTTAATATTTCTCCGCCAAAAAAATAGATCGCTAATAAAGCAAGTAAAGTAGTTGCAGATGTTATAATAGTTCTTGATAACGTTTCATTGATTGAGATATTAGTTAATTCAAAAATTTTTATATCTGAATATTTTCTTAAATTTTCACGCACACGGTCAAAAATAACTACCGTATCATTCATTGAATATCCAACTATTGTTAACACTGCTGCTATAATTGATAAATTAATTTCTAAACTAAATAGAGAAAAAACTCCTAGAGTTACAATTACGTCATGGAACAAGGCTAAAATTGCACCTAGACTAAACTGCCATTCAAATCTAATCCAAATGTAAATCAACATTAATGCTAAAGACAAAGATATTGCTATTACCCCTGATTTTAATAATTCGGCACTAACTTTTGGACCAACATTTTCAACTCTTCTAAAATCATAATTGTTTCCAAAAGATTTATCTAAATTAGCTTTAATTTCCTCAATAATGTTCTTTTTGTTGTCTTTATTTTCAAATTTTACTAAAAAATCAGTATCATTACCAAATTTCTTAACTGAAACATCTCCTAAGTCCATTTGATTAAATCTATCTCTTAATGAACTAACATTTATTTTTGATTCTGAGGCTCTTAATTCAATTAATGTACCACCTTTAAAGTCTATACCGAAATTAAGCCCTTTAAATATTAACAGTAATAATGAAACAAGAATTAAAACTGATGAAAGTAAATTAAAGTGGTTATAATATTTATTAAAAGCAATCATTAAATTAATTTTTCCTTATCTTTATTTCTTGATACATAAATACTAGTGAACAATCTTGCTATGAAATAGACTGAAAATAGTGTTGTAAATATTCCAACTCCTAAGGTTACAGCAAAACCTTTAACTGGACCTGAGCCCATAAAAAATAAAATAATTGCAGCTAATAATGTAGTAATATTGGCATCTAAAATTGCTGTTCTTGATTTGGTATAACCACCATCAAAAGCTAAAATGTTATTAGTCTCATCTTTTAGTTCCTCTTTAATTCTCTCAAAAATTAAAACATTTGCATCAACTGCCATACCTACAGTTAGGATAATCCCTGCAATACCAGGTAATGTTAAAGTAGCTTCAAATAAAGTTAAAACACCCAAAAGAATAAACAAATTAACTATTAGTGTTACATTGGTAATTAATCCAAAAATTTTATATTTTACGAACATAAAAATTATTACCAACATAAAACCTATTGCTAAAGCAATCATTCCTGCATTAATTGAGTCTTGTCCAAGATCTGGTCCCACTGTTCTTTCTTCAATTATTTCTAAAGGTGCTGGTAATGCTCCTGATCTTAACAATAAAGCTAGATCAGTTGCTGTTTGAAAAGTAAAGCCACCACTTATCTGACCAGATCCACTGGCAATGGTATCTCTAACTACAGGCGCACTAATAATTTTACCATCTAAAACAATTGCTAATTGCTTTCCAATACCAGTTGAAGTTGCCTTACCAAACCTTTTTGCACCTACTCTATCTAGAGTAAATGAAACAATTGTTTGGTTAGCTTGTGTGTCCATTTTTGGTTGAGCATCAAGTAAATTTTCACCACTTATTATAATTCTTTTACTAACTGTGGCTTCTTCTAGACCATTTTCGAATTTTAACTTTTCAACACCAAAACGATCATTTTCGTCATTTGTTACAAATCGAAAAGTAAGGTTTGCAGTTTTACCAAGTAATGATTTAATTCTCATTGGATCATCTAATCCAGGTAGCTCTACTAAAATTCGGTTATTTCCTCTTTTAAGTATGTTAGGTTCATTAGTTCCAACCTCATCTACCCTTCTTCTAACTATTTCTATAGCCTGATCTTGAGAAGAAGTTTTAAGTTTAATTAAACCCTGTCTTGAAAAATTAACTTTAAAATTTAAACCTGAATCTTCAATTTCTAACTGATGCGATTTAAATCTTGGGTAATAAGGATTAAGATCACTATTTTCATCCTGAAAAACTTCTAAGACAGATTGTTTATTATTTTCTAATACATTAAAAAAAATATTTTGATTTTCTATCTTTATATTATTGATCTTAATATTTTTTTCTTTGAAATAATTTCTGATAGTTGTTGTTAAGTTTTGTAGTTTTTGTTCAATTACAGGTTCATTATCAATTTCAAGCAATAGATATGATCCACCCTGAAGGTCTAATCCAAGATTAATTTTTTTATCAAAAAAATTATCATCAAATTTAAAAAGGTTTGATGAAGCAATTAAAATAAATAAAACTGAAAAAAGAGTTATAAATAAAATTCTTAACTTAGAGAAATAAAGCACTTAACAAAAAATAATTATTTTTTAACTTCTTGAGTATTTGTATTAACAAGACTTTGAATACCAGTTGATTTAACTATCTCAACCTTTACGTTTTCAGCAATTTCTACTTCAACTTTATCGTTGTCTATAAGTCTCTCCACTGTACCTGTAATTCCACCAGAAGTAACAACCTTGTCACCTCTCTTAAGACTTTCAACCATTGCTTTGTGTTCTTTAACTTTTTTTTGCTGTGGTCTAATTAAGAAAAAATAAAAAATAACAAATATTAAAATTAACGGTATAAATTGTCCTATTCCTGAACCTTCCATAAATCTCCTTATAAATTATGTGAATTCTTATACTATCTATATAATTAAAACAACTTTATTTAGCCGAAATCAATTCCAAATTATTCATATACGGTCGCAGTGCCTTAGGAACAACAATCGAACCATCTTTTTGTTGATAGTTTTCTAGTACAGCAATTAAAGTTCTACCCACTGCTAAACCACTTCCATTTAACGTTCCAACAAAAACAGTTTCTTTGTTTTTATTTTTATATCTTGATTTCATTCTTTGTGCTTGAAATGTTGAACAAGAAGAGCATGATGAAATTTCACGATACTTGTTTTCTGATGGTAGCCAAACTTCAATATCATAGGTTTTTTCTGCACTGAAACCCATGTCACCTGTACATAAAATTACTTTTCTATAAGGTAACTCTAGCTTATCAAGAATATCTGTTGCGCAGTTTGTCATTCGCTCTAATTCTTCTAGGCAATTTTCTTTTTCTACAATACTAACCATCTCAACCTTATAAAATTGATGTTGTCTAATCATTCCCTTGGTGTCTTTTCCATAACTGCCGGCTTCTTTTCTAAAACATGGTGTTGAGGCAACAAATCTCATTGGTAAATCATTTTGGTCTACAATTTTATTTTTAACTATGTTTGTTAAAATAACTTCAGCAGTTGGAATTAAAAATTTTCTATCAGATCCTTCATCAAATTTTATTTCAAATTGATCGTTTTCAAATTTTGGTAATTGGCCTGTTCCATACATTGTATTATCAGAAGCAATCAATGGAGGTGAAATCTCTTGGTAGCCATTTTGAACAATATGAGTATCTAGCATAAAGTTAGATAAAGCTCGTTCTAGTAATGCTAACTCTTTTTTAACAAATACAAATCTTGATCCAGTTGTTTTAGTTGCAAGATCAAAATCAAGCATACCTAAATTTTCTCCAAGTTCGTAGTGAGATTTGGGTTTAAAATCAAATTCAGGAACTTTACCTGCTTTTAAAACTTCCACATTGTCATTTTCATCTTTTCCATTTGGAACATCCTGATGAGGTATGTTTGGTATACTTGATAAAATGTTATCTAATTCAGTTTTAGTATTTTTTTGTTGCTCAGCGATCTTTTCTAATTCAGTAGAGATTTCTTTAGATTTTTTGAATAAACTTTCATCTTTAGATTTTGAAATATCTTTTTTTTCTTTTTCTAAATTTTCTTTCCTTTGAATTAAATCTCTATTTAATTCATCAAGCTTTTTTAAATTATTAAAATCAATTTTAACTGAACGCTTTTCAAGATATTTTTCAAATTTTGAATAGTCTTTTCTAATTTCTTTTAAATTATGCATCAGTCTTTTCTAAATTTTTGTTTTCTATAAATTTTACTGAAAATATTGATAATTCATATAAAATTAATAAAGGAATAGCTAAACCTATTTGAGTAATTGGATCTGGTGGTGTAAGCAAAGCAGCAGCAGCAAATATAATAACTACAACATACTTTCTTCTTTCTTTTAGAAATTGACTGTCAACAACACCTATTCTTGCTAACAAACTTAAGACTATAGGTAGTTGGAAACTTATTCCAAATGCGAAAATTAACTTCATAACAAGTGACAAGTATTCATTTACTTTGGCTTCTAATTGAATTGGTAAACTTGTAGACATCCCTGTACTTTCAAATGATAAAAAGAATTTAATAGCTAGAGGCATTATCAAATAGTAAACAAGCATACCTCCCAAAAAGAAAAGGATTGGTGTTAAGATAAGGTATGGAAGTATAGCAACTTTTTCATGTTTATATAAACCTGGGGCAATAAATTTCCATATTTGCATTAGAATAAATGGACAGGTCACGAAAAAAGCTGTGAAAAAAGATACCTTTATATACGTTAAAAAAGTTTCCTGTAAGGCGGTAAAAATAAGCCTTCTATCAGATCCATCATTTTTTACAGCTTGAGCAAATGGATCAACTAAAAAACCGTAGATATGTTCTGCAAATATATAACAAATAACAAAAAAGATTATTAGAAATATAAAACTATGTATTAATCTTTTTCTTAGTTCTGTTAGATGGCTAACAAATCCACCTTCATTATCTTCATTGCTCATCTTTTTTAGTTTCTTTTTTTATTTCATTATCAATTTTTTCTTCATCAATTTCTAAATTAGAAACTTCATTTTGAATATTGCTTACATATCTTTTTGCAGTTCCTATCCAAGAACCAGCTTTCTTTAACATGATTGGAAAATCTTTTGGGCCAAGAACAACAATTGCAATACCAACAACAATTAATATCTCAAACCAACCAATAGTAGGCATGTGATTTAATCTTTGTTTTCTGAGTCTTTATTTTCGTCGGAAATATTTTTTGGCTCTGTATCGTCAGTAACATCTGACGCCATTCCTTTTTTAAAACTTTTAATTCCTTTAGCTACATCACCCATCAGACTAGAAATTTTACCTCGTCCAAATAATAAGACTACTAATATAACTACGATTGCTATTTGCCAAATTCCTATGCTCATGAAAAACTTATAACCTTTTTATGGTTAATTTAAAAGTTACTTTTTTGTTAATCTTTCTCTTCTGTATCAAGAGTGCTGTTTAACATCTCGTCAATATTAGAATAAATATCCTCTTTTTTTTCTTCTTGTTTTTCTTTGTAGAATTTTCCAGTTCCAAAAATTGCATTATCGACACTAGAACTGTCAATTAATCCAGCAGCACCTAATTCATCAATTGTTGGTAAATCAGATAATTTTTGAAGATTGAAATGACTTAAAAATTCATCAGTTGTAACATACTGAATTGGTCTACCTGGTACATCTTTACGACCACCTGGCTTTACCCAATTAAGCTCCATCAATATTTCAAGAGTATTTGTTCCAAACGCGACACCTCTTATTTCTTCAATTTCTGCTCTAGTAACAGGTTGGTGATAAACGATTATGGCTAAAGTCTCAACAGCAGCTCTAGAAAGTTTCTTTTCAACCGTTTTTTCTTGTGACATAATATTAGATAAATTAGGTGAAGTTCTAAAAGACCACTTATCCTTAATACAAACTAGATTAATTCCACGTTGAGAGTATTCTTGTTGTAACTTCTCTAATGATTTTACAACACTACCCTTTTTAGTAATTTTGTTTTCAATTGTATCAATATCTAATGGTTCTGCAGCAGCAAAAATAACTGCTTCAATTTCTTTTTCTAAATCAGTTAACTTAGATGGAAATTTTACAATATTATCTTTTGTAATCTTTTCTTTTTTAATCATTATTTTCCTTTACATAAATATCATCAAATAACTTATCTTGTTTCATAGTTAAATTTCCCTCTTTAACTAACTCTAAAGATCCAGCAAATATTCCTGCTTTACCAGTACGTTTATATTTTGAACCACTTTTAAAATTTTGAGGAATTAAATCATCTAATTTCTTCCAATCTATTAATTTACCAAAAAATTCTCTTATTGTTTTAATTCCATCCTCAGCAGTAAAGACAGGTAATTTTGGAATATTCATTTTTTGAAAATCCTTAGTCATAATAATTGTTGAATATGATTTAAGAAGCTCAAATAAACTTAAATTATATTCTGTGCTATAAATAGATCTTATATTTCCTTTCATTCCTCTTGATCGAATTTCTCTTCCTAATCTTTTTCTTTTAAGCATTTGTTCGGAAAGCAATCTTATTAATTCTAATTTTTTAAGTTGTAATTTTAATTTTTCTGCAACTTCTTGAACTTTAAATTCTTCTTCTGGAGTTCCTGGAAGTAATAATTTGGATTTCAAATATGCTAACCAAGTTGCCATCAATAAATATTCTGACGCAATTTCTAAATTTAAATCTTTTTCTTTTGTAATATAATCATGAAACTGATCTGCTAATTTTGTAATTGATATTTCCTCAAGATCTACCTTTTGCGCTTTTGCTAAATCTAAAAGTACATCTAGAGGGCCATTATAATTATTTATATCAACATTGAATAATGCAGAATCAGAAATAGTCATGATTAGATATTAACTTAAAATTTTATAAAATAACGATGTTTTTTTTATAATAAAATTACTAACCTTTGGTGAATTATCACCAACCACCTTCATTTCAGACAATTTGCCATTACAATGAAGAGCAAGATTACAACCTGCACTAAACGTTTTAATAGTATTGGTTTTTAAATCATCTTTTAAACTTTTCATTGATAAATCATCTGAAATTAAAATGTTTTTAAAACCAATTTTACTTCTAATTAAATTTATAATTTTTTTAGAGTGTGTAGCTGTATTTAACTTATCAATACTTCGATATATTACATGCGCTGTCATGGCAAAATAGCTTTGTTTTTTCTTGAATGGAAAAAAATCATTTTTATTCAAATAATTTAACTTTTTGGTAACTACAGGAGTAAATTTATGACTATCTACCTTAGCCAATCCATGCCCTGGTATGTGTTTCATCACAGTGCCAATGGAATTTTCATGAAAATAATCAATACAAATATCTCCGATTTTAGAGATATTTTTTTTATTTTTTGAAAAAGATCTATCACCAATAATGTTGCTAGCTCCTTTAACTCGAAGATCTAAAACAGGAACAGTATTTATATTAACACCAATTGATTTAAGCAAATACGAAGTTTTATCGACAAATAATTTATAAATAATATTAAACTTTTTCTTATCTTTTGTGAATAAATTGCCAAAATATTCAGAAGTCAAATTATCAAATGAAATAATTTTACCTAATCGATTTACGCGTCCACCTTCTTGATCAATTAATATTGGGTATTTTTTGTCTTTAAATATCTTTTTAATTTTATCAGTTAATTTTTTAGTTTGTTCAATTGAACTTATGTTTCTTGAAAATAAAATAACTCCCCATGGTTTATATTTCTTTAAAAAAGCAATCTCTTTGTTTGATAATTTTGATGATTTTAAACCAACAATAAAAGCTTTTCTATCCTTAATCATTCTCTAAAAGTTTCCAAAAATTAAACTTTTTTTTCTTTTTTTTGTTTGTTTGATTAACGTATTCTATTACATTTTGTGTGTCGTTTTCCAAAACAGGTAAATTTTTTGAATATAATTTAATTTTTTCATTATTATTTTTATATGATCTGTATGATTTCTTCTTATTTTCATCTGAAAAATAATATCTACCAGTTAAAAAAATAAATAAGGCAATTACAACAACAAAGATTAAATACTTAATTTCTTTTAGCATTACATTTTATCTGGTGTATCTACACCAACTATATCCATTCCTGATTTAATAACGTTAGATATTGCTTTTAAAAAAATTAATTTATCTGGTGAAACTATTTTTTGATCATTAATAAATCTTTTTTCTGGATTTTGTTTACCAAGATTCCAATAAGAATGAAATTCTGAGGCAAGATCATATAAATAAACAGGTATTCTATGTGGTTCTAATTTTGAACTAGCTGCATCGATACATTTAGGCCATTCTGAAATCTTTTTTAAAATTTTGATCTCATCATTTGAATATTCAAAACTAAAATCATCTAATTCAATTTTTGAATTTAAATCTTTATCAATATGTCTAAAGACAGAAGAAATTCTGGCATAACAATATTGAACATAATATAACGGATTATCTTTTGATTTTTCTTTTACAGCATCAAAATCAAAATCTAATTCTACATCACTACTTCTGTTAAGCATGATAAACCTAGTTGCATCTTTTCCAACCTCGTCAATTAAATCATCAACTGTAATGTAGTCACCTTTTCTTTTAGACATCTTAAATGGTTTGTTATCTTTAATTAATTTTACAAGCTGACTAATTTTGCAAATCAATTTACCTTTTTTTCCTGATAAAGCTTCAACTGAGGATGAAATTCTTTTGATGTAACCAGCGTGATCTGCGCCAAGAATATTTATTAAATAATCAAATTTACGGTCTACTTTATTTTTATGATAAGCAACATCACTTGCAAAATAAGTCCATGTTCCATCTGATTTTTGCAATGCTCTATCTTTATCATCACCAAAATCAGTAGATTTAAAAAGTAACTGTTCTCTTTCTACCCAATTTTTATCATCTTCACCAGCTGGAGCTTTAATTTTTCCATTGTATACAAATTTATTCTTTTCTAAAAATTTTATTACACTCTCTACTTCTTTGTTTGAAACAATGCTTTTTTCACTAACGAAATTATCGTGGTTAATTCCTAAACTCTTAAGGTTCTTTTTAATTAAAAGTAACGCCTGTTCTATCGATAAAGATGTTAACTTATCGCTTATTTCCTCATAATTATCAAAATTTAGATCTGAATTATCCGAAACTATATTTTTTGCAAAATCAACAAGGTAATCTCCTGGATATAAATCAGGTTTATCTTGAGGGAATGTTTCATTAAATTTTACTTCCCTAATTCTAAAGTATACAGATTTTGTAAAATTTATAATCTGGTTGCCATAATCATTTACATAATACTCTTTTGTAACTTTGTGCTTATTAAATATTAATACATTAGATATAACATCACCTAAAATGGCTCCTCTACAATGGCCAACATGCAAAGGTCCTGTTGGGTTGGCTGATACGAATTCAACTAAGTAATTATTTTTTTTCTCTTTCTCATTAATTCCAAATTTCTCAGCGTTATCAATAATTTCTTTAATAAAGTTTGACCAAAAAAATGGCTTAAATTTAATATTTATGAAACCAGGTTTAGCAACGGATATATTATCTATTTGATCATCGCTATTTTTGATTTCAGGTGCAAGTTTTTCTGCCAATTCTATTGGTGAGGTTTTATTTAGTTTGGATAAAACCATTGCAACATTAGTTGAAATATCACAATCAAAATTTGGAGGCGGTATTTCCGCATTAATACCATTGAAACTTTCTGGAACGATAAGTTGATTTTTTTTACTAAGTTCAACAATAATTGATTTAATTTTATCTAAATATAATTCAAAAATATTCATTTATTATCGTTATAAAGGTTAATTGCGTATCTATCGGTCATACCAGATATAAAATCTGAAATAGCTCTATATTTGTCTTTAGTCAATTGCTCTTTAGTAAGAAATTTTCTAGGATTTGATTTAATTATTTTAAATAATTTCTTAATTATCATTTTACCTCTTTGATTCTTATTAAGTACCGATTTATTGTCATACATTCTATGTCTTAAAAATGATCTAATTTCTTGTTCTGAATTTTCTATTTTACGTGAAAAAGAAACTATTAATTGATTTGATTTTGATACGTCTTTTAATGACTTAATTTTAAATTTTTTAATATTTTTTTCTGTATTACTTAGTAAATCTCTTATCATAATATCTATTGAGTCTCTTATGATTTGGTAAATAGCAATTTTATAATTTTTTTTATTTATTTTGTTTTTATATCTTTGGTAAATATTTTTGAAAAAATCTAATTCTACTAATTCTTCAAGCTTAAATAAATTAGCTTTGATTCCATCCTGAATATCATGATTATTATAAGCAATATCATCTGATATTGCTGATATTTGAGCTTCTAATGATGGATACGTATTAAAGTTAATCTTATTTTTGAAAACTTTTGATCCAATTAGTTTGTTGATCATGCTTAGATCATCTACTGGTCCATTATGTTTTAGAAGTCCTTCTAAAGTTTCAAGAGTTAAATTTAATCCAGCAAATTTGAAATATTTATTCTCTAAAAACATTACTATTCTTAGTGTCTGAAGATTGTGATCAAAACCACCATAATTTTGCATACATTCATCTAAAGCATCCTCTCCTGCATGGCCAAATGGGGTATGACCTAAATCATGAGCAAGACTTAAGGTTTCCGCTAAATCTTCATTTAATTTTAGATATTTTGCAATTGATCTTGCAATTTGAGCAACTTCAATTGAATGAGTAATCCTGGTTCTAAAATGATCCCCTTCTGTGTTAACAAATACTTGGGTTTTATGCTTTAATCTTCTAAATGATGCGCTGTGAATTATACGATCTCTGTCGCGTTGAAAAGGAGATCTGTATTTTGAATTAGCTTCTTTATTAAGTCTGCCTTTACTTTTAAATACTCCTAACAAAGTGTCTTTTTTCATCCTTTAATTTAAATAATTAAGTATTATATTAGTAATATCAGTGTTCAGACATGATTAAAGAAATTAAATTTACGGATAAAGCGTTAAAACAAATAGATAATTTGTTATCAAAAAAAGACAAAGGATCATTCTTCAGAATCGCTATCAAAGGTGGAGGATGTTCTGGTTTTCAATATGAATTTACATTTGATAAATCAAAACAAGATGATGATTTAAATTATCAAAATATTTTAATTGATAAAACTTCGGCTGATTTGCTTAAAGGATCTGAGGTTGATTATGTGTCTGAACTTATAGGTGAACAATTCAAAATTTCCAATCCACAAACCAAATCTTCATGTGGTTGTGGAGTGTCTTTCTCACTTTAATGCTCATTTCATCTTGGAATGTAAACTCGGTAAGAGCAAGAATTGAAAATATCAAAAGCTATTTATTAAAATATGAACCTGATATTTTAATGATGCAGGAAATCAAAACTGAAGATGTTAATTTTCCATATGATGATTTTTCATCAATGGACTATGAAAGTCATGTATTTGGTCAAAAAAGTTACAATGGTGTAGCAATTATATCTAAAAATAAATTAAAAAATGTCAAAACAGATTTAATTAAGGATAAGTTAAAACAATCAAGAATAATTTCAGCTGAATTTGAACATAAGAAAAAAAATATACAATTAATAAATATTTACACCCCTAATGGTAATCCTGTTGATACTGAAAAATATGATTATAAAAAAGATTGGCTTAATCAATTAATAAAGCAATTAAAAACTTTATCTAAAAAAAATTCAAATATTATTTTAGCAGGTGATTTCAATATAATCCCTTCAGCAGAAGATGTTTATAATGTTAAAAGTTTTGAAGACGACGCATTATACAGACTTGAAATAAGAAAAAAATTTAGAGAAATGATTAATCTTGGTTTTAACGATGTCTACAGACATTTTTATGAAGATAAAGAAGGATATACATTTTGGGATTATATGAGAGGCGCATGGCAAAAAAATAATGGCATGAGGATTGATCATTTTTTAGTTTCAAATTCTATAATTAATCAAATTAAAGACATCAATATTAATAAAGATCCACGTGGAAGAGAAAAGCCTTCTGATCACACACCAATTGAGATTAATTTAGCTTAAAGATTTAATTTTATTTACTAATTCTTCGTTAATATTTCTTGGACCAGTGTCCATTCTATTCTTATGACGTCTTTCTCCAGGTAATCTTACTTCACCCATTGATTTCATTTTTTCAAAAAATTCGTCAGCATGTTTTTGCCAATTAGTACCTGATGTTTTATCTGGGTTAATGGCTAGTATGAATTCACCACCACTTGGAGGACCACCATCATTATTATCTTTAGCTGCTGTTTCAAAACTAAAATTATCTCCAACTAATGCTCCTGCCATTAATTCAACCATCATTGCAATTGCAGATCCTTTGTAACCACCAAAGGGTAATAAAACTCCACCGTCAGCAATTTCACCTGGATCAGTTGTTTCTTTACCATCTTTAGTTAAACCTGTTCCAAGTGGAACTTTGTGCCCTTCTCTTTTAGCAACTTGAACTTCACCCATTGCCATTGAAGCAGTTGCCATATCATAAACAACTGGTGTTTTACCTGGACGTGGCCAAGCAAAAGAAATTGGGTTTGTTCCAAATAATGGTTTTATGGCACCAGCAGGTGCAACAGCAGGCTTGTAAGATGTACAAGCAAATGCAACCAAACCTTCCTCTGCTAATTTTTCTGTTTCAGGCCACATAGCAGCCATGTGATGTGAATTATTTATTGCTAATACCGCAACACCATTTTCTTTTGCAGCGTTTGCTAATTCAGGCAAACCTTTATTTAAAACTACAGGTGCTAAACAATTATTTCCTTCAACTTTGATTACTGATGGAGATATTTTTTTTACTTCAGGTTTCCCTTTTCCATTTATCTTTCCACCTTTAAGACCTGTTACATAAGCTGGCAATCTAAATAAACCGTGTGACACAGAACCATCTCTTTCAGCGTTTCTAATTAGGTCTGATAAAATTGATGCTGTTTCATCATCGCAACCATTTGCCAAAAGTGTTTTTTTGGCTAGTTCGAATATTTCGTCTAAAGTTAAAGATACAGTACTCATTATTTCGATTTACATTTTTTACATAAACCAAAAAATTCTAAATTATATTTGCTGTATTTCATTCCAGAATCATCTGAAAAATTAGATAAATATTTTGAAAGTTTTGAATTACTTATTTCAGATACATTTTCGCAGCTTTCACAAATTGAAAATGCTGTCGCTTTTGAAATTTGACAACTAGAATTTTGGCAAGCAATAAAGGCGTTTCTACTTTCTATCTTATGAATTTTTCCAATTTCAACTAACTTATCTAAAGCTCTGTAAACTTGTAGTGGTGCTTTAATTCCTTTTTTTTGAACATTAAAAAGAATTGAATAAGCTTTCATAGGCTCACCAGATTTATCAATTAAGTCAAAAATAATTTTTTGGTTTTTTGAAAGGCTATGTTCTTTTTGCATTTTAAATTCTTATCAATTAGTTATCAGTTTTTCAATTTAATCGATTGTTTTATTTTAAATAAAGATAGTATGAACAATACTAAAGAGGCAGCTATTATTGATGGACCTGATGATGTATTAAATTCTAAAGATGAAAATAGTCCTACTAATACTGACAATAATCCACCAATTATTGAAAATAACACCATCTTTTGAGGGCTATCAGAAATATTTCTAGCCATCGCAGCTGGAATAATAAGCATACCTGTAATTAGTAACAACCCTACCATTTTAATTGATATTGCTATTACAGCAGCCATAAGAATTGTAAAAACAGCTTTTGCTCTGTCGGGGTTTAAACCTTCTGCCTCAGCCAATTCATAATTAACAGTAGATGCAAACAATGGTTTCCAAATCAATTTTAAAACTAATAATATTAATGCTCCTCCAGTCCATATGATTAATAAATCATCTGTTGTTACAGCTAATATATCACCAAATAAAAGCCCCATAATATCAAAACGAATAAATGTTAAAAAACCTATTACTACTAATCCAACTGCTAATGAAGAATGAGCTAATAAACCAAGCAAAGCATCACCAGGTAAATTAGTTTTCTTCTGTAATTGAATTAAAATCAAAGCAATTAAAGATGAAATAATAAATACTGAAAGAGCAATGTTTAATTCAAATGAATAGGCCAAAGTAACACCAAGTAATGCTGAGTGAGCTAATGTATCGCCAAAGTAAGATAACCTTCTCCAAACAACAAAACAACCAAGAGGTCCAGTTACTAAAGCTATTCCTAAACCTGCAATTAGTGCTCTTATAAAAAAATCATCAAACATATTAGTTTTTCTTTATTTCACCTTTATCTGAATGAACGTGATCATGTTTATGTTCATATACAGAAAGAATTTGAGATGCTTGTTCACCAAATAAGGTTTTATATTCATTGTTTTTAGCAACATCCATTGGTGATCCGGAGCAACATACGTGACCATTTAAACAAACCACATGATCAGTTGCTGTCATAACTGTATGCAAATCATGTGAGATTAATAGAATTCCACAATTTAGTGTATCAGAAATTCTTTTTATTAACTCATACAATGCAATCTCACCAGTATAATCAACTCCTTGAACAGGTTCATCAAGAACTAATAGTTCAGGTTTTTTTGAAATAGCTCTTGCAATTAAAACTCTTTGAAATTCACCACCTGATAAATTTCCTAAATTTTTATTCTTAAGATGGATAACACCTGTTAATGTAAGTGCTTCATCAATTGCCTCATCTTTAATATTTTCAGTTAGAAGCATAAAATCATAAACTCTTAACGGTAAGGTCCAATCAATAGATATTTTTTGAGGAACATATCCAACTTTATTTGTGTATTTCTCAACACTTCCTTCTATGTTTTTGTAAATTCCCAATGCAATTTTTGCGGTAGTACTTTTTCCAGATCCATTAGGTCCAATAAGAGTAACAATCTTTCCTTTTTCAACAGTTAATGAAACACCTTCCACTAGCCATTTATCATTTTGTTTAAAACCAGCGTTATTTAATTTTACTAATGTACTATTTTCTGAGCTCATATATTGCTTGACTTATAAATGTTATATTATTACATAACGTTATATTATAACAACCAATTAAATTACTTATTATGAAAAATATTAAAAAAATACCACTTATATTCTCAATATTATCAATTCTAACATTCTTTACACCAGCAAATGCTGAAATAAAAGTAGTTGCTTCTATTAAACCAATTCATTCATTAGCCAGTTACTTAATGGATGGTATTGCTAAACCTGATTTAATAGTTGATGGATATGCATCTCCACACGGATTTGCAATGAAACCTTCTCATGCAAAAATGCTTCAAAATGCTGACTTAATATTCTGGGTTGGTGAAGATTTAGAGAGTTTTTTAGAAAAACCATTGAGTTCAATTGCTAAGAAAGCAGAAAAAATTGAATTAATGGAAACTAAAGGATTACAGGTATTAAAATTTAGAGAAAGAAATATTTTTGATGAACATGATCATGATGATCACGGACATGACGATCATGGTAAAAAAGAGGATGATCATGACGACCATGGACATGACGATCATGGTAAAAAAGAGGATGATCATGACGACCATGGACATGATGACCACGGTAAAAAGGAAGATGACCACGATCATGACGATCATGGTAAAAAAGAAGATGATCATGACGATCACGGGCATGACGATCATGATGATCATGATGGACATGCGCATGGTGAATTTGATCCACACATTTGGTTGGACCCAATTAATGCAAAAGCTATGTTAAATGAAATGGCAGAACATTTAATTGAAAATGATCCAAAAAATGAAGCTAAATACAAAAGTAATTTAGCTAAAGCTTTACAAGAAATTGATAAACTTACAATTGATGTAATGACTGATTTAAGTAGCAGTGTTGCTTCAATTGTATTCCATGATGCTTATCAATATTTTGAGAAAAGATTTAATGTAAATATATTAGGTGCTTTTACTGTTAACACAGATGTGATGCCTGGTGCAGAACAATTAGCAGAAATCAGAGAGATAATTGAGCACGATAAAGTTGCTTGTGTGTTCTCAGAGCCTCAATTTAACCCTGATATTATTAAAGCTGTCGCAAAAGATATGAATATTAAAACTGGAGTAGTTGACCCATTAGGAGCAACATTAGACCCAGGAAAAGACTTATATTTCAATTTAATTAGAAATATGTCTGCATCTTTCAAAGGTTGTTAATTTAAAATTAGGTTTAATCCGGGAATTTTTTTAAATTCTCGGATTAACAAATAATTATTACTGTTATTTAATCTCACAAAAAACATTGTATTTATTTTAAAGAAGATTTATTTTCTTTCATAATCTGACTATATGAATGATTTAAATTTATTTAAAAAAAATGGCTTTCTTGTTAAAGAAAATCTAATTTCTCAAACAAAGATAAATAAAATTAATAAAATTGTTAATGAAGTAATTTCAAAAGAAAAAAAAAGAAAAAAAACTAATGGTGCAAATGGAACTCAATCCTATAATAATTATCATTTTGTATACAATTCAGGTTCTTCAAAAAATAAAGAAATTTTAAGACTAAATAATCCTCAGAACAGACATAAAGTTTTCTATGAATTATCTAGAGATAAAAGGATTATATCCATAGCTAAAAAATTGTTAGGTGGAACAGTTAGATTTCATCTAGGTAAATTAAATTTTAAACTACCAAATAAGAAAAAAGGAAGTGAAATTGGATGGCACCAAGATTGGGCTTTTTACCCACATACAAATGATGATTTGATCACAGTTGGTATATATTTAGATGATTGCGATGAAAAAAATGGGCCACTGAAAATAATAAAGAATTCACACAAAAAGAAATTGTACAGCCACCACAGCAAAGAAAATTATTTTGTTGGAAAAATAGACACTAAGAAAAATAAAATAGGAACTAAGGATAGTGTTTCGATAACTGGAACGGCTGGAACAGTAGTATTTTTTCATTGTAGATCAGTTCATGGGTCAGGACATAATCAAATGAATAACTCAAGACCCTTAATTTTATTTGGTTATAGAGCTTGTGATGCGTGGCCATTAATCAATGATGGAAACCCTCATCCTGAAGTTGATTTAGAAAATTATGATAAAAATATCATTGTAGGAAATAAATCAATAAAACCAAGATTAACTAAAGTTCCAACCATAATCCCTCTGCCTAAGAAGAAACATTATGTTTCTATCTATGAGCTTCAAAAAAATTAAATCACATTAAAGTTTATTGTAATAAATCTTTAACAAAACATTCATATAAATTTTGAATGTCATTTTTAAAAAAATATCTAAAGTGGATCAGTACACTCTTAGTTTTAACTGGTATTTTACTTACAAATCTTAATATTTACCCACTGAATATTTATTTTCATGGACTTGGAGTTGTTGGATGGACAATTTCAGGTTTCTTATTAAAGGATAAGGCTATTTTAACAAATTTTGGATTACAAATTCCATTATTTGTAATTGGTATTTATAAAATTATTTTTTAATGAAAAATATTTTATTTGTATGCACAGGAAATTCAGCAAGAAGTATTATTGCTGAGAGTATTATTAATAACGAATACTCAAATAAATTAAAAGCTTTTAGTGCTGGTAGTAACCCATCTGGAGAAATCAATATTGATGTTAGAAGTTTTTTAGAGAAAAATAAAAATTATGATCTAACTAATTATAGTTCTAAAAACTTTGAAGAGTTTATCAATAATGAAATAAAGATGGATCATGTAATAACGGTATGCAATAACGCAAATAATGAGGTATGTCCTATTTGGCCTGATAAAAATCAAATTATACACTGGGATATAGACGATCCAGTAACTAAACTTCAAAATGCTAATGACGAAGAAAAGCAAATAATCATTAGAAACACTTTCAATATTATAAGCAATAAAATTAAATATTGGCTAGATGAAAAATAAAAATAAATATTTTCTTTCAGAATTTATTGGAAGTTGCTTTCTAGTAATGATCATAGTTGGGTCAGGTTTAATGGCAGAAAATCTTACCAATGATACAGCGGTAATGCTAATTGCAAATACTATAGCAACTGGAGCTGGATTGTTTGTTTTAATAACGGTATTTGCTGATGTGTCTGGGGCTCATTTCAATCCATTTGTAAGTATTGCTATGACAATTACTGGAAAGTTAAAAAAACACCTTCTACCCTTTTATATTTGTGCTCAGATCCTTGGATGTTTACTAGGTGTAGCTTTAGCAAATTTCTTTTTTGAACATCAGATTTTTGAATTATCAACAAAATCAAGAGATGGAATCTATATTTTTGTATCAGAAATTATTGCAACATTAGGACTAATAATCATTATTTTTGGATCTATGAAGTCAGGTAAAATTACTGTAGCTGCATCTGTTGGGTTATATATTACAGCTGGTTATTGGTTTACTTCATCAACATCTTTTGCAAATCCTGCTGTAGCAATAGCAAGAACATTCACAGAGTCTTTTACTGGAATAAGTTATTTAAACACTCCTTTTTATATAGTTGCTGAATTAATTGGTATGTTGATTGCTGTGTATTTGGTGAAAAAGATTTTCTTAAATAAGTGAATAACCTGAAGATCTAACTGTTCTAATTAATTCTTTTTTATTTTTTAAGTTAACTGATTGTCTCAATCTTCTAATGTGAACATCTATAGTTCTGCTCTCAACATTTACATTATTTGGCCAAACACTCTCTAGTATTTGATCTCGAGAATAAACTCTTTTAGGATTTGTTAAAAAAAACTCTAATAACCTAAACTCAGTTGGCCCAAGTTTAATTTCTTGATCGTCTCTAAAAACTCTTTTTTCAATTCTATCTAACATTAAGTCATCAAACTTTAAATTATCAGATACAGTATTTGGATTAGATCTTCTTAAAACAGCTTTAATTCTCGCCATTAGTTCATTGAAACTGAAAGGTTTGGTTAAATAATCGTCTACCCCACTATCTAACCCTTTTATTTTATCCTCTTCTTCACCTTTAGCAGTTAACATAATTACAGGTAAATTCTTGTAACTAGTGTCTTTTCTAATATTTTTACAAATTTCAACACCTGAGAGATCAGGCAGCATCCAATCTAATAAAAGTAAATCTGGTTGAAACTTTTTTAATTCTTTTAAACCATCATTTCCATTAACTGATGATGAAACTATAAAACCGTTTTTTTCAAGATTATGTTGAACTAATTGAATTATTGAAGGTTCGTCCTCAATAATAAATATTTTACCATTCATTTTTATTTTTCAATAACTTTTCCTTTAGGTCTGCTTCCTTTTAAATACTCGCCTTTAATTAAAAAACATATTGACTCAGCAATATTAGTTATATGATCACCTGCTCTTTCAAGGTTTTTTGTCGCAAAAATTAAATGAGTAGAAAAATCTAAATTTTTTTTATCTTTTGAAAGAAAATCAATTACACTTTCCATAGCTATATAAGTAAGATCGTCTACTTGTTCATCTTTTTCCCATACTTCTTTTGCTTTATCATAATTTTTGTTAACATAACTATCGAGTACATCATTTAACTGCTTTATAACTAAATCACCAAGTCTTTTTAAATTACCTAAAAGTTCCTCAGGTAAATCTAATGGAAGGGGTTTGACTTTTTTTGCATTACTTTTAGATAAATCTCCAATTCTTTCTAAATCTTGAGATATTTTTAATGAGCTGATTGTTTCTCTTAAATCAATTGCCATTGGTGCTCTCTTTACTAACAATGTCATTATTTGAGTATCAATTTTAGATCTGAATTTATTTATTTCATCATCACTTTTAATAATTTTATCAATTGAATCTTTATCAACTTTAATTACCGCATCCATTGAATCAACTAATTGAGACTCTGTTAGACTTCCCATTTTTATGACAGAGTCTATTAAGTACCTTAATTCTTCTTCATAAGATTTTACTGTGTGTTCATTACTCATAATTTATCCAAATCTACCTGTAATATAGTCTTGTGTCATTTTATTGTCAGGATTTTTAAAAATTTTCTCTGTTTTGCCTACTTCAATTAGTTTACCAAGATGAAAAAAACCTGTTTTCTGTGAAACTCTAACTGCCTGTGCCATTGAATGAGTTACAATTACTATAGTATAGGTTTTTTTAAGCTCATCTATTAATTCCTCAATTTTTGCTGTTGCTATCGGGTCTAAAGCTGAACAAGGTTCATCCATCAATATAACCTCGGGATTTACAGAAATTGCTCTTGCAATACAAAGACGTTGCTGTTGACCACCTGATAGACCTGTACCTGGCTCATCAAGTCTATCTTTAACTTCTTCCCACAATGCAGCTTTCTTTAAACTATTTTCCACAATTTCATCTAATTCACTTTTAGTTTCACCTTTTCCATGAATTTTTGGACCATAAGAAATATTATCATATATACTTTTTGGGAATGGGTTTGGTTTTTGAAAAACCATTCCTACCCTTTCTCTTAAAGATACTACATCTAAATTTTTGTCATTGATTTCAACACCGTCTATTTCAATGTTTCCAGACACTTTACAAATATCGATTACATCGTTCATCCGGTTAATACATCTGATGAAAGTAGATTTCCCACATCCAGATGGACCAATTAAAGCTGTGACTTCTTTTTCGTTTAAATCCAAATTTACGTCAAATAAAGCTTGTTTTTCACCATAGTAGACATTTAAATTTTTTGATTTTATTTTAATTTCGTTCATTAATTCCATCTCTTTTCAAACTTTTGTCTTAAGTATACTGCTAAGAAATTCATTACAATTAAAAAACTTAACAACATCATTATTGTTGCTGAAGTTTTTTCAACAAATCCTCTTTCAGCAGACTCTGACCATAAATATACTTGTACAGGTAAAGAAGAAGAAGGGTCAATTGGCGTTGATGGAATATCAACAACAAAAGCTACCATTCCTATTAAAATTAATGGGGCCGTTTCTCCTAAAGCCTGTGCTAATCCAATAATAGTACCTGACAAAGTGCCAGGTAATGCTAATGGAACTACATGATGAAAAACAGATTGAAATTTTGATGCACCTACTGCTAACGCACCTTCTCTTATTGATGGTGGTACTGCCTTCAAAGAAGCTCTACAAGGAATAATTATTCTAGGCAGGGTCATAAGTGCTAAAGTAATACCTGCTACTAAAGGTGTGGATCTTGGTAATTGAATTGTAGCTAAAAGTATTTGAAGAGCTAATAAACCATAAACAATTGAAGGTACAGCAGCTAAGTTATTTATATTTATTTCTATAAAATCAGTGATTTTATTTTTTGGTGCAAACTCTTCTAAGTAAATCGAGGCTAATACTGCAACTGGAAATGCTAATAATAAACAAATAATTATACTATAGAATGATCCGATTAGAGCACCACCTATACCAGCAAGCTCAGGATCCCGAGAGTCTCCATTTTTGAAAAAATAATTATTAAAATTTTTTACAATTTTTTGATTTTCAACTAAGTTATCGTAAATTACTAATTGGAAGTCAGAAATTCTTCTTCTATCTTCAGGTATATCTCTTGGATAATTTCCCTTATGTAATTGATCAATATCATCAGAAGCTGTGATTTCTAAATTAATTTTTTTTCCTATTAAATTATTATTTTCTAAAAATGCTCTCTTAATTTCAATTTCTGCATCTGTTGTAAAAAGTTCAATAATAGCATCTTCCTCTTCAACATTTTTTGCTGGATACACTTTTATTAAACTTTCTATGGTGATATCAAAAAAATCGGCTTCTAAAATTTCATCGTCAGAGGCATCATTTTTAATTTCTAATAATTCCTGATCGAAGAAAACTTCTACATTTATAGCCGTTTTCATAAATGCTGAGCTACCTTTTGAAAAAATATTATGCACTAAGATTAATACAAATAATAAAGCAACAAAAATTGATGCTAGACCATAAAACCTAAATCTTTTTTCAGCACTATGTCTTTTTTTTAATCTTTCTTCTTTAGTCATATTTCTCACGATATTTTTTAACTGCTCTTTGAGCTATATAATTAAGAACAAGTGTGGCTATAAATAATGTTAAACCTAAAGCAAAAGCAGATTGAGTTTTTGGACTATCAAACTCTTGGTCACCAACTAAGATCATTACTATTTGTGTGGTTATAGTTGTTGTGGACTCTAAAGGATTAATTGTTAGATTTGCTGCAAGACCAGCTGCCATCACAACTATCATGGTTTCTCCTATAGCTCTCGAGACTGCTAACAAAACAGAACCAATAATTCCAGGTAATGCTGCAGGTATAACTACTTTTTTTATCGTTTCTGATTTAGTGGCTCCTACCGCATATGATCCATCTCTTAATGATTGAGGAACAGAGTTTATTACATCATCTGATAATGAAGAGACATATGGAATAATCATTATACCCATAATTAATCCAGCAGCTAAAGCACTCTCTGATGAAACAGTTAATCCTAAATTTTCTCCAATTTGTCTAAAGAATGGTCCAACTGTTAAAGCTGCAAAAAATCCATAAACTACTGTTGGTATACCAGCTAAGATTTCAATAATTGGTTTTGAAATTCTTCTAATTTTTACTGATGCATATTCGGCCATATAAATTCCAGAAAACAGTCCAATTGGGACAGCAACTAGCATTGCGATAAAAGCAATAAAGGAAGTGCCGGCTATTAATGGAATAAAGCCAAATGCATCTTTTAATTCATCATACTCCTCTGCTGTAATTGCAGATGCATCTCTTACGAATGCTCTTTGAGGACTCCAATTGGTGCCGAATAAATAGTCAAATATATTTATTACTGAAAAGAACTTTATACTTTCAAATAAAAGAGAAAATATTATTCCTAAAGTTGTTAAAATTGCAATTAATGATGATGCAAATAATAATCCTTTTAAAATAACTTCAACATCGTCTCTTGCTTTATTATTATTTTTTATTTTTTTTAACGAATAAATTACTGATGCAATAACAATGGCAAAAATTAATACTATTTTAGAATTAGTAAAAAGATTTATAAATTTTGCGTAGGAAAGCGCGCTTTCTTTTAAAATAGTGTCTATATCTCCAAAATAAGTTCCGGCATATATAGCTTTAATTTTTTCATAAATTAAGTTAGCTTCATTTTTATCATTAAAAATAGCTCCTTGATTAGCAGCAGTTTCAATAATAATTGATTTAATAATTACTGGTTCAAATAGTGTCCAAATTAAAAGAAATACCAATGAAGGTATCGAACACCATAAAACTAAATAATACCCATAAAATTTTGGAAGAGCATTTAATTTTATATTTTTTTCAATTGAAATACTTTTAGTTTTGGATCTACCGTAGAAAAATAATGATAATGAAAATATTGTTATTAAAAAGATTAATACGAAATTCATTCGCACAGATTGATATCTTTTAAATGTTACAATTTTGTTACAAATTAAAGCCTTGATTGAAATAAAAAAAAAGGCCAGTAAATACTGGCCTTTTTTTGGGGATAAGTTTTAATTTATTTAATCTTAATTGTATTTAGATCCAAAGCTGCAGTTCTAGTAACCTTGTACTTATCAGAAGCTAATGGAACTAATCCAATTTTTGCTAAATAACCTCTGTTTCCCATAGATTTTTTAGAGGTAAATTCTTTTAAATATTCCTCAATACCTGGAATTACACCAATATGAGCTTTTTTAACGTAAAAGAATAATGGTCTAGCAATTGGATAAGAATAATCTTGAATACCTTCTAAAGATGGTTGCACACCTTCAATTGAAGCAGCTTTAACCTTATCTTTATTAGCAACTAGATAACTATAACCGAAGAAACCATAAGCATCTGGGTTTGAAGTTAGTTTTTGAACAATTAAAGTGTCATTTTCACCAGCTTCAACTGCATAACCATCTTCTCTCATTTTAGCACATTCTTTTTTTGCTTTTTTACCTGCAGCCTCATAAAGTGATTTTGCAGTTTTAGTGCATCCTTTACCCATAACTAAAGAATTCCACGCATCTCTAGTTCCTGATGTTGGGGGCGCTATTAAAATTTCAATTTTTTTGTTTGGAAGACTTGCATCTATATCACTCCATTTTTTGTATGGATTTTCAACAAGTTTGCCATCTACATCAACTTTAGCAGCTAAAGCTCTCCATAATTGCTCTTTTGTAAAATCTGCATCTGGAGCACTCACTGCATGTGCAAATGAAATTCCATCGTTACCTACTACTATTTCAATAATTTCAGAAACTCCATTTTTTTCACATAATGCTTTTTCTTTTGGCTTAATTGCTCTTGAAGCATTTGTTACATCTGGATGATTTACACCAACTCCAGCACAGAATAATTTCATTCCACCACCAGTACCTGTACTTTCAATAACTGGAGTTTTAAATTTTCCACTTTTTCCAAATTTTTCAGCAACCACTGTTGCATAAGGGTAAACGGTTGACGACCCTACGATTTTGATTTGGTCTCTTGAGTAACTATTTGTTGTAAAACTTAATACTAAAAGAAATCCAAATATTATGCTTATTATTTTATTCATAATTCTCCTTTTTAGATTTATTATTCGATCTAAATAAAATTGATTCTTAAATATTTTATTAAAGGAAGGTTAAACTTTTGTTACAACGACTAACTTTTTAGTTGAATCATAGTGGATTAAATTTGATATCGATTGAGGTCCCTTCATTTTCTACACTATTAATATCCATCTCTGCTCTATGTTGTGACACCAAATGTTTTACAATGGCTAAACCTAGACCGGTACCTCCAACACTTCGGCTTTTACTTGGATCAACAGTAAAAAATCTCTCAGTGATTCTGTGTATCGATTCTTTTGGAATACCTATTCCTTGATCTGTTACTGATACAACGTTTAAACCACCATCTTTCTTAGCAGTGATTATAATTTCTTTATTTTTATCACTGTATTTGATTGAATTATCGATAAGATTAGTAAAAATTTCTATTAATTTATCTCTATCACCAACGATTTTAAAATTTTCAGTTTTATTAAATTTAATACTAATATTGTTTTTACTAATTATTTTTTCATAAGTTTTAATAACATAATCAATCAATTCAATTAGATCAATTTCATGGGTTGGTCGTATATGTTCCTGTAATTCTATTTTAGATAATGACAATAAATCTCTGATTAAATTTTCCATTCTCTCAGATTGAGAAGTCATTACAGGTAACAAATTATTTACCTCTGAATTCTTTTTTAAATCTGAGATATTTTCAAATGTCTCTAGTCCCATTTTAATTGATTGAAGAGGAGTTCTTAATTCATGAGATACATTTGCAACAAAATCTGATTTCAGTTGTTGAAATTTATGAAACTCAGTTAAGTCTCTAATAAATAAAATACATGTTGTTTCATCAAAGAATAATTCATTTTTATCTAAATAAACTGTAACATTTAATCTTAAAATTGCTTGATTTCTAATTTCAATTTCAAGTCCTGTTATATTGTTTCCCTCAAAAGCTTTATCTATTGAATTTAATAAATCAGGATTTCTTAAAAACGCACTAATGTTTTCGTTTAATTTTATTTGAAACCAATCTGTAGCAGAATTGTTACTAAATATAATTTTTTTGGCTTTATCGATTACTATTACGGCTTCAGGAAAATAATTTAATAAATTATAAATATTGTTTCTATAATTTTTGTTTTCAATAATTTTGGTTTGTACTTGTTCTTTTTTATCTTCAACATTAATTCCTAATACTCTTTCTTTTTTTAGTAATAAATAAGTTAAAAACGCAACGATAATTATTAAAATTATGAGTAAAAGTTCCATTTTTTATATAGTAGTATGATTATATCATTAGTAAATAATCAAAAAATTTGAATTTTTCCATAAAATCATTAAAAGTATTTTTTTTATTATGAAAAAAAATCAAAAAAGGCACGGCTTCACAGAAAAAGAATGGAACAACATGAGTCCAATTAGAAAATTGGAGAGAAAACTAGATAGGGTTAATCATATAATGGAACTAATAAGAACTGTTGTCCCTATAATGCTGTTGCTTTTAAATACAATAATTATTCTAAAATTATTCAACTATATTTAAAATAGCTTAATCCCAATCACCCCAATAACTATAAGCACAATCGAGATTATTTTTTTAAGATTGATGGTTTCTTTTAAGAAGAAATAGCCAATAAATATTGAGAAAAAAATACTCGTTTCTCTTAGAGCTGCAACTAGAGGAATTGGCGCCTTTGTGAAACCCCAAACAACAATTACATAAATAATAAAAGATATAGATCCCCCTACCCAAAATATCATTTTTGCATCTTTAAAAACCTTTGAAAAAATATTCTCATGTTTATTAAGTTTTAAAATTATAGGAAAAACTAAAGCACTAAATAAAAAGGAAAAACTAATATAGGATATTGCTGATGTACTTACTCTTGCTCCGTATCCATCAATTAAAGAATAAAGCCCTATAAATGACCCAGTAAGTAATGAGTATTTAATTATCTCAATTTGATTTTGGTTTTTTGAACCAAATAATCCAAGAAACATTATCCCTGCACAGATTAATAATATTGAAACCAGCGTTGCTATTTTAAATACAACACCAAGAAATATTATAGAGATTAATGTAGCCAGTAAAGGACCAAAGCCTCTGAATATTGGATATACATTTGTATACTCCCCTACCTTGTAAGAATTTAACATATACCATTGATAACCTTGGTGAGCTAATACGCTTGCAATTATATAAGGAAGAGACTCTTTTCCAGGTAAAGGAAAATATAAAATGCAAATTAAAGCTAAAGGTATATGACCTAAAACAATAGCTAGAACCGCTATAGCCTTATCTGGATGATGTTTAACCATCGCATTCCAAATGGCATGCATAATAGTTGCTAATAGAATTACAAAAAAGACTGTGGTGTCCATTAAATATTCTTTCTGTTTTAAACTAAAAAGTTAAAATAAATGTCACTATTAAAATTATAAGAGTTAAAAAAACAGCTGCACTAGCCAAATCTTTTATACTCTTTATATCATTATCAAAATCTTTAGTAAATTTGTCAGACAATTTTTCAATAGCAGTATTAATTATTTCTATAGCTAGAAGCATAAAATAAAGAACTAGAAGCAAAAGTTTATAATTAAAATCAATATTGGAAATTAATAAATATGGTAATAAAAAAACGCCTAAAATTAGTTCCATAACAAATGACTTTTCTTTGATTACAATTTTTAAGCCATTCAAAGAGTTTATAAAATTTTTATATATTTTTTTTATCATTTTGTTCTTCCGTAAACGTCTTGATATCTTACAATGTCAGTTTCTTTTAAAATTGAACCTACTTGAGCTTCAACAATCTTAACTGGTTTCTTACCTGAATTTTGAACTCTATGAATAGCTTCTAATGGTATAAATATATGTTCTCCTGGTTTTTTAATAATAATATCCTTATTAAGCGTTATTTTAGCATTTCCTTGAGTAACTAACCAATGTTCAGCTCTGTGATGATGTTTTTGTAAACTTAATATACCCTTTGGTTTTACATATAATTCTTTAATTAAAAACTCCTTACCTTCAAATAAGTTTGTATATTTACCCCATGGACGATGAAAGATATTCTTCTTCTTTATAAATTTGTTTTTATTTTTGTCATACATCTTCAAAATTTCTTTCCAACTACCAAGATCTGACCAGGGAATATCTAGTTTAATTGCATTAATTTGTTTTGTTTTTTCTAAAATTGCATAATCAAATGATTTTGCTGTAGCTTTTATAAATGAAGCTTTATTCAAAAAATAAGTATTAGACTTGTATTTTGCTTTTTTAACTGCATTTAAGCAATTTCTATAACTTTTAGGCTGATACTTTTTAAAGTTATTAATAATCGAGTCTTTTCGAAGATAAAACATTCCTGAATTCCAATAGCCTTTATTCTTTATAATTTGTTTTGCTTTAGCTTCTTTAGGTTTTTCAATAAATCTAGTTACTTTATTAATATTTCCTTTAATTTTTTTAGTTAAAAAATATCCATAATCACTAGTTGGAGATTTAGGTTTAATGCCAAATACAAATATATTTTCTTCATTAAGGTTTGATTTGTTTTTGTTTATCGCCTTATTAAAAACATTCATTTTTTCAATCAAATGATCAGCGGTAAAAAACATCAAAGATTGATTATCAGGTATATCTTTAATTAAGGCAGTGCTTAGTATAGCTGGTGCAGTGTTTCTTTTTGCAGGTTCTACAACAATTTTATATTTGTTTATTTTGTTTTTTCTTAAATGCTGTTTTACTTTATTTAAGTATTTCTTGTTTGTACTTATGATTGGAGAGTCGTAAATTGAAGCTTTTGTTCTCTCAAGTGTTCTTCCAAGTAAAGTCCAATTACCAAAATCAATAAACTGTTTTACTTGGTGATTTTTAGAATTTGGCCAAAGTCGAGTTCCAGCACCTCCACATAAAATTACTGGACGAATTTTCATTAAATCTCTGAATAATCCTTAACTTCTTTTTTCTTACCTGGATGTGTTGGTGCTCCTAAATATGCTGGTCCAACTGTTTGAGCATACTTCCATAAAGTACCTGATCCAAAATCTGATTTTCTAGCTTTCCATTTTCTTTTTCTTGAAGCCATTTCTTTTTTAGAAAGTCTCACATTAATAGTTCCTTTTTTAGCATCTATATCAATGATATCTCCTGTACGTAAAAGGCCTATAGGACCCCCTAGAGCGGCCTCAGGGCCCACGTGACCCACACAAAAGCCTCTAGTGGCCCCAGAGAACCTACCATCGGTAATAAGGGCTACTTTCTCCCCTTTTCCCTGTCCGTAGATTGCACCTGTTGTCGATAACATTTCTCTCATACCTGGACCTCCAACCGGTCCTTCGTATCTAATTATAATTACGTCACCATCATTATACTTTCTGCTTTGAACAGCTTTCATTGCACTTTCCTCATTATCAAAGCATCTTGCTTTTCCAGTAAATTGTAATTTTTTAAGTCCAGCAACTTTAACAATTGCACCTTCAGGTGCTAAGTTTCCTTTTAATCCAACAACACCACCAGTTGGTGATAATGGATTTTTATAAGATCTCATTACTTTTTGTTTTGGATTAAATTTAATTACTTTTAAATTTTCCTTCATTGTTTTTCCAGTAACAGTCATGCAATCACCATGAATATACCCACCTTCATATAAAGTTTTTAATAACATTGGAACACCACCTGCTAACCACATATCTTTTGCAACATATTTTCCACCTGGTTTTAAATCTGCAAGATAAGGTGTTCTTTTAAAAATTTTAGCAACATCCATTAAATCAAATTTAATTCCTGCTTCATTTGCAATAGCAGGTAAATGTAATCCTGCATTCGTAGATCCACCTGTTGCAGCAACTATAGTTGCAGCATTTTCTAAAGCTTTTCTTGTAACAATGTCTCTTGGTTTAATTCCTTTTTTCAAAAGGTTCATAACCATTTTACCACTAGCTTTTGCGTATTTATCTCTTTCTTCATATGGAGCCGGTGTTCCAGCTGAATAAGGAAGTGCTAATCCAATAGCTTCAGATACACATGCCATTGTATTTGCAGTAAATTGACCTCCACAGGCACCTGCGCTTGGACACGCAACTAATTCTAATTTTCTAAGTTCTGCAGCAGACATTTGACCAGATGAATGTTTTCCAACTGCTTCAAATACATCTACTACTGTTACATCTTTACCTTTGTATCTGCCTGGAAGAATTGATCCACCGTATATAAATACACTTGGTACATTTAATCTAACCATTGACATCATTAGACCTGGTAAAGATTTATCACATCCAGCAATACCAACTAAAGCATCATAACAGTGACCTCTAACAGTAAGTTCAGCTGAATCTGCAATTACTTCTCTAGATATCAATGAAGATTTCATTCCTTCATGACCCATCGCAATACCGTCAGTAACAGTAATTGTGCAAAATTCTCTTGGAGTTCCACCATTAGCTCTAACTCCCTTTTTAACCGATTGAGCCTGTCGCATTAGTGCTATATTACAAGGAGCTGCCTCATTCCATGTAGAAACGACACCAACAAAGGGTTTTGCTACATCTTTCTCAGTTTCTCCCATAGCATAATAAAACGATCTGTGTGGAGCTCTGTCTGCTCCTAATGATGTATGTCTACTCGGAAGTTTCTTTTTATTAAATTTAGCCATTATATACCCTTTATTGTTACTGATATTTTCTCAATATCATTCTTTAAATTATTATAATTATTTTTTTCTTGTTCAACAATCTCTTTTGGAGCTCGATCTACAAAACTCTTATTCTCCAATCTTTGAGATATTTTATTCATCTCTTGTTCTAATCTACTTTGTTTATTTGTTAAATTTTCTTTAATTAATTTTAAATCAACATCTTTATCAAAATAAATCTTAAACAAATCACCAGAAACAACCATTGTCGCAGCTGGTTTATCTAAATCTTTATCAAGTATGCTATTTATTCTCCCAAGTTTTTTTAAAATAATTTCATTTGTATTAATAAAGTCCTTTTGATTTTTGTTAATATTACTTATTGATACATCAATAAATGAGCCTGGGTTTACATTTAGCTCATTTTTAAATGATCTAATTTCTGAAATAATATTGATGATATTCTCAACCTGTTCAGTACTACTATCCCTATTTATTTCACCAGATAACCAATTTTTAAGCATCAAATAATCACTACCTTCTTTATCAAATTTATTTTTAAGCCAAATTTCCTCTGTTACAAAAGGAATGAAAGGATGTAACAAAATCAAAATTTGTTTGAATACAAAAGATGATACTTTTTTAACCTCAGCTTTAGCTTTTTCATCATCTGAAAAGAGTATAGTTTTAGATAGTTCTAAATACCAATCACAATACGAATGCCATGCAAATTGATAAGCATTTTTAGCAGCTTCATCAAACCTATAATCCTCAAGGTTTTTTTCTATCTTATTTTTAGTTTCAACAAGTTCTGAATAAATCCATTTGTTAATATTTACATTTAAACTAGGAACTTTATCTATATCTTTGAAATCACATTCATTAGTGATTAAAAAATTGTTAGCATTCCACAATTTATTTAAAAAATTTCTATAACCTTTAACTCTATCCTCAGAAAGCTTCACATCTGTACCTGGTGATGCCATTGATAACAAAGTAAATCTTAAAGCATCTGCACTATATTTTTCAATTAAATCTAAAGGATCAATTACATTTCCTTTCGATTTAGACATTTTCTGTCCCTTCTCATCTCTCACTAATGCATGAACATAAATATCTTTAAATGGTTCTTTGTTTAAAAACTCTGTACCAAACATAATCATTCTAGCTACCCAGAAAAATATAATGTCAAAACCTGTAACTAAAACTGACGTTGGGTAAAATTTATCAACATATTTATTATCATCCGGCCATCCAAGTGTTGCGAAAGGCCATAATCCTGATGAGAACCAAGTATCTAAAACATCTGGATCACGATTTAATTCAACATCTTTACCATAATGTTTTTTGGCTTGTTGTTTTGCATCATCTTCATTTTCTGCAACAAAAATTTTTTCATCTGGTCCATACCAGGCAGGTATTTGGTGGCCCCACCAAAGTTGTCTTGAAATACACCATGGCTCAATATTGTTCATCCACTGGAAATAAGTTTTAGACCAATTCTCAGGAAAGAAATTTGTTTTCTTTGAATTAACAACTTCTTTTGCTTTAACTGATAATTTACCAGCATCAGCAAACCATTGTTCTGTTAGGAAAGGTTCGATTATTGAATTGGATCTATCTCCGTAAGGAACTTTATTTTTAATATTGTCTTCTTTTACAAAAAATTCTTTTTCTTTAAGCTCTTTTAAAATTTGTTTTCTTGCTTCAGAGCGATCAAGACCTATGTAATGTTTTGGAGCATTTTCATTTATTTTACCAGCTTCGGTAAAAATATTAATTATTTCAAGATTGTTTCTTTGACCAACATCATAGTCATTAAAATCATGGGCCGGTGTTATTTTTAATGCTCCTGTTCCTTGCTCAGGATCCGCATAATCATCTTCAATAATTTTTATTTTTCTTCCAACAATAGGAATGGTAACTGTTTTTCCAACAAAGGATTTAAACCGTTCATCTTTTGGGTTTACCGCTATAGCTGTATCACCAAGCATAGTTTCGGGTCTTGTTGTTGCAATTGTAATAAATTCTTCAATTCCATCTATTGGATATCTGATGTAATAAATTTTAGAATTTACCTCTCTTTGATCTACTTCTAAGTCTGAAATAGCTGTTTTTAAAACTGTATCCCAATTAACTAATTTTTTATCTTTGTAGATTAAGCCTTTGTTGTAAAGATCTACAAAAACCTTAATTACTGATTTAGATAAATTCTCATCCATGGTGAAGGCATTTCTTGACCAATCACAAGAGCAACCAAGTTTTTTTAATTGGTTAATTATTATATCTCCATATTGCTCTTTCCATTCCCAAACTTTTTCAATGAATTTTTCTCTACCAATTTTATTTTTATCAATTTTTTCAGAGGTCAATTTTTTCTCTACTAAAGCTTGAGTAGCTATACCTGCATGATCTGTACCTGGTTGCCATAAAGTTTCAAAATTATTCATTCTATGGTAACGAACTAATAAATCTTGAATTGAATTATTAAGAGCATGTCCCATATGTAAACTACCAGTTACATTGGGTGGAGGAATTACAATTGAGAATTTTTTTGAATTTTCCTTTGGTTTGAAAAGAGCATTTTTTTCCCAATAAGAATAAATTCTATTTTCTACATCAGAATGTATATATTTATCACTACTCATTGATGTTAAAGTTTATAATTTAATAATCTAAATTAACAATAATCAATTTGGATCGTTATTTAATAGACTAATAGAAAAAATTTAATATAAAAAGGCATCTGCAGCTATTAGCTAAAAATAAGATGGCAACGTGGCGGAATGGTTACGCAGAGGATTGCAAATCCTTGTATCCCGGTTCGATTCCGGGCGTTGCCTCCAAAAAAAATCTTGTTTTAGTTTCAAAAAAAAGTAAGTTGGCTTTTTTACATTCCTCGGTAGCTCAGTTGGTAGAGCAGTTGACTGTTAATCAATTGGTCGCAGGTTCGAGTCCTGCCCGAGGAGCCAAAAAGATTAAGTTACAAAAAAATAATTCTTAAGTTGTTATCTGGGTCTTAATTAAAACTTTAATTAAACTGCTTTTGAAATTCCTGATCCTGAAATTTGTAAAGATTTATTAAACTTTAATTTTTGATCAGCATTAAGTTCTGAATATAATTTTACTAAAAAATTATAATTAACATTCATGTGACCCTCTTGTGATTTTTCTAAATTCACTAAATATTCTGAAAAATCCTCAAAGAAATAATTAATTGGTACTTTTAAATAATTCGAAAGCTGAAGTAATCTTATCGAACTCACCCCGTTAGTACCTTTTTCGTATTTTTGTATTTGTTGAAATGTAACATTAATTGCTTTAGCTACTTTAGTCTGTGTTAAACCTAAAGCTAACCTTCTTAGCTTAAGCTTATTGCCTAAGTGTTTATTGAAATTATCTTCCATTAAGACCCCTCTTAATTAAATTTTATAAAGAGTATTGAACCTATTTATTAATGTTACTGCAATAAAAAAATTTATTTTTTTTTGTAAGAAATTTGGAATAATCAAAACACTGTCAAGCATTAGTTGAATGCAAAATAAACATATTTAGATTGTTATATTCTAACATTATGCCTTATAGTATTTATATTTTTTATAAGATTTGACTTAAAAATAGCTTTGTTCTATCGCTCTTAGGGTTTGCAAAAAACTCTTTGGTTTCAGCTCTTTCAACAATCATTCCTTCATCCATAAAAATAACCTCATCAGCTACCTCTTTAGCAAATCCCATTTCATGAGTTACTACAATCATTGTCATCCCTGCTTTTGCTAAATCGACCATTGCATCTAAAACTTCTTTAATCATTTCTGGGTCTAGAGCTGATGTTGGTTCATCAAATAACATTATTTTTGGCTCCATACATAAAGCTCTAGCAATAGCGCACCTCTGTTGTTGACCTCCTGACAATTGACCAGGATATTTATTTGCTTGATCTGCAATTTGTACTTTTTCTAAATGTTGAAGTGCTAAATCTTCTGCATCTTTCTTTGGCATTTTTTTTACCCATATTGGTGCCAATGTACAATTATCTAAAATAGAAAGATGAGGAAATAAATTAAATTGCTGAAATACCATTCCAACTTCTGCTCTAATTTTTTCTATATTTTTAGTATCTTCTGTTAATTCATTGCCATCAACTATTATTGATCCCTTTTGATGTTCTTCTAATCTATTAATACAACGAATTAAGGTTGATTTTCCGGAACCTGAAGGTCCACAAACTACAATTTTTTTATTTTTTTCTACTTCTAAATTAATATTTTTTAAAACTTGAAAATCACCAAACCACTTATTCATCTCTGTAATCTGTATTATTTTATCTGACATTATCTTTCCGTTTTATATTTTTGTTCTAAATTATAACTATATTTACTCATTGCATAGCAAATAATAAAAAATAGTACCGATGCAAACACATAACCCTCCATAGCAAATCCTAACCAATCTGGATTAGTCTTAGCAAGATTAAGCATTCCAACTATTTCTAAAAGTCCTACGACAAATATTAAAGGAGTATCTTTTACAAGGGCTAAAAAAGTATTAGCAATACCTGGTATTACAAGTTTGAGTGCCTGAGGTAAAATTACTAAAATATGCATTTTCCAATATCCCATTCCTAAAGATTTGGCAGCATCATATTGTCCTCTAGGTAATGCTTGTAAACCACCTCTAATAACTTCAGCTACATAAGCAGCTTCAAATAATGAGATTGCAATAATTACCCTAACCAATTTATCAATAAACATGTCTTCAGGTAAAAACATTGGAAACATTACTGAGGACATAAATAATACTGTAATCAACGGAACACCTCTCCAAAATTCAATCATACCTATTGAAAAATATTTAATTATCGGAAAATCAGACCTTCTTCCCAAAGATAGAAACAAGCCTATAGGAAAACAGAAAATTAAACAAAAAAATGATACTATAAAAGTTAAAGACAAACCTCCCCAAGCGCCTGTCTCTACCCACTCTAAGGTTTCTAACTTACCAAGTTCGATAAGTTCTTCATAAAAAAATACATATTTTAATAATATATAGACTGTGATTGGAACTATGATGAAATAGTACATTTTAAATTTTGAAGGGACAAAAAATCCTATTATAACTGAAATTACAGCTGCAATAATTCCATACGAGAAATCAAAAAATACTGGACCACCAGATATAAAAAAGAAAATAAAGAAAAAAGCAATAATTGGATAAACAACTACATAATAAAGTGTTAAATATTTTTTAAATTTTTCTGTAGCAAAAAAACCAATGGTTCCCAGAAAAGCTAAAGCTACAAATGATAAATTGATACGCCACTGCTCAGGATTTGGATACATTCCATACATAAATCTATTGAACCAAATTTTAATATATGTCCAACAAGCACCACTACCTGTACATACATCTTTTGAGTCCCCTGCAATATTTGCATCTAAAATAAACCAACTTAATAATGGTGGAAGTGATTTAATAACCACAAATACAATTATTAATGATAAAAAAGCATTAAAATTGTTGGTATTAATATTTTTATTAATTGAATCTAAAAACTTTAAGCCCGAATAATCAATTCTAATTAAATGAAGTCCTATAAACCCTAAAAATAATGGTAAAAAGAAACTAATAGTTCCAGGTAAAAAAGAAACTATATCTCTATTAAAAAAAGAATTTAAAAAAACTATAAATATACTTAGTGAAATTAAAATTACCCCTGTATATAGATAGGTATTAAAATTATTTTTATCTGGTTGTAAAAAATTTAATTTGTTCATTATTTTTCTTTAATAGCTATTTTTTTATTGTACCAATTCATAAGTATTGAAATTGATATACTCAAAGATAGATATGTTAACATTGTTATAGAAACAATTTCTATCGCTCTTCCTGTTTGCATTAATGCAGTCCCAGCAAACACAAGAACTAAATCAGGGTAAGCAATTGCAGCTGCAAGAGATGAATTTTTTGTCAAATTTAAATATTGATTTGTAGTTGGTGGAATTATAATTCTTAATGCTTGTGGCATTACAACCAGTTTTAATACTTGATTTGGAGTTAATCCTATAGAAGCTGCAGCTTCTTTTTGTCCTTTACTAACACCCTGAACACCTGCTCTAACACATTCAGCAATAAAAGTTGCTGTATACAATGATAAAGCTAATGCAAGAGATATTAATTCAGGAGGTAATTTAATTCCCCCCTCGTAAGTAAAACCAGTTTGAGATAATTGTTTAATTACAGGCACTTCAACTGAAGCATCAACACCACCAAACAAAAAACTTAAAATAGGTAAAATAATTAATATTCCTATTGAAATTGATAAAACTGGAGTTTGAATACCTTCATTCTCCTGTTTTTTTCTTGCATAAATTCTTACAAAAATAATTGAAATTAGCGCAGCAATTAAAGAATAAATAAAAACATCTAAATTATTCCAAACAAATGCAGGAACAAAAAAACCTTTTATTGTTAAGAAAAAAACTCCAAACATAGGTTCTGTATCTTGGGGTAATGGCAGTGCTCTTAAAGCAGCAAAATACCAAAAAAATATTTGTAATAGTAAAGGGATATTTCTAAAAAATTCAACGTAAACTGCAGCAGTTTTATTGATAAGATAGTTGTTTGATAATCTTGCAATACCAACCACAACACCAATAATAGTTGCAAATATTATTCCGATAACGGAAACTAAAATAGTGTTTAACAATCCTACTAAATAGGCTCTAAAATATGAGTGAGAACCATCATATTCAATTAAAGAAAATTGAACATCAAATGATGACTCTTGAGATAAAAAACCATACCCAAAAGTTATTCCTCTATTCTCCATATTGACTTGAGCGTTATATGAAAAAAATCCGAATATTAGAATTACAACTAGAAGTGTAAGTAATTGGGGTAATATTTTTTTAATATTCACAATAATTCAAGACTTATAAAAAAAAGGGCTAGAAAAATCTAGCCCTTTTTAAGTTTTATTTAAAGATATAAATTATCTTGCTGGTGGTACGTAAAGTATTCCACCTTTAGTCCATAATTCATTTGGACCTCTGTCAGGTAGAATTCCAGTGTCAGCAATATTTCTTTTGTAGCTTTCACCGTAGTTACCAACTTGCTTGATAATTCTTAAACTCCAATCATTATCTAGACCTAAAGCAGCTCCTAATTCACCTTCAGCACCTACTAATCTTTTTACAGCAGGATTATCTGAAGTTTTCATTGAGTCTGCGTTAGCAGAATTAACACCATACTCTTCTGCTTCGATCATCACGTTTAGAGACCATCTTACGATATCTTCCCATACAGAATCACCTTGTCTAACAACAGGGCCTAAAGGCTCTTTTGAAATAGTTTCAGGTAAAACTATGTGGTCATCTGGAGAGCTCAATTTAATTCTTTGAGCAGCTAAACCAGATTTATCAGTTGTGTATGTATCACATCTTCCAGCATCATACGCAGCAACAACTTCGTCAGCTTTTTCAAAAGTTACTGGCTCATAAGAAATTCCTTTTGAATTAAAGAAGTCTCTCATATTAAGCTCAGTTGTTGTTCCTAAGTTTGTACAAGCAGAAATACCGTTTTTGAAATCATTCACAGATGAATATCCAGAATTTTTTCTAACCATAAAACCTTGACCGTCGTAGAAGTTTACACCTACGAAAGTAAGTCCGATATCAGCATCCCTAGAAAGAGTCCAAGTTGTGTTTCTTGACAAGATATCTATCTCATTAGAAGTTAAAGCGGTAAATCTTTCTTTAGCACTTAGTGGTGTAAACTTAACTTTGTTTGCATCACCTAATACTGCAGCAGCTACAGCTCTACATACATCAACGTCAACACCAGTCCAATTTCCTGCAGCATCAGCATTAGAAAATCCTGGCAGACCTTGAGATACTCCACATCTTACAAAACCCTTCTTTTGAGTGTTTTTAAGTGTTTTAGATTTTTTAGCAGCCATAGTTTCTGTTGTAAAAGTAAACAACACCGCTACCATAGCAACTAAAGAAGTTAATTGTTTTAAGTATTTAAACATTATTCTTCCTTTATGTTATTTTTATTTGTTAACAAATAATTCAAAATTACTTTTGAATATTCTTAATTTAAGCATGTAAGAAAATACTCTTCAAGGAAAATTAATTTCAAAATTGTATATTATAAAGATTCTAGTCAAGCTTAATTTCAAACAATTAGTCGCTTAAAATGCAAGGAATGGCGCGCCCTGGAGGATTCGAACCTCCGACCCTCGGTTTAGAAAACCGATGCTCTATCCAGCTGAGCTAAGGGCGCAAAATTTAATGATATATATAATACTAAATTAATTTTTAAAAAGAAATTTTTTTGCTATTAGTAATAAAGTTAAAAGTTCAACTCTTCCGATTATCATAAAAAATATAAGAAAATATTTAGTTAAAAAGTGTAAATCTTGAAAATCAAAGTCAGAAACACCATAAGCAGAGGAATTAACTGTGTTCATTAAGGTTAATACAGCTAATTTAAAAGAATATTCAAATTGAATATTAGACAAAGATAACAAGATTGTTAAAGAAAAAAGAGAAATAACAAAAATTACTATTGTTAAAAAATATTTATTAATATCTTTTGTGTCAAAATTAATTTTAGAAAAAACAAGTTTATTCATAAATACATTTTTTGGCCTACTAAAAGAAAGAATTTGATTAATAGAATATTTAGTTAAAGAATATATTTTTAAAAACCTTAAGCCTGAGCTCGTAGAAAAAAAAGATCCACCAATAATTACAAGCAGGATATATATAAAGTTTAAATTAGCTTGATCAACTTCAAGTGAGATACCTATATTAGAAATACTGCTAACTAAAGATAAAAAACTGTATGAGAAATTAGTATCATAGCTAAAGAAAATAAAAAAGATACTTACAACTACAATAAAATATAAAAATAAATGTATGTCTTCATAAAAAAAGTTTAAATTTTTATTTCTTAGAAAAATTAAATTATATGTAAAAAAAATACTAAAAAAGGAAATCAGCATTAAAAGAGAAAATATAATTACCTGAAAATCATTCACTAAAATTGACGAAAGATCATTTGTAGGTAGAAATCCACCTGATGAAATTATTGTCATTGCTAAATTCAGTGAATTAAATGATCTAATGCCAAGAATGTTTAAAATAATAAAAATTGATATAGTTAATCCTGTGTAAAGTAATAAAATTTTTATTGATTGTTTCAAAACTTCACTAGAATTAAATGATAAAAAATTAGTTAAAGACTTTTTTAAGCTTTCATCATAGATATCAATTAAAAAAATAATAGAATATAAAAAATACAAACCTCCAATCCACTGTATAGATGATCTCCATAAAATTAAGCCTTGATCAATATGCCTAATGTTTTCAAAGACAGTAAAACCTGTTGAAGTAAATCCAGAAACAGCTTCAAATAAAGAATTTAAAAAAGATAGATTATAAATACTCAAGTAAAAAGGTATCGATAAAATCAAAGGCATTAAAAAATATCCCAATAAGATGGTTAGTATTTTTTCAAATATTGATGGTTTTTTGGAATCGGTTTTAATTTTGTAAAAAATTATTCCAATTACTCCAGAAATAATTAAGCTAAAATAATATGTATTTAGATTAAGATATAAATTAAAATAATAAGAATAAATAATATTAAAAAAAGAAAAAACAGATATTAATATAAAAAAGAAACTTAAATACTTTACTCTAAAAAATGACATTTAATTAAATAGAACTAATTCTAAATATATTTTCTACTACTGAAATTGAGTCTTTCTTAGCTAAAAAAACAACTTTATCTTCTTTTTGAAAAACAAAATTTGATCGCGGTATAATAACTTTATTTTCTCTTAATACAGCACCTATTCTTATTTCGTCAGGTAAGTTAGAATTTTTTAATTCTTTATTAATAAGTTCTGACGTTTCTATAATTTCAGCCTCAATTACCTCATATTCACCATCCATAATTGTATAAGCCGTTTCAATTGTGCCTTTATGAATATGTTTTAAAATACTTGAGACAGTATTCATTCTAGGATCTATAAGATCATCAATTTTTAAAGAATTTTGTAACAAAGAATAATTTGGCTTATTAATTAAAGCCATTGTTCTTTTGTCATCTACATCTTTTTCATCTTTTGCAAATTTTTCAACAAGGACACTTACCATTAAATTATCTTCATCATCATTTGTTAATGCAAGAACTGTTTCAGTCTCTTGTAAATTTGCTTCAACTAGCACTTCTTCATCTAATGCATCTCCATTAATGACAATCGTATTATTTAATTCACTAGCAAGAAATTCGGCTCTTTCTTTATTTTTTTCAATAATTTTTACTCTTGCCGAATCCAAAGTATCTTCAATATTTTTAGCTAAATTAAAACCTATGTTGCCACCACCTACGATTAAAATATTTTTAGATACTTTTTCATCATGTCCAAAAGCTTCCAAAGTATCAGACATTTGTGATGAGTTAATTATAACATAAATTTTATCGTTTTTTTTTACATCATCATTTTTTTTGGGAATTATGAATTTATCGTCTCTTATAATTCCTATGATATTCGCATCTAAATTTGGATGTTTTTTTGTCAAATCATTTAATTTGATATTAATTAATTTACAATTTTCATTAATTAAAATTTCTAATAATCTAATTTTATTATCAGCAAATGGAACACTATCTAATGCTCCTGGAGCCTCAAGTTTTCTTTGTATTGATTTAGCAATTTCAATCTCTGGTGAAATGATGACATCTATTGGGAGATTCTCTTTATTATACACTCTTGTAAATTTTGGGTTTAGATAATCTTGAGATCTTATTCTAGCTATTTTTTTTGAGATTTTAAAAATTGAAAAAGCTATTTGACAAATAAGCATGTTAATTTCGTCGTTTCTAGTGACTGCTATGATCATGTCAGTCTCTGCTGCGTTAGCTTTTTCTAATATTGAAGGATAAGTTCCTTTTCCTACTATAGCTTTAACGTCTAAAGCATCATCGATTTTTTGAATATCTTCACTAGATGGGTCAATTACAGTTATAGAATGACCCTGTTCACTTAACTGTTTAGCTATAGTGAACCCAACTCTTCCAGCTCCACAGATGATTATATTCATTTAATTAAATTCTTTGATGCCCAAACCTTTTAATTTTCTATGTAATGCACTTCTTTCCATTCCAACAAAATTAGCTGTTTTAGAAATATTTCCATTAAATTTTTTTAACTGAATAGTTAAATACTCCTTTTCAAACTTTTCTCTAGCCTCTTTTAATGGCACAGAAAGGCTATTTTCAGCTAATTGATCATCAAAATTTGTATTTTTTAAAGATTCCTTAATAATATTTGAAATTTTATCTTTTGAGTCTGGTTGTAATATTGCAATTCTCTCTATTAAATTTCTTAACTCTCTTACGTTACCGTGCCAATTATGATTGAGAATGTAACTATTATTTTCATCTATATCTAATTCTTTAATTTTATAATTTTCAGATATTTTTTTTGAAAAATAATTAATTAATAAAGGAATATCTGAAATTCTTTGATTTAATGGTTCAATATTTATTTCAAAAACATTTATTCTATGAAATAAATCTTCTCTAAAATTACCAATTTCTATTTCTTTTTTTAAATCTTTACTTGATGAGCAAAATAATCTTACATCCACACTTACATCATTACTTCCATTTACTCTTTTAAATTTTTGATCTGTAAGCACTCTTAATATTTTAGACTGTATATCCAGTGGTATTTCTGAAACTTGATCAATTAGAAGAGTTCCTTTATTAGCTTTTTCAAGCGCGCCATATGAGATAGAGCCATTTTCTTTTTCTTCACCAAATAATTCTAATTCATACTTGTTGATATCTAATAAAGCACCATTTAAGACAACAAATGGATTTTTACTTCTATTAGAAGCTTTATGGATTTTTCTAGCAATTAATTCTTTTCCTGAACCTGAGGGTCCACTTATAAACACTCTACTTTCAGTTACTGATATTTTTTTAATTTGATCAATTATATTTACTATATTTTTGCTGTTTCCTATTAATTCATAAGATGAAAATAATTTACTTTCATATTCTCTATTTTGTTTTTTTAAATTAAGGTTTTCAACTGCTCTCTTAACAAAATTAAGTAATCTTTCCTGATCAAATGGTTTTTCAATAAATTCAAATGCACCATGTTGTAATGACTTAACAGCCATTTCTATATTTGCATGTCCAGAAATAATTATAACAGGTGTATCTTTATTTTTAGATTTAATGTGTGAAAGAAGTTCAATACCATCATTATCTCCTTTATCCAATTTAACATCAAGAATTGCAACATCTGGTAATTTTTTATCTATTTCAGCAAGTGCTTGGTTGTAATTTGCTGCTAAACGGGTTTTATAACCAGCATCTATAATTAATTCATTAATTATATTTCTGATATCAGCGTTATCGTCTACAATTAAAATTTCTTCACTCATTATTATTTTAAAAATGTAATATTAATTTTTGCACCATTTTGAATTGGTATAAAGTCTATTTTTCCATTGTGATCATTAATTATTTTGTTAACTATTGATAATCCTAAACCTGTTCCATTTTTCTTAGTTGTGAAATACGGATTAAGTATATCTTTAATATTGTTTTTTAATTCACTAAAACCAACACCATTGTCTTCTAAAGTTACTTTTATGTGGCTATCATCCTCTGTAAGTTCAATAGCAATTTTTTTGCTGAAATTGTTGTTGTTTTGAGCTTTTTGATTGATACTTTCTATAGAATTTTTAATCAAATTTAAAAATACTCTACTTATTTGTTCTTTATCACTCTCTAACGTAATTTTATTTAAATCTTTTTTAAAATTAATATCAATAGAATTGTCTAATTCTTTGAGCAAATTTATATTTTCCTGAATAATGTCAACTAAGTTATTTTCTTTAAATATTGGTTTTGGCATTCTAGCAAAGTCAGAAAATTCATTAACTAATTTTTCAATTTGTTTTATTTGGTTATTTATAACTTTTAAATTATCTTTAAAATTTTCAGTTTCATTTTCGTTTAATTGTTTTGAATAGTTATTTTTTAATCTATCTATAGTTAATTGAATTGGTGTAAGTGGATTTTTAATTTCATGAGCAAGTTTTCTAGCTAAACTTTCCCAAGCTTCATGTCTTTCATTGATTATTAACTTTTCTTGCTGGCTTTTAAGCCTATCTATCATCAAATTGAAATTTTTATTAAGGGTTTCTAAATCTTTATCTGTTTTAACTTCAGGGACTTTTGCATTAAAATTTCCTTGACCGATAGATGTTGATGCAAGAATTAAATTATTGATAGACCTAAAAAACCTAGATGAAAACCTGATAGCAATAGATATCGAGACAAATAATAAAACACTAACAACTATAATATAAATAATAGCAAAAGAGATTTTAATACCAGTGCTTTTTTCCTCAACCGTATAATAAAAATTAATAGCTTCTTCAGACTCTGTTAAATACCTTGAAATATCTTTATCTAAATATTTAACAACATATAAAAATCTATCTTCAAAATTTTGCAGTCTCATTATTGCAGCAGAAATATTTTCAGGTGCATTAATAATCTTTAAAGGACGATCGTCATCCAAAACCAAGTTTAAAGCTCTATCAACTGGAGGAACATATGGTTGATCATCATTTAAAGTTGAAAATAAAAGTTTTTTATTAATATCAATGATATGCACCTCATCAACACCTCTTATCAATTTTTGTGTATTTAAAAATCTCCTATATTCATTTTGATTATCGTTAAGAAATTTTTTACTTTTATTTGTATCAAAGGCAATTAAAACTATATCAGATTGAATTTTATTTCTAATTTCCTCAACATAATTTATTGCTAACTCATAAGAATTATTAACAACTGTAGTAACTTTTTTGTCAAAATACTTCTCTAAAGCAAAAGAAAATAAAAAGAGTGAAAATATTGAAATTAAAACTGATGGAATTAAAGTAAATAAACCAAAATATGTAATATATTTTTTATTGGATTTTAAGCCATCTATATCGATATCATTTTTAATTGCACTCTTAATTTCAATAAAAATAAAAACAAAAAGTGCTACTAAAAGAACAATATTTAG
>CACGMR010000006.1 GCA_902574215.1 uncultured Pelagibacteraceae bacterium
AAAAAGAGTTTAAAGTTTATCAGCTAGACGGTACTGGTTGTAAGCGTACGCAGTGCAAGGGTATTATAAAAAAAAAAATAACATCGAATAGATCAACTTTTTTTTGTATTTCTTGTCAAAAATAGTTAAATATTTAGTTGACCACTTTAAATTCTCAAGCTATACCCCTGCGCAGATGGCAAACACAAAATCAGCAATTAAGAGAATTAGAAGAATTTCTAAACAAACAGTGGTAAATAAAGCTAGAAAGAGCAGGTTTAGAAACGCTCTTAAGAAAATGAACCTTCTAATTGATGGTAAAAAGAAAGATGAAGCTCTTAAATTTCTACCAAAGTTAAACTCTGAGTTGATGAAAATTGCAAAAACAGGAATAATAAAAAAACAAAATTTAAAAAACCTCCTTTAGCTGCAACAATATTATTCCAAATTTTATCTATTTCATTTGAAAAAAAGGAACAAAATAATTTAATTGAGGATGATGGTGAAAGACTATCTAGGTCATTAGAATCTATGGGTACAACTTTCATCAAACTTGGGCAATTTCTTGCTACTAGACCAGATATAATCGGAGAAGAATTATCTTTAAAGCTAGAAAAACTTCAAGATCGATTACCTCCTTTTTCAATTCATGAAGCAAAAGAAATTATTAAAGAAGATCTTGGAGTTGATGCTTTTAATTCAATAATTGATTTAAGTGAACCAGTTGCTGCTGCATCAATTGCACAAGTTCATAAAGCAAAAATAAATGACAACGGAACAATTAAAGATGTAGCAATAAAAATCTTAAGACCAAATATAAAAAAAATATTTAATGAAGAAATAGATGCAATGATGTTATTTGCATTTATCATTGAGTCATTTGTAAAAAAAACAAAAAGATTAAAACTTGTTGAAGTTGTTTTTTTACTTAAAGAAATAACTAATCTTGAAATGGATTTAAGATTCGAAGCTGCTGCAGCTAACGAATATGCTGAAAACACTAAAAATGATGCTGGATTTAAAGTTCCTGAAATTTTTTGGAATTTTACTAGTGAAAATGTAATGACTTTGGATTGGATAGATGGAATTTCAATAAGAGAAGCTGAGGAGCTAAAGAAAAGAAATTTAGATACTAATAAAATAGCTGAAGATATTATCCAACATTTTTTAAGACATGCTGTAAGAGACGGTTTTTTTCATGCAGATATGCATCAAGGAAATATTTTTGTTGATAATAGTGGTCAAATTGTACCTATAGATTTTGGGATTATGGGCAGGTTAGACAAACTTAGCAAAAGGTTTTTAGCAGAAATTTTATTTGGATTTATTCAAAGAGATTATCGTAAAGTAGCTGAGGTTCACTTGGTGGCAGGATTAGTTCCAAAAGAAGTACCGATCGATGATCTAGCTCAAGCTTTGAGATCAATTGGTGAGCCTATATTTGGTCAAGAAGTAAAAGATATTTCAGGAGGTAAATTACTCAAACAATTGTTTGATGTAACAGAGAAGTTTAATATGCAAACTCAACCTCAATTATTAATGTTGCAAAAAACTATGGTTGTTGTTGAAGGTGTAGCAAGAAAGTTAAATCCAAACACAAATATTTGGACAACTTCAAAGCCTGTTCTAGAAAATTGGCTTAAAGAAACAAAAGATCCAATTAATAATTTAAATGAAACTTTAAAAAATACATCTGAAGTTATTAAACGTTTGCCAGAATTTCCTCAGATTATGGATAAAGCAAATCAAGCATTAACGTTTTTAGCTAGTGGTCAAATTCCACAAAATTCAAATTCTTACACCGCCCTGAATGATAAGAAATCAGAAATGATAGCATTTAGAAATCAATCTATTATTGGTTTATTACTTCTTGTAATTTTTGGCCTTATAGTATTTTAATTCTTCAAATGAAAAATTTGTTAAATAAAAAAATACTATTTATTATCTGTGGAGGAATATCTGCTTATAAAAGTCTTGAAACAATTAGGCTTTTTAAAAAGAATGGTGCAGATATAAAGACAATTCTTACAACAAGTGCAAAAGAGTTTGTAACTCCACTTTCAATAACATCACTTTCTCAAGGTAAAGTTTATAGTGATTTGTTTAGTGTAGAAAATGAGGCTGAAATGGATCATATTTCACTTTCAAGATGGGCAGATATAATTGTAATTGCACCTGCAACGGCAAATACAATTTCAAAATTGGCTCAAGGAACAACTGATGATTTAGCATCCACTGTTGTTTTGGCTTCTGATAAAGACATTATTTTAGCACCAGCAATGAATGTAAGAATGTGGGAGCATCCAACTACTAAAACAAATATAAAAAAATTAAAGGGGTTTGGATATAAACTAATAGGACCAGAGGTTGGTGATATGGCATGTGGTGAATATGGAGAGGGTAAAATGTCAGACCCATCAGTAATTGCTGAAGAAATTGATAAATATTTCTTAACTCAAAAAAATAACAAAAAATTTAAAGCATTAGTTACAGCAGGTCCAACTAATGAGTACATAGATCCAGTTCGTTTTATTACAAATAAATCAAGTGGCAAACAAGGATATGAATTAGCAAAATCATTATCCAAAAAAGGTTTTGATACAACATTAATATCAGGTCCAACTAATCTTGAAATAACTAAAGATATTAATCTTATAAAAGTTGAAACAGCAGATGAAATGTTAGTTGCTACTCAAGAAAATTTACCTGTTGATGTAGCAATTTTTTCTGCTGCGGTAGCTGATTTTAAAATTAACAAAAAGTATGAAAATAAAATTAAAAAACAAGAGAACTTAAACTTAAATTTAGAAAAGAATGTAGATATACTTCATTATGTGTCTAACCATAACTCTATGAGACCTGAACTTGTCATTGGATTTGCAGCAGAAACTAATGAGATTGATAAAAATGCAGAGGAAAAATTAAATAAGAAAAGTTGTGACTGGATAATTTCTAATGATGTATCAAATAAAGATATAGGATTTAATTCTGATTATAATGAAGTAACAATTCATTATAAAAACAAAGACGTTACAAAAGAAAAACTTTCGTACAAAAAAAAATCTGGAATTTCTGATGAAATAGTTGATAGAATAATTGATCAATTAAATTAATGGCAAAAGTTCTTATCAAAAAGTTAGACCCTGCAGTTGAATTACCCGCTTACAAAACAGAAGGTGCATCAGGTATGGATTTGATGGCATTAGTAAAAGAACCTATTAATCTTAAACCAAACTCATCATGCTTAGTACCAACAGGGCTTGCTGTTGCATTTTCAAGTGATTTCGAAATCCAAATAAGACCAAGATCTGGTTTAGCTGCAAAAAACAACATTAGTGTTTTAAATACACCTGGAACTATTGATAGTGATTACAGGGGAGAAATAAAAGTAATCCTTTTTAATCACGGAAAAAGTGATTTTTTAATAAATAATAAGGATAGAATAGCACAAATGATTTTAACTCCTGTAATTAAAATGGATCTTGAGGAAACTGATGATCTACCAGAAACAATTAGAGGAGAAGGTGGGTTTGGCTCAACAGGAAAATGAGCAAAAATTTAAACAAAAAAGAAATAGAGAAATTCTCGAGGCAAATAATTCTTAAAAATATTGGTGCAACAGGTCAAAAAAAAATTTTATCTTCAAAAGTATTGATAGTTGGTATGGGTGGTCTAGGCTGCCCAGTAGCAGAATTTTTAACTAGATCGGGTATTGGTACACTTGGGATTGCAGATCATGATACTGTAAGTCTCTCTAATATCCACAGACAAAGCCTGTATAATGAAAAAGATATAAATCAATCTAAAGTAAAGATTGCAAAAAAAAAATTAAATAAAATTAATCCAAAGACAAAAATAAATATTTTTAATTTAAAATTAAATAAAACTACATTTGAAAAAATTATTAAAAATTATGACTATATTGTTGATGGGACTGATAACTTTGAAAGTAAATTTTTAATAAATGATTTAAGTCTAAAATATAAAAAATTTCTAGTTACTGGTGCTATAAGTAAGTTTGATGGACACATTTTTACTTTTAATTTTTCCAACAAAAAAGATCCTTGCTTGAGATGTTTTTATCAAGAAGAAACAATATCTGATGAAATTTTAAATTGTGAATATGAGGGAATTTTAGGAACCGTTGCAGGAATAATAGGTACATTACAAGCCAATGAAGTTTTAAAAAAAATATTAAATATTGGACAAAATTTAAATGGATACATTCTAATTCTAGATCTATTAAATTTAAATTTCAGAAAAGCAAAAATTAATAAAAGAAAAAAATGCTTATGCAACTAATAATAAAAAAAATTTATATAGTATTTTTTTTGTTATTTTTTACTCACATTTCGTTTGCTAATGATATTTTTGTCTCTCTTAAAAAAAATAAAGTAAACGTTCGTTACGGACCAAGTTTTGAATCTGATATTAAATACATTTATAAAAAAATAAATCTTCCATTAAAACAAATCGATAAAAAAGAGAATTTCAGGCGAATTATAGATTTAAAAAATAACAGTGGGTGGATTCATATCTCTCAATTAAAAAAAAATAATTCTGTAATAGCTACGAAAGATAAAATTTTATTTAAAAAACCTACATCTTTTGCTAAACCAATTGCTCAAATAAAAGAGGGAAGATTATTAATTTTAGAAAAATGTGAACAAAATTGGTGTAAAATTACATCAGAAGAATTTGAAGGTTGGATTAAAACAGATAATATTTGGGGACTAAATTAACTAAAATCAGTAGATAAAGAGGCTATATTTTCTTTAGATAATTTTGTGCTATGAGAATACTCTTTATGGTCAATTCCAAGCTCAATTTCTGAGCTATTAGATTGAAATTTTTCTATTTGATCATCAGTAAAATTAAAATGAATAAATTGTACTGATGAAGCTTTTCCTTCAGAAGAAGTTCTATCAATATCTTCTTCGGGAACTGCTTTAATCTTCTCACCATTTATTTTCATAAATACTGTTTCTTCTATTCCACCAACTTTTCCAAGAAACGCAGCCCTTGAGATAGGATTATCTATTTCAAACATTAAAGTTGCTGTTAGTTCTTTACCGTTAGGTATTAAAGGATTGTACGCAGTTAACTCATCCTGAAGTTGCTCATCACCACCTTTTTCAATGTATAGCATTTCTTGTACTTGAGCTAACATTGTTTCATAACTTTCAAAATAAAAAGTAGCGTAAGGCCCTAAAGCAACTCTTCTATTTTTTTTATAATCAACAATACTTTTTCTTAATTCACGTCTCTTTTCTATATAAACATCTAAAGGCATGATATCTTCTTTTTGAATTTCTCTTTTTTCTCTAGGCATGATCATAAGTTATAACTTTTTGCCACCAATTCGATAGGGTGTAGTGCCTCATCATTAGATATGTTTGTATCAACTTCTAACTGTTTTAAATGTTTACCAGCTAAAGGACAATCCGAAGCCATATACTTATTATTTTTAGTTTTTATTTGTCTAGCTGTAGGTCTTCCAACTTTATTTGCTAAATCATGAGTTTCTTTCATTACTCCAAAAGTTCCTCCATGACCTGCACATCTTTCAACTACATCAATTTTAATGTTTGGTATCAATTTTAACATATCTCTTGCTTTGATTCCCATATTCTGTGCTCTCGCATGACAAGCATGATGCACGGTTACTCCTCCATCAATCTCATTTAATCCTTCTGCTAATCCCTCATTGTTTGCAATATCCACAACATACTCATCAATATCCATAACATTTGCAGATAATTTTTTTATTTTTTCATCGTTTGGTAATAACAATGGCCATTCGAATTTTAACATCAACCCACAACTAGCTGTTAAAGTTACTACTTTATATCCTTTATCAATCCATTCGATTAAATCCTTAGAAACTTTTTTCGCTTGTTCAACAACCTTTGGTAGATCTGCTTGTTCTAAAAATGGCATCCCACAACAACCAGGATAAGCTTCTTGAACCTCAACACCATTTTTTTTCAAAACTTTCAAAGCAGCAACACCCGTATTTTTTTTATTAAAATTTACAAAACAAGTTGAATAAATAACTACTTTTCTATCTTTAGAAGGTTTTTGATAATTTATCTTATCTTTATTTTTTTTAAAAAAATTTGAAAAAGTTTCTGAGTTATATTTTGGTAACTGAACTCTTTTATCTATTCCTGCAATAAGTTCCAAAATTTTTCTAATTAATTTATTTTTAATATTTGATGCCCAGTTAATTATTTTTGAGAACATTATACCAATTTTGGCGTTTCGGTCTATTTGGGCTAGTTGTGTTGGTACGCTTGGTAATTTACCTAATTTTTTTTGAGCTGTTCTATATCGCAGCATTAAATGTGGAAAATCTAAATCAAAATCATGAGGTGGAACATATGGGCATTTGGTCATAAAACACATATCACACAATGTGCATGCATCAACGACAGGAGCAAATTGATCGCTAGATAAGCTTTCAACATCTTCATTTTTAGACTCATCAATCATGTCAAATAGTTTAGGAAATGAATCGCAGAGATTAAAACATCTTCTGCATCCATGACAAATATCAAACACTCTTCTCATTTCAGCATCTAATTTTTCAGGATTTAAAAAATCAGGATGCTCAAAATCTATAGGATGTCGTATAGGTGCACCTAAACTTCCTTCTTTGCTCATATAATTAAGTTTTTTGAAATTCGAATTGTTTTTAGTGGGCGACTAACGCCCACTAAGAAATTTGATTAGCTAATAGACTCTAAAGTTTTTTGAAATTTACCAGCGTGTGATTTTTCAGCTTTAGCTAAAGTTTCAAACCAGTCTGCGATTTCTTCAAAACCTTCTTCTCTAGCAGTCTTAGCCATACCAGGGTACATGTCTGTGTACTCATGAGTTTCGCCTTGTACTGCTGAAGCTAAATTTGCTTTTGTTTCACCAATTGGCATACCAGTTCCTGGATCACCAACTTCTTCTAGATACTCCAAATGACCATGTGCGTGACCAGTTTCACCTTCGGCTGTTGATCTAAAAACTGCAGCTACATCATTGTAACCTTCTATGTCAGCTTTTTGTGCGAAATAAAGATACCTTCTATTTGCTTGACTTTCACCAGCAAACGCTTCTTTTAAATTTTCTTCTGTTTTACTTCCTTTTAAAGACATTTTTTCTCCTTTTTAATGATTAACAAATCATATAATGCATATTAATAGTATGTCAATAGTTTAGAATTATTATAATGTAGATTTTAAGTGTATGATTTAATTAAATTATTTTTGAGTTTGATTATCACTCGCAACTCTAACTAACACTTCAACAGAATTTATTTTTTTTCCTGTAATATTTTTTCTAATATTTATTTTGTCTATATCGCTCTCATCACAATCAATCAACTCATGCGTATCTTCATCAAAAAAATGATGATGTGCTGATGTGTTTGTATCAAAATAACTTTTATGACTATCTATTGAAATTTCTTTTAGGTATCCTTTTTTTTCAAATGCATGAACTGTGTTATAAACTGTAGCTAGAGATATCTTTTGATTCATTTTCTCAGATAACAATTTAACCAAATCGTTAATTGTGAAATGAAAAGTTTTTTCTCTATTATACAAAACTTCACACATTTTTACTCTTTGCTTAGTAGGTCTAAGCCCAACTTCTCTTAATTTTTCAATAAAATTGCAGTTTTTTGACATCGTTTTTTATAATTATTCTAAAGTATGAATAAAAATATAATGTTTTATTATATTATATTAGGATTAAATCAAGTATTAAGGGATCTCAAAATTATGAAAAAAAACTCATACTCCTATGATGACCTAATAACTTGTGGAAATGGTGATCTTTTTGGACCTGGCAATGCAAAATTACCTCTTCCACCAATGCTTATGTTTGACAGAATAACTGAAATCAATGAAAATAATGGTACATTTAATAAGGGCTCTTTAAAAGCTGAATTAGATATTAAAGATGATCTTTGGTTTTTTGATTGTCATTTTAAAAAAGATCCAGTTATGCCAGGGTGCTTAGGTTTAGATGCTATGTGGCAACTGGTAGGTTTTTTTCTAGGCTGGTTAGGAAATCCTGGAAAAGGAAGAGCTCTAGGAGTGGGTACTGTAAAATTTACAGGTGAAGTTTTACAGAGTGTGAAAAATGTAAGATATGAAATAGATATGAAGAAAATTATGTCTCCTGGAGGAACAACCGTTGGACTTGCAAATGGAATTGTTCTTGCAGATAATAAAAAAATATATTCAGCAGAAAGTTTAAAAGTAGGGTTGTTTAAATAATGAGAAGAGTAGTTATTACAGGTTTAGGAGTTGTTTCTTGTTTAGGAAATAATCAAGAAGAAGTTCATCAATCTTTATTAAATTCAAAATCAGGAATTTCTTATTCTGAAGATTATAAAGAGCATAACCTGAAAAGCCATGTTCATGGTAAACCAAATATTAAACTTGAGGATCATATCGATAGAAAAACAATTAGATTTATGGGTTCAGGCTCAGCTTACAATTATATTGCAATGAAAGAGGCAATTGAGGACTCTGGGTTAGAAGAAAGTGACGTAAGTAATTTTAAAACTGGAATTGTGATGGGCTCAGGGGGACCTTCTATAGAAAATGTAATTTTAGCTGCAGATAAAACTAGAGCTAAAACTCCAAAACTAATGGGGCCCTTTATTGTTCCAAGAACAATGGCCAGTACTGCCTCAGCAACACTTGCCGTACCATTTAAAATTAAAGGAACCAACTACACAATGAGTTCTGCATGTGCAACTAGTGGACACTGCATAGGAAATTCTATGGAATTAATTCAAATGGGTAAACAGGATGTTGTTTTTGCAGGTGGAAGTGAAGAAATTCATTGGGCGATGACAGCAATGTTTGATGCTATGACAGCTTTATCATCAAAATATAATGACACTCCACAATCTGCGTCTAGAGCTTATGATAAAACTAGAGATGGGTTTGTAATTGCAGGTGGTGCAGGCGTATTAGTACTTGAAGAATACGAACATGCTAAAGCAAGAGGGGCTAAAATATACGCAGAATTAACTGGTTATGGAGCAACTTCAGATGGATACGACATGGTAGCACCATCAGGTGAAGGTGCGGTTAGATGTATGAAAATGGCAATGGCAACTGCTAAGAATAAAATTGATTACATTAATACTCACGGAACATCTACTCCTGTTGGAGATATAACTGAACTTAATGCTATTAAAGAAACTTTTGGAGAGGATATTCCAAAAATAAGTTCAACTAAATCTTTATCAGGTCATCCATTAGGCGCTGCTTCAGTTCATGAAGCAATTTATTGTTTAATAATGATGAAGAATAATTTCATTACAGGTTCTGCAAATATTACTAATATGGATGATGATGCTAAAAAATTTCCAATTGTTGCGAAAACTGAAACGGGAGCAAATTTAAATACAGTAATGTCAAATAGCTTTGGTTTTGGTGGAACTAACGCAGCTTTAATTTTTGAAAAGGTTTAGTTTATGAGTTTAATGAAAGGTAAAAAAGGATTGATCATGGGTGTTGCCAATGAAAGATCTATTGCTTGGGGTATTTCTCAAAAACTTTCAGAAGCTGGAGCTGAGCTAGCATTTACTTATTTGGGTGACGCTTTAAAAAAAAGAGTAGTTCCTTTAGCAGAAAAATTAAATTCAAATGTTACATTTAGTTGTGATGTTGAAAAAAAAGAAGAAGTAGTAAAACTATTTGAAGATATTAAATCTCAATGGGGTGAAATTGATTTTGTAGTTCATGCAGTTGCTTTTTCAGATAAATCAGAGTTATCAGGTGAGTACCTAAATACCACAAGAGAAAATTTTTTAAGAAGTATGTTAATTTCTTGTTTTTCATTTACTGAAGTAGCAAAAGAAGCTTCAAAGGTAATGAAACAAGGTGGAAGTTTATTAACTTTAACTTACGAGTCTACTAAAGCAATTCCAAATTATAACGTAATGGGTGTTTGTAAATCAGCTCTTGAGGCAAGTGTTAAGTATTTAGCAAGAGATTTAGGAGCCAAAGGTATGAGAGTAAATGCTATAAGTGCTGGACCTATCAAGACATTGGCTGCATCTGCAATTGGAGACGCAAAATTCCTATATAAATGGAATGAAGATCATTCTTTTCTGAAAAGAAATGTGGATATCCATGATGTTGGAAATTCAGCACTATACCTACTAAGCGACCTTGCAAATGGAGTTACAGGTGAAATTCACTATGTAGATGCTGGATATAACAAAGTTGGAATGCCTGATCCAAAGAATATTACCTAAATTTAGTTAAAAAAAACCCCCAGAATTTTCATTCCAGGGGTTTAGAATTTTAATTTAGGCTATTATTCGGCAGCTTGTTTCATAGAAAGTTTAACTTTACCTCTATCGAAACCAATTACTTTGACTTTTACTTCGTCGCCTTCTTTGACAACGTCAGTTACTTTAGCAACTCTTTTATCTGCAAGTTCTGAGATATGAACTAGTCCATCTTGTTTTCCTAAGAAATTAACAAATGCACCAAACTCCATAATCTTCATTACTTTACCTGAATAAATTTTGTTTAATTCAGCTTTTGCAGTGATGTCTTTGATCATTTGCATTGCGATGTTTCTCGACTCTTCATCAGGAGCAGCAACTGTTACTACACCTTCATCATTTACATCTACTTTAGCACCTGATTTTTCAACTATCTCTCTGATTGTTGCACCACCTTTTCCAATCACAGCTGCAATGTCTTTTTTATCAACATTAACTTGTTCCATTTTTGGAGTGTGTTTTCCAACATCTGATCTTGAAGCTGATAATGCTTTGTTCATTTCACCTAAGATATGAACTCTTCCATCTTTAGCTTGGCTTAACGCCTGCTCCATGATTTCAAATGTAATACCTGTAATTTTGATATCCATCTGAAGAGAAGTAATTCCATCTTTGGTTCCAGCAACTTTAAAGTCCATATCACCTAAGTGATCTTCATCGCCTAAAATATCTGATAGAACACTGAAATCATCACCTTCTTTAATTAATCCCATTGCAATACCTGCAACTGGCTCTTTAATCGGCACTCCAGCATCCATTAATGCTAAAGAAGTTCCACAAACAGTAGCCATTGAAGAAGAACCATTGGACTCTGTAATCTCCGAAACTACTCTAAAAGTATACGGGAATGCTTCTTTTGTAGGCAAAGAAGAATTGATTGCTCTCCATGCTAATTTACCATGACCAATTTCTCTTCTACCTGTTCCAATTCTTCCAGTTTCTCCAACTGAAAAAGGAGGAAAATTATAGTGAAGCATAAATCGTTCTCTTTGCAATCCATCTAAGCTTTCGATTCTTTGTTCATCATCAGATGTTCCTAAAGTTGCAACAACAATTGCTTGTGTTTCTCCTCTAGTAAATAATGCAGAACCATGAGCTCTTGGTAAAACACCCACTTCACATTCGATGGGTCTTACATCTGATAAACCTCTACCATCAATTCTATTTTTATTTTTTAGAATGTCTGTTCTAACAATTGATTTTTCAAGATTTTTTAACTGACTGTTAACATCAAGATCAGTGTAATTTTCATCTTCCTCATAAAGCTTTTTAGCTTTATCAGTGATTTCTGAAATTTGATTTGATCTGTCTTGTTTGTCTCTTGTTGCAAATGCTTTTTTAAGATCCTCTGTAAAAGTTTCTTCAAGTTTTTTCTTAACTTCTGATAGATCTTTCTTTTCAACCGTCCACTCAGGTTTTCTGCATTCTTTTGCAAGTTCCTCAATCATCTCGATTACTGGAACAAAACCCTCATGACCAAATTTAACTGCATTTAGCATTTCTTCTTCTGTTAAACCACTTGCTTCAGACTCAACCATAAGCACAGCATCTTTTGTACCTGCTACAACTAAATCTAATTTTGATTTTTCTAACTCTGTTTTAGATGGATTTAAAACATATTTTCCATCTATAAAACCAACTCTTGAAGCTCCTACAGGACCCATAAATGGCATTCCTGATATAGCTAATGCTGCTGAAGATGCAGTGATTGATAAAATATCTGGTTCATTTTCTTTATCGTATGAAATTACTGTTGGTAATAACTGTACTTCATTTTTAAATTCATCTGGAAACAAAGGTCTGATTGGTCTGTCAATTAATCTAGAGATTAATGTTTCACTCTCAGTTGGTCTTGCTTCTCTTTTAAAATATCCACCTGGGATTTTTCCAGCTGCATAATATTTTTCTTGGTAATTTACAGATAATGGAAAGTAATCCATATCAGGATTTACTTTTTTTGCTCCAACTACTGTTGCTAGTACAACTGTCTCTCCACATGTTGCGATTATTGCACCGTCTGCCTGTCTTGCTACTTTCCCTGTTTCTAAACTTATCTTCTTTCCTGCTACTTCAATTTCCTTCTTGTGTACTTTAAACATTTCATTTCCATTTCGTTTCGTTCGTTTCGTTCCATTCCGTTCTATCTATCTTGACTTCTATTTTCTTAAATTCAATTTCGACAGTACATTTTTGTAAGAATCCATTTTATTTTTCTTTAGGTATTCTAACAATTTCTTTCTTCTATTTACCGCTCTCAACAATCCAACAGATGAATGTTTATCTTTTTTGAATTGCTTTATATGTTTAGAGAGAGTTTCAATTTTCTCTGTTAGCAAAGCGATTTGTATCTCTGAAGACCCTGTATCTTTATCGTGCATTGCTAATTCTTGTGCCTTTTTATTCATGCCTCTTTCTTCCTATTTATTTGTTTGTTTTATTAAATTTTCTATTTTTTCCGCATACTCAAAAGACTCATCTTTTCTAAATAGTAATTTCGGTAAAAATTTCATAACCACTTTTTGTGATAAAATTTTTCTAATTAAAAATGAGTATTCTTTTAAAACATTAATTGTTTCCTCCGCATCCTTTCCACCTAATGGGAGAACATATGCTTTAGCAATTTTTAAATCTGGACTCATTCTAACCTCGGTAACTGTTATTGTATTCGTTTCTAAATTCGGCACCTTAGCCTCATTTCTAATAAAAATCATGCTTAAAGACTGCTTAATCATTTCTCCTACTCTAAGCTGTCTCTGTGATACTGGTTTTCCTATTCTATCTGCCATTAAATTGACCTCTCAGTAGATGTAACACTAAATGCTTCTATTGTGTCATTTTTTTGGAAATCCATATAATCTTTAACTGTAATTCCACATTCTTGTCCACCACTTACCTGTTTTACTTGGTTTTTTTCTCTAAATATTGTTGAAACTTTTCCAGTATAAATAATTGCTCCATCCCTGATAATTCTAACATCTGAATTACTATTAATTTCTCCCTCAGTAACTTTTGAGCCAGCAACTTTACCAGCACCTGAAACTTTAAATATTTCCAAGATTTCTGCTGTGCCAGTAATTTTTTCTTGAACATCGGGTGACAATAATCCCGACATTCTTTGTTTAATATAATCTAAAACTTCATAAATAATATTATATGAGGATATATTTATCTTCTCATTTTCAGCAAGTTTTTTTGCCTCCTTACTTGGTTTTACATTGAAAGCTATTAACACCGCATTAGATGCCTTAGCTAATGTGACGTCTGTCTCTGTTACCATTCCAATGTCTGCTAAAATTATTTTAGGTTTAACCTCATCATGTTTGATTTGACTAATTGCATTTTTAATTGCTTCTGATGATCCATGAACATCAGATTTAATAATTAAATTTAATTCCTCCGTAGATTTATCTGAAAAAGCAGAGTCTTGGGTTGCAAATGTAAGTGGATTTTTCCCATCTTTACTTTCTTGTGCTCTATTTTCGCTTAATGTTTTTGCCTCTTTTTCTGTATCAAGAACAATAAAATCATCACCAGCTTTAGCTGCGCCATTTATCCCTAAAATCTCAACTGGTGTTGAAGGTAAAGCCTCATTGATATTTTGACCTTTGTCATTAATTATAGCTCTAATTTTTCCCCATTTTAAACCACTTACAAAAAAGTCACCCCTCTTAAGGGTTCCTGTTGTAACAATTATATTTGCAACTGGACCTCTACCAACATCAATTTTAGATTCTAAAACTATACCCGTAGCTTTAGATTCATAATCTGTTTTGAGATCTAAAATCTCAGCTTGAAGAATTATAGACTCAACTAATTTATCTAAATTTTGTTTTGTCTTAGTAGAAATTTCAACCATTAAAGTATCACCAGATAAGTCTTCAGCAATTAATTCATGTTCTAATAATTGATTTTTAATTTTCTGAGGGTCTGCCTCTGGTAGATCACATTTATTTATCGCAACAACTATTGGAACATTTGCAGCTTTAGCGTGTTTGATAGATTCAACTGTTTGAGGTTTAACTCCATCATCAGCAGCAACCACTAATACAACCACATCAGTTAATTTTGATCCTCTTGCTCTCATCTCTGTAAATGCAGCATGACCTGGGGTATCAATAAATGTTAATTTGTTATCTTGGCTTTCAATTTGATAAGCTCCAATATGCTGGGTTATTCCACCAAATTCCCCTGAGACTACGTTTGCACTTCTGAGTACATCTAGCACTGATGTCTTGCCATGATCAACATGTCCCATGACGGTAACAATTGGTGGTCGATTTTTTAAATTTTCAGTTCTTGATGCTTTTATTTTTTGAATTATTTCTTCTGCTTTTTGTTCTCTAATTGGATTATGACCGAATTCTTTAACCAAATATTCCGCAGTGTCTGCGGCTAATGTTTGATTAATAGTAACTGTAACACCCATGCCAAATAAATGTTTAATTACATTGCTTGATTGTTCGGCCATTCTATTAGCTAATTCTCTTACTGTGATTGCTTCAGGAATATTAACATCTCTTTTAATTGGTTTTAGATTATCCTGAGAAACTTCTTTTGTAGCGTTTTTAATTTCTTTTTGTCTAGCTCTCTTAACTGATGCTAAACTTCTTTGTTTTGCATCAATCTCATCACTTAATGCTCGTGAAACTGTTAGTTTTAATTCTCTTTTCTTGGTCCCTACTTTTAAGGTTTTTTTATCTTTATTTTCACCATCTCCTTTTAGTCTTTTAGTTGCTCTTTGTTCTGCTAATTTTCTCTTTTCAAAATCATTTGTTACAGGGGGTGATTTAGGATTAAATGGAGGTTTTAATGGAGTTCCTCTATTGAAATTTGAGCTAGTTCTTGGCTTATTCGTGCTAGATCTAAATGATCCACCTCTACTAGAAAATTTTCCAGTTTGTTTTTCAATTACTACAGAGTTCTTACCTTGAGTTTTCGCAATCTCAATATTCTTTATTGATTTTTTGGCTGAGCCTGAAATTGTTAATTTTGTTTTTTTCTCCATACCTCATTACTCAATCTTTATATACAATGTTTCGCGCAGACATAATAAGATCATCCGCCTCTTCTTTTGATAAAGCAAAATCCTCTAAACAACCTTGAATTTTGACTCTCTCACCTTTAACAACATCGTAACCACCAGTTAATTCATCAGAAGCTAAGTCTGCAAAGTCCTCTAAACTAAGAATTTTTTGTTCACCAAGTGTAACTAACATTCCTGGTGTAAGTCCCTTTAAATTAATCAAGGCATCTTCCAGACCTAATTCTTTAATTCTCTGAGAAATATCCTCTTGATCCTTTTCATGAAACTCTTTAGCTCTTTCTATCAATGCTTTAGCAGTATCTTCTTCTATACCTTCGATCTTCATTAAATTTTCAGCTGAACTATCTTTGATGTCATCAATAGTTGAAAAACCTTCAGCAACAAGTAACTGACCCAACGTTTCATCTAACTCTAAATTTTTTACAAAGTTCTCTGTTTTTTCTTTAAATTCTAATTGTCTTCGTTCAGAGTCTTCTGCATCTGTCATTATATTAATTTCATAATTTAAAAGTTTTGTCGCAAGTCTTACATTTTGACCTCTTCTTCCAATTGCTTTGCTTAAATTTTCCTCGGTAAGAATTACATCAAGTTTTTTTCTTTCACTGTCAACGTTGACTCTTTGTACTTCAGCAGGGGATAACGCATTTGAAACCAAAATAGCAGGGTCTTCTGACCAATTAACTATATCAATTTTCTCTCCTTGAAGTTCATTTACAACAGCTTGAACTCTTGAACCTCTCATACCTACACAAGCACCTACTGGATCTAGAGATGTATCAACTGCTTTAACACATATTTTAGCTCTACTTCCAGGATCTCTTGAAGAAGATTTAATTTCTATTAGTCCATCGTAAATTTCGGGAACTTCTTGAACAAAAAGCTTTTCCATAAATTTAGGATGAGCTCTAGATAGAAATATTTGTTGCCCTCTAGGTTCTCTTCTAACATCATAACAATAAGCTTTTATACGATCACCTGCTTTAATATTTTCACGAGGTATTAATTCATTTTTTTGAATTATTGCTTCAGTTCTTCCTAAATCAACAATTACATTTCCAAATTCTAATCTCTTTACAATTCCACTTAAAATAGAGTCCTTCTTGTCAATAAAATCATTAAATTGTCTTTCTCTTTCAGCTTCTCTTACATTAAAACTAATCACCTGCTTTGCGGTTTGCGCAGCTATTCTTCCAAAATCAAATGAAGGAAGTGGCTGTAATACTTCGTCGCCAATAGACTTATCTTTGTTTAACTCATTTAAATTAATTGCATCTTCCAATTTTATCTCTGTATTTGCATTTTCAGGATTTTCAGCGATTATCAATTTTCTAAAAAGCTCAATATCTCCATTGTCTCTATTGATAGAAACTTTAATTTCATTTTCCTGTCCAAATTTTGATTTCGCAGCTTTAGCAATACCAGTTTCCATAGAACTTATAATTAATTCTTTATCGATTGATTTTTCTAAAGCTACAGCTTCAGCAATTCTTAATAATTCCAGTTTATCTGCTCTTTTATTTAACATAATTTTGTTTGCTCCAAAAAAAAATGGGCTAAAGCCCATTTTGTAAAGTTCAATAATGTAGCTGCAATATAGTAAAGTTTTTTTTTAATTCAACAGAAACTATTTAGAAAAAACGCTAGTTTTATCAGTTTTTTCCCATGAAAATGAACCATTTTCTTCTGGTTCTCTACCAAAATGACCATAGGCGGCTGTTTTTTCATATATTGGTTTATTTAAATTCAACATTTCTCTGATACCTCTAGGACTCAAATCAAAATTTTCTTTAATCTTTTCTTTAACAAATTTATTTTTATCTAGATCGTTATCAAATAAATCGACATAAATAGATAATGGTTTTGATACGCCAATTGCATAAGCTAACTGAATTAAACATTTTTCAGCAATTTTAGAACCAACAACATTTTTAGCAATATATCTTGCCGCATAAGCCGCTGATCTATCAACTTTTGTTGGATCTTTTCCTGAAAAAGCACCACCACCGTGAGGTGCGGCTCCACCATAAGTATCAACAATAATTTTTCTACCTGTCAAACCACAATCTCCATCTGGACCGCCAATTACAAAATTTCCTGTAGGATTTACATAAAACTCATCCTCATTAAAACCGTCAAGAAAATGCTCTGGAATAGATTTTAACATATAAGGTCTAAGTAAATCTCTGACTTGCGATTGATTAACGTCTGGTGAATGCTGTGAAGAAATAACTACCGATTTTACTTTAGAAGGTTTTCCATCAATATACTCGAATGTTACCTGACTTTTTGAATCTGGTTCAATATTATTTAATTTTCCAGATTTTCTATCTTCAGCCATTAATCTTAATATTTTATGAGAATAATGTATGGGTGCTGGCATTAAAACATCTGTTTCATTACATGCGTATCCAAACATTATACCTTGATCTCCAGCTCCTTCATCTTTGTTGCCAGAGGAATCTACACCCATAGCAATATCAGTTGATTGCGAATGCAGATGACTTTCAATTTTCGTAGCTTCTTTCCAAGTAAATCCTTCTTGGTCATAGCCAATATCTTTTATACAATTTCTAACTTTTTCAATTAATTCATTTTTTTTGATTTCAGGTCCTCTTACTTCACCAGCTAAAACTACTTTATTTGTCGTAGTTAATGTTTCACATGCAACTCTAGAATATGGGTCTCCAGAAATAAAACTATCAACAACCATATCTGAAATCCTATCAGATACCTTGTCAGGATGGCCTTCTGAAACGGACTCACTAGTGAAAAGAAAGTTTTTTAAATTACTCATTTCTATGCTTCTTAAATGAAAATATTAAAAAAATATACAATAAAATTATTAATCCAAAAATTTTATTTCCAAATTTCGCAAATAGAGTCATCTCTATTTTCCTTGACTCGCTTAAATCGATGTAACCAGATTTATTTATATTAATTTTTTGTTCAACAACTCCCATTGGATTAATAATTGCTGTTGTACCATTGTTTGCAGACCTCAAAACATATTTCCCACTCTCTATAGCTCTAAAAATACTATGAGTGAAATGTTGTTCTGGGCCAATTGATTTACCAAACCAACCATCTTCAGAAATGTTTACAATATAATCAAAGTTACTGCTTGTAAAAATTTTACCTGAATAAATTATCTCGTAACAAATAAGGGGCAATATTTTCACAGATAAATTTTTATATTCCAGATCAATTATCTTTCTTTCTTTGCCTTTTGTGTATGATTGATAGCCATTAGTAATTGTTTTTAAGCCGATACTTTTCAATAATTTTTCAAAAGGTAAAAACTCACCAAAAGGAACAAGATTAATTTTTTTATATGAATTTATTGTATTTAGATTGTAATCAAAAATAGATAATGAATTAAAATATTTAATTGTTTTATTTTTATCTTCTTTGCTATTAATTCCAATTGCTAGCAAATGATTTTCGTTGAATTTATCCTCAAACAACCATTTGTATTCTTTTAGTTGGTCTTGTGAAATACCTGGAATAATACCTTCTGGCCAAATAAAAATTATTTTTTCACTTTTTTTAGGAGAGCTGATTTCAATTAGTTCTTCAATTGCTAATATCGGATCAATGTTGTTATAAAATCTATCTATACTTATATTTGAACTTAAAATTCTTAGTTTATAGTCGAGATTTTTTGCTTCTTGATTGTTAAATTTTTGTAAATTTTGTGAACCAAGTACATAAAATGACATAGTTGTAATAAGGAATGCAATACAAATACTAACATCTTTTTTATTTTCTCTTAAAATAAATATTGATGGGCTTGAAAACAATGAAATGCAGAAAAGATTAAAACTGTAAGTACCTATAATTGATGTAATGTTTAAAATTTCGATTTGATTAGAGAAACTGTAAGCAATTAAATTCCAAGGGAAACCAGTAAGTATTGATCCTCGTAGAAATTCTACTATTCCAAATATCAAAGAAAAAAGAAAAAATGAGCTCAAATTTTTATTTGGTTTCAAAAGCACAAATAAGTAAGCGACTAAAGCATAAAACAAGGCTAAAAAAGCAGGTATTAATATTATTGTAAAAGGTATTAAAAAATTAAAATTTTGATCAAATGTTAATGATATTGAGATCCAATATAAATTACTTACAAAATAACCAAACCCAAATAACCATCCATAAAGAAAAAATATTCTTTTATTTTTATGAGTCTCAAATTTTTTTATTAAAAATATATAGAATAAACTAAAAGTTAAAAAATTTATTATAACATAATTAAAAGGTGGCAGACTTAAGGAGGTAATGACTCCTAATAAAATTAAATAAATTAATTCAATATAAAATTTATTTTTCAATTTAATTTATTTTTGATTGTACAGATTTAAATATTAGATTTTCCTCTTTTAACATTTTGGAATAATCTTTATCTTTTTTATGATCAAAACCTAAAAGATGAAGAAAACCATGTATAAATATTTTAGCAACTTTTTTTTTAAAAGATTTTAAATCTTGTGATCTTGGTTTGTCTAAATAATTATAGCTGATGATAATATCTCCCAAATAAGTTTTTTTTTTAATTTTTATTTTTTCATCTAATGGAAAAGATAGAATATCGGTAGATTTATTTTTTTTTCTAAAAACTTTATTTAATTTTTTAATATTCTTATTATTTGAAAGTAATATTGTGAAGGTTACTTTTTTATTTAAAAATTTATATTTTTTCGGAAAAGCTTTACATATTTTTTTAAAATAAATATTCTTGTTTTTAAGCCTTTTTGACCAAGCCTTCTCCTCGGAGAAGACATTAATACTAATCATTATTTGAATATGCTTTTACTATTTTAGAAACGAGTGGATGTCTGACTACGTCCGAATGATCAAAATCAACTATGGATATTTCTTTTAAATGCCCTAGTAACTCTTTTGATCGAACTAATCCCGACATGCTTTTATTTGGTAAATCAATTTGAGATGGGTCACCATTTACTACTATTTTAGAATTTTCTCCAATACGAGTTAAAAACATTTTTATCTGAGTATCTGTAGCATTTTGTGCTTCATCTAAAATTGCGAAGGAATTCTTAAGAGTTCTACCTCTCATAAAAGCTAAAGGCGCAATCTCTATATCTCCAATCTCAATCATTCTCTGTATTTTTTCAAAATCGAAGAGATCATATAAAGAGTCATATAAAGGTCTAAGATAAGGATCTACTTTTTCCTTCATATCACCAGGTAAAAATCCCAAACGCTCACCTGCTTCTACAGCTGGTCTTGAAAGAATAATTCTCTCAATCTTTTTTTCTAAAAGCATAGTTAGACCTACGGCTACTGCCAAAAAAGTTTTTCCAGTTCCCGCTGGTCCAGCTGAAATTATAATATCACTTTCTCTCAAAGCTCTCACATAGCTTTTTTGTTTTTCAGATCTAGGAATTATAGATTTCTTGGGAGTTTTGATAATGTCTGTAACATTATTATTTTTTACTTTTTCATTAATCATAAAGTTATCAACTGATGAAAGTATATCTTTATTCTCTATACTACCATTATTAATAAACTGATTAGCCAAAAATTGAATAGCGTTTTTAATTTTTTCATTCTTTTCAGGTGTTGATTTAATTAAAACTGAGTTTCCTCTTGAATATAAGCTACAATTTGTAATTTTTTCCAATTCTTGTAAATTTTTATTAAATTCTCCAACAACACCCATTAACAAGTTATTATCATGAAATATAACGCTTAGAGAATTGTTATCTGAATAAACAAATTTTAAAGACTGATCGATATTTTTTTTTGTTATTCCACTCAAATTCTATGCAACCTTCTGATCCAAATTAGTTATAACTTCACCGAATAAAGTATTTCTGTTACTATCTTTAATTCTAACTTGCACTATTTTTCCAATGTCATTCTTTTTACCATTAAAAATTACAGATGTCATATACTCAGATCTGCCAAAAGCTTTGCTTTTATTGACAGTTAAATTTTCAACCAAAACATTAATAACTTTACCCTCTAACGATTTGTTCATTCGGATTTGGTTTTCAAATAAAATAGACTGAATTTTTTCTAGTCTTTCAATAGAAGTTTTTTTTTCAATTAATTTTAAATTTTCAGCTACTGTTCCGGGTCTCGGGCTAAAAACAAAAGAATAGGAGTTAATAAATTTAACCCTTTCAATTAAATTTAAAGTATCTTTAAAGTCCTGATCTTCTTCACCAGGATAACCTATTATAAAATCACTTGAAAATTCTATCTTTGCATTAATTTCTTTTAATTTATTAAAAGTATTTAAATATTCCTCAATAGTATGTTTTCTGTTCATTGATTTTAAAATTTTATTAGATCCACTTTGAACAGGTAAATGTACAAGTGGCATTAACTTTTTAGAGGTTTTATATACTTCAATCAAATCCTCTGTCATATCTTTTGGGTGAGATGTTATATATCTAACTCTCTTAATTTCAGATAATTTTTCAATATTTAAAATCAAATCTGATAATCTATACCCTTGATTATCATAAGCATTCACATTTTGACCAAGTAAAATTAATTCACTAGCACCATTATCAGCTAAATATTTTGCTTCATCTAAAATTTGATTAAATGGTCGAGAATATTCTGGTCCTCTTGTAAATGGGACTACACAAAAATGACAAAACTTATCACATCCTTCTTGAATGGTTAAAAAGGATGAAACTTTTCCAGCTTCATTTTTTATTTTACTCAAATATTTGAATTTAGAAACTGCATCAAATTCGGTATCTTCAATCTTTTTCTTTTTTTTAGTATAATTTAAAATTGTATCGTTAATTTTATGGTATGCTTGAGGCCCAATAACTAAATCTATGTAAGGTTCTCTTTTGAGCATCTCTTGATTTTCTGCTTGAGCAACACAGCCTGCAATAATTACTAATGGTTTTTTTTTAGATCTAAAAATTTTTTTTACTCTACCTATTTCGTGATAAACTTTTTCTTTTGCTTTATCTCTAATATGACACGTATTTAACAGATAACAATTTGCTTCCTCATATTTTTCTGTTTTTTCATAACCAATTTTTTTTACTGAATCGTATATTCTATTTGAGTCATACTCATTCATTTGACATCCAAATGTTTTAATAAAAATTTTATTTTTTTTTTTTAATTTATCTAAGTCTTGCTGCATCTTCATCAATCTTTGCATTAAATGAAACTGATCTCCTCTCTTCAGAAGAATCTAGAAAAGGATAAACTGTGTGCATCATGTAACTTGGAAAAAAATAAAAATCTCCTTTTTTAGGTGTAATTACATAAGTAGGATTGCATAAAAATTTCTTCGATCCATCTATCAATACTAATTTTCCGTTATGGTTGTTTTTTTTACTTTTCTGAATAGTTTCACCCATATTCTTAGGTACTTTTAAATATCCTACCCCTGATATTTGACCACTATGATAATGAATTGGGTTGTAGTCATTTTTATATTGTTGAATAATCCATGAAGCAATTATATCAAACTTTTTAATAGAAATACTGTGACCCTCAAATAACCACTTTTGGCAAGAGTTAGCTAAGAACTCTGCCCATTTAATTTTTTGCATAAATTCCACATCTAATCTAAACTCACGATGCACATTTCCTTCTAAATATTTACCATGATCAAGATTATCTAATTTTTCTTGATCAAGAATTGATTCATCAACATATTTATTCATTTCTTCAACAATTTCGTCGGGAATACTTACTTTTAAAATCGACGGACCAAACGGCTTTAAAATTTCGGTAGTCATATTATTTCTTCTTAATACCGTAAAGTTCTAGCTTATGATCAACTAATTTATATCCATATTTTTCAGCAACTTTTTTTTGAAGATTTTCAATTTCTTCATCTATAAATTCGATAATTTCACCAGTTTTCACATCAATTAAATGATCGTGATGGCCTTCATTTAACTCTTCATATCTAGCTTTTCCACCTTTAAACTCGTGCTTAGCAAGAATTCCCGACTCTTCAAATAACTTTACTGTTCTATAAACAGTTGCAATACTTATTTTTGGATCAATTTTAGATACTCTATTATAAAGCTCATCTACATCCGGGTGGTCACTAGACTTTGACATTACCTGAGCAATTACTCTCCTTTGATCAGTTAATTTAACACCTTTTGCTAAACATTTTTGCTCTATTGTTTCTGACATAAAATAATTCTAACTTAAATAAATAGGGTTAATCAAATTTTTTTTAACATTAAATTTATCACACAAATCGGGGATATTTTCGTATTTTATATCTTTTTCACCTTTAAAATCTTGAATGCTGTAACAATAATAATCAATATTTTTAGTTAAATTAAATGCCTTAACTATAGAGAGCGAATTTCGTATTCCTGCAAAGCTTCCAGGCCCTCTATTTAAATAAATTGTATTAATATCTTTCAAGCTTAATTGATGAGAATTTAAAAAATCATTAATAATCAAAGTTAATTTTTCATAATTAATTTTAGTATTCTCTTTAGTAATATTATAAATATCATTACTAGTAATGATCATTAAAAAAATTTTTTCACTGGCTACATCAATTATCAGTTTATTCATAATTATTTTATTTTCTAATAACAGTTCTAAATCAGATGAAAATAATATCAAATACTATTCTAATGATGAAGGAATTCTATCAATAATGTATCATCGTTTTAATGAGAATAAGTACCCTTCGACAAATATTAAAATGGATATATTTGAGGAACATATAAATATTATTAAGAACTCAGATTTTAATTTTCTTAATCCAAATAATTTTGATAAACAGTTTAAAAAACCAAAATCAAAAAAAGAAATTCTTATAACTATCGATGATGCTTTTGAATCTTTTTATACAGAGGCATGGCCTTATCTAAAAGAAAATAAAATTCCATTTATTTTATTTGTTTCAACTGAGCCTGTAGGAAAAAGAGGTTATATGACTTGGGGGCAAATTAAAGAAGTTGAGAGTAATGATTTTGCACATATAGGGCATCATTCACATACTCACGAATATCTTATAGATGTAAACAACGATGATTTTATTTTAGATATTAAAACAGCTAATAAAATTTTCTTAAGAGAACTTGGTTATGTCCCAAATCTGTTCTCATATCCATTTGGTGAATACTCAAAATTTATGAAAGATTATATATCTAAAAATTTTAAATATGCATTTGGTCAACATTCTGGTGTAATTGATTTAAATAAAGATAAATTTGAGCTTCCAAGATTTCCTATTAATGAAAAGTATGGTGAATTGAAAAGATTTAAATCAATTATTAATTATTTTCCGTTAGAATATAAAAAAATCTTTCCTGAAGAAAAACTTCTTTTCAAAAATACAAATCCTCCAGTGTTTAAAGTAGAATTTTTTGAAGAACAAAAAAATTTAAACAATATTAATTGTTATTCAAATGAAGAGGGTGCTTGGGAAAGATCAAAAACAACTTTTTCAAATAACTTTCTTACAATTAAATTTAGAGGGCCATTCAAGCCGAGAAGAGGTAGAATTAATTGTTCTTTAAACGATAATGGAAAATGGAGATGGTTTGGTATTCAATTTCCTATAAAAGAAAAATTAAATTAGACTTTCCAAATCTTTACTTGAAGGTAATAATCTAGCTTCATCAAAATCTTTTAAATTATTTTGTTCGATAATTTTCTGCAGCACCTCAATATACTGATTACCAGTTTCTGCATATTTATCTAAATGTTTTGATAAAACTATACTATCTAAAGCTTTATTCTGATTTCTAAGCTCAGTTCTTGCTTTTCTTAAATTTTTATACGATGAATGAGTATTTAAGTTTCTTAGATATGCCCTTACAGACAATTGTAAATTATGAAATTTCATAACTTTATGATCTTTTCCCTCATCAGCATTTTTTGGTTTTAATCCCTCGCCAGACCATGTCCATTGCCCAAACAATGCGTTACCTTTTAAAGCAAATCTTGATGTTCCCCAACCAGTTTCTTTTGCAGCTTGAGCTATTGCCAACGAGACTGGTATCTCATCCATTCTTATTTTTAAAGTAGACAAATCATTTCGTCTAACACCATATTGCTTATATTTTTTTTCTAACCATTTTTTTTCTATTTCAGTATTGCTATTTTTATTAAGAATAGCAAACAATCTCTGTCTATCAATTCTAATTTTGTTATTTTCTTTCAAAATTAATGGAAGAACAATTTTAATGAAAATCTCTTTTCTTTCCTTTGAATTGCTTATGTTCTTAATATCATCAGGTAGCAGGTAAATACCGACTGGTTTAATTAATTTATTATTTCTCGCATCTTTTAAATTGTAGTTATTTTGATTAAATACAGAATTAACTTCTTTAACATCAAATCTTACAAGATCTATTTCTGATTTATTCTCTTCTATAATATCCCATAGTAAGTCTATTTCATTATTTTCTACAATCGAATCTTCTTCTGCTAATTGATCTTTATTTAACGCGTTATTTAAAATATTTTTTGAATTATTAGTAAATTCTTTATTATTAAAATTTTTATAAGTAAAATTTATTAATATTGGTGCTATGTAAAAAAAAGAGATTACAAAAAAAGAGCTCAAAAAAAATCTTGAAAATATATTCAAGCTTCTGGTTTTTAAAAATCCTGATTTTCCAATTTTTTTCATAAATAAATTTTATATTGCAACAACCTCTTTTACCTCTGGTAAATAATGACATAAAAGATTTTGAACACCTTGTTTTAGAGTCATAGTTGAACTAGGACAACCTGAACAACTCCCTTGTAATTGTACCTTTACAACTCCATCCTTAAATTCCTTAAATTTTATATCACCCCCATCTCTAGCAACAGCAGGTCTTATTTTTTCATCCAAAATTTTTACAATTTTTGATTCAATTTCGCTTAAATCCAAATCCTCTTCTTTGATGTTTTCATCAATTACGAACTCTTTACCATCTGCGTAAAAATCATTTATTAGAGAAATTACGATATGTTTTATTTCATCCCACTTAATAATTTCTTTCTTATTTACTGAAATAAAATCTTGACCTAAAAAAATACCCTCAACACCATTTATTGACAAAATATTTCTCACCAATTCATTCTTAATATCTTCTTTATTTGTAATTTCATAGGGGCCACTATTTGAAACTTTCTTCCCAGGAAGAAATTTCAAAGAATTTGGATTCGGAGTTGATTCTGTTTGAACGAACATGAATTATATATAGTGAATATTTTAAAAATTAAAACTTGATAATAAATTTAGTTTAAAAACCTACTATTTCTTTAATTCTTTCTATCTTTTTAGAAGCAATCATGTTTGCTTTTTCAACTCCATCTAGAAGAATTTCATCTAAATAACTTTTATCTCCTAAAAGTTTTTTTATCTCATTAGAAATAGGTTCAATTTTATTAACAAGTTCTTCAGCTAATTGTTCTTTAAATTCTGAAAAATTTTTACCTGAAAAATTTTTTACTGAGTTTTGTAATGTAGAATTAGTTAAGCTTGAATAAATTCCTAAAAGATTCTTTGCCTCTAATCTCTCATCAAGTTCCTTTATATCTTGTGGCATAGGTAATGGATCGGTTTTTGCTTTTTTTATTTTGTTTATTATTTGATCTTTATCATCTGTTAAATTTATTCGACTTAAATCTGATAATTCTGATTTACTCATTTTTTTTGAACCATCTTTTAAACTCATAATCCTAGAAAACTCTTTTTGAATTAAAGGTTCTGGTACTTGAAGAAAATTTTGTACATCAAAATCGTTATTAAATTTTTGGGCTATATCTCTGCACAACTCCAAATGTTGTTTTTGATCATCACCTACAGGAACATGAGTAGCATCGTATAAAAGAATATCAGCTGCCATTAGAACTGGATAAGAATATAATCCAATGCTAGCCTTCTCTTTATCTTTGCCGGCTTTCTCTTTGAACTGGGTCATCCTATTTAACCAACCCATTCTAGCAACACAGCTTAATATCCATGCTCCTTCTGCATGAGCAGCCACTCTAGATTGATTAAAAATTATACTTTTTTTTGGATCTATTCCACTTGCTATAAAAGTTGCAACAGTTTCCCGGATATTATTTTTTAATTCTTTAGGATCTTGCCTTACTGTAATAGCATGTAGATCAACTACACAAAAAATACATTTGTTATCTTTATCATTATTTAAGTCTACAAAGTTTTTTATGGCACCTAAATAATTTCCAAGATGAAGATTACCTGTAGGCTGAACACCAGAAAATATTTTTTTACCCATAAAATTAATACTTTAATTTAATATCATTCATTTGAAAAGCTTTGATGAAATAGCACACAATTAAATAAAACAATAATCCTAATATAACAGATAAAACTAAATAAAAAGATTTAATTGATTGATTAAATGCTAATTCGTTTTGGAAAAAATTTAACATAAAGTTAAAAAATAAACCCATCATAATTGATGCAAAAATTATTTTGGTAAATTTAATTAAAAATATTTTATTAAAATAAAATAATCGTCGATTTTTTAAGAATAAAAATAACAATATCGAATTAAACCAAGATGAAATAGATGTGGCTATTGGAATTATTATAAAACCAATTTCACTAAAATAATACAAACTGATAAAAATATTAACCAATACTGAGATCAAAGAAATGTAAAATGGAGTTTTGGTATCATGGTTTGCAAAGAAAAAACTTGAAAAAACTTTTATCAATGCAAAAGCAGGCAGACCTAAAGCAAAATAATATAAAGCTAAACTTGAGTTGTTCACTGAATTTTCGTTGAAAGAACCGTAACCAAATAAAGCTGAAATAATTTGTTCTGATCCAATGATTAAAGCGATAGTTGCTGGAAGACTTAAGAATAAACTTAATTCAAGAGCTTTATTTTGTATGAGCAAAATCTTATTTTTTTTTCTAGATTGAATATGTTTTGAAAGCTGTGGAAGTATTACAACACCAATCGCAATACCAGCTATAGCGAGGTTAATTTGATAAATTCTATCTGCGTAATACAAATAAGAAACTGCACTTGCTTGAAATGATGCAATTATCGTTCCAATTAAAATATTAATTTGAGTAACCCCAGATGAAAAAATACTTGGTAAAAGTTTTTTAAAAAAAAATTTAACTTTATTGCTCGTATGCAGTGTGAAACTAAATTTAAGCGAATAATATTTTGATACGTATTTATATAAAAATATTAATTGTAAAAAACCAGCTAAAGAAACACCGTAGGACAGATAATAAACTAACTGATCACCTAAAGATTTAGAATAAATCAATATTAAAATTAAAATAACATTCAAAATTATTGGGGCTGCAGCCGCAGCTGCAAACCTATTGTGCGAATTTAGAATTGCAGAAAAAAATGATGCTAAGCAAATAAAAAATAAAAAAGGAAAAGTAATTCTTGTTAAATTAATTGCTAGCTTCATTTTTTCTAAATCGCCCACAAATCCTGGAGCAATAATTGAAACAAATGCAGGCATGAAAATTTCAATTATTATTGTTAAAAATAACAGCCCTAAAAAAAGGAGATTAAAAATATCGTTAGCAAATTTGTTTGATTGTTTTTTTCCACTAGTAATTTCTGATGAATAACTTGGAACGAATGCTGCATTAAAGGTGCCTTCCGCAAACAATCTTCTAAAAGTATTTGGAATTCTAAATGCTACAAAAAAAGCATCAGCCAACATCCCTGTTCCTAGAAAAATTGCTATTAAAATATCTCTTAAATATCCCAGCAATCTACTAATGACAGTATAAAAACCAAATGTGCCTGTTGACTTAAGTAAGTTCATAAATCATATTAGTCTTAATTTTACCCCAATTGTACACTTATTGTTATCAGAAATGAAAAAAACAAAAATTGATCATTACACAGATAAAGAAGCTTTGGATTTTCATAAAGACAAAAAACCAGGCAAGATTGAGATTATTTCTTCTAAAAATATGACCACTAAGCGTGATCTCGCTTTAGCATATTCTCCAGGAGTTGCTGCTCCTGTAAAAAAGATAAGTGAAAATCCAGAAGCAGCTTATGATTACACAAGTAAAGGAAATCTTGTTGCTGTAATAAGTAATGGTTCAGCAATATTAGGGATGGGAAATTTGGGTGCTCTTGCATCAAAGCCTGTGATGGAAGGAAAAGCTGTATTATTTAAAAGATTTGCAGATATCGATTCGATTGATTTAGAGATTGATTGTAAAGATTCAGATGAAATCATAAATTCAATCAAGAATTTTGCACCAAGCTTTGGTGGAATTAATTTAGAGGACATAGCTGCCCCAGAATGTTTTATAATAGAACAAAAATTAAAAGAAATTTTGGATATTCCAGTTTTTCATGATGATCAACATGGAACAGCAATTATAACAACCGCAGCATTAATTAATGCCTTAGATATTTGTGGTAAATCAATAAAAAAAATTAAAGTTGTAGTTAATGGTGCTGGAGCTTCAGCGCAAGCTTGTACGGAGTTATTTAAAAACTCAGGAGTAAAATCTGAAAATATAATAATGCTAGATAGAAAAGGCGTTATTTATGAAGGAAGAACTGAGGGAATTGATCAATGGAAATCCAGATATGCAGTTAAAACTAAACATAGAACTTTAGAGGATGCTGTTAACGGTGCAGATGTTTTTTTAGGATTATCTATAAAAGGTGTTCTAAAAAAGGAGATGGTTAAATCTATGGCAAAAAATCCAATTATATTTGCTTGTGCTAATCCTGATCCAGAAATTACCCCTGAGGAAATTAATGAAGTTAGAAATGATGCAATTGTTGCAACAGGAAGATCAGATTATCCAAATCAAGTAAATAATTTAATTGGATTTCCTTATATCTTTAGAGGAGCTTTAGATGTTAGATCCAAAACGATAAATGAAAAAATGAAAGTTGCTGCGGCAAATGCAATAGCCAAACTTGCAAGAGAAGATGTTCCAGATGAAGTGGTTGCAGCTATGGGTGGAGAAAGACCTCATTATGGAAAAAATTATATTATTCCATCTACGTTTGATCCAAGATTAATTAGTGTTATACCAGCGGCTGTAGCAAAAGCAGCTATAGACAGTGGAGTAGCTAGAAAAAATATAGATGATTTTGAAGTTTACAAAGATCAACTAAAACAAAGACTAGACCCAACAGTTACCATCATGCAAGGTATAAATTCATTTATTAAGAAAAACCAGAAAAGAATTGTTTTTGCAGATGGTGAAGACGAAAATACTTTAAAAGCCGCTATAGCATTTAAAAATTCAAAATTAGGTATTCCAATCTTGGTTGGTAAAGAAAGTAAAATTAAAGAGCAGATTAAAAATATTGGTTATAGTGAAAATTTTGACATTGAAGTTGTTAATTCAAAAGATGAAGAAAAAAGAAAAAGATACGTTAAACATTTATTTGAAAAATTACAAAGAGAGCAAGGATTATTAGAACGAGATTGTGACAGAATGATTAGAAATGATAGGGTTGTCTGGGCTACAAGTATGGTTGCCTGTGGTGATGCCGATGGTGCTGTAACAGGCAATACAAGACGTTTTGGGGCTTCATTTGAAAAAATTAAGCAAGTTGTTGATGTTAGAAAAGGTGAAATTATGTTTGGGCTAAATATGATCGTTCATAAAGGAAGAACTATTTTTGTTGGAGATACAAGCGTTCATGAATATCCTACATCTGAACAAATGGCTGAGATTGCAATATCTACAGCTAGAGTAGTAAGACTTTTTGGATTTGATCCTAGAGTTGCTTTTGTTTCACATTCAACTTTTGGACAACCCCTTACAAGTAGAACAAAACATATCAGAAATGCTGTTGAAATATTAAAAGAAAAAAAAGTTGATTTTGAATTTGATGGAGATATGCAGCCAGACGTTGCTCTAAATCCAGAATACGAAGAACTTTACCCTTTTGCAAAGATTGTTGGTAAAGCAAATATTCTTATAATGCCAGGACAGCATAGTGCTGCAATTTCTTATAAGTTAATGAAAACTATTGGTGACTCAAAAGTAATTGGACCATTATTAATTGGACTTGGACTTCCTATAGAAATAGCTCCTCTAAGATCATCAACTTCAGAAATACTTAACTTAGCGTCAATTGCTGCTTATTCTTCCCAAGTAATTGATTACAAAAAATAATTATTCTCTTTGAATTCTTAAATCTTCAACAAGAATAATGCTTGCAATTACATCCTCTACATCAAGAATTTCTTTAGCCTCACTTATAACTAAATCTTTTTCTTCAGAGGTTAAAGCTATTCCATATATATAAATTTTCTTTTTGAAAGTATCTATTTGATAATTGGTAGCCTTAATATTTTTATTTACAATTAATGCTGTTCTTAATTGTGAGGTAATAAGTAAATCTTTTGCAGATTGTTTAAAGTTAAAATTTTCTTTAATTTTAATATCATTTCTAACTGATCTGGCACCCTTAGTTTCCCATGCTAATTTTGTAATCATTAATTTCTCCTCTGGTCTGTCTACTTTTCCAGTTACAAAAATCCTCCCATCTAAAACTTTAGTTTTTACAGATAAAAGATATTTTTTATCTCTGGCTAAGATTTTGGCACTTATACTTTTTTGCATAATGGAATCATCTATTTGAGTACCAACTGTTCTTGGGTCAAAAGCAACCGAAACACCAGTTCCAATAAGACCTTTTGAACCAACACCTGCACATCCGGCTAACATAAAACTTATAAAGATATAAATTAATAATTTATTTTTCATTTTTTAATTCTATACAATAATTGTATATTTCTTTTTTGGGAACTTTAATAATTTGACTTAAAATATTTGTAATTTCTTTAGTTGATAATTTAATAATCATTTTTTTTATTATATTCTTATCTGATTCAGTCAACTTTTCAGATACTTTTTTATTTATTTTTTTTTCAGAAATAACAACTGTAAGTTCACCTTTTGGTTCTTTTTCAAATATTTCTAATTCATCTACATTTTTTCTGGTATATTCTTCGTATATTTTTGTTATTTCTCTACAAAAAACTATCTTTCTTCCAGTAAAATTCTTTTTTATTTTAGGTATGATTTTGTTAATTTTTTTAGGAGAAATGAAAAAAACTAAAGAATTTTCAAATTCTGAAAATTTTTTTAATTCATTAGATAATTGTTGTTTTTTATCTGACAAAAAACCACAAAACAAAAATTTATCTGAAAATCCACTAATTGAGACGGCTGCAGAAACTGCAGAAGGTCCGGGAATGGGAAAGATTCTTATCTCATTATTAATACACTCATTAACCAATATTGAACCTGGATCAGAAATACTAGGTGTGCCAGCATCAGATATCAAAGAAATTATCTTTCCAGACTTTAGAAATTCAATAATTTTAACTACATTTTTTTTTTCATTAAATTTATGATTTGAAATTAATTTTGATTTAATTAGATATTTATCTAAAAGATTTTTTGAAAGTCTAGTATCTTCGCATAAAATATAATCGGATTGCTGTAAAACTTCAATTGCTCTTAAAGTTATATCTTTTAGATTTCCTAAAGGAGTCGATACCAAATAAAGACCATTTTCGTATTCTTTTAACTTAAATTGTGGTTTTATAATCATAATTTAGCTTAAAAAATATTATACTAGCATCAAAATGACTAAATTAATTAAAATTATTTATTTTATTTTTTTAAGTTTTTACTTTCTTTTTTTTCAAACTGTAAATGCTCAGGAAAAAATTAAAATAGGATTATTAGTTCCTATGACCGGAGATAATAAAGAAATAGGAGAGTCAATTATTAAAGCAGTTGGATTAGCTGTCAAAGATATAGATAATGGTCTTATAGAAATCTATCCAAAAGATACAGCAACTAAAGCTAACCAAACTTTAAAATCAGCATTTGAATTAAGTGAAATGGGGATAAAAATTGTTATAGGTCCTGTGTTCTATGAAAGTTTAACTTATTTAGATGAAATGGAGGATTTAACTTTTTTATCATTAACAAATAAAACTTTAGATCTTCCAAAAAATGTAATCTCTGCTGGAATTAATTCTTCATCACAATTTAATACAATAAAAAAATTTTTAGAAACTAATGAAATACAAAGAACTATTTTTTTAACACCAATCCAAGATTATGAATTTGAGGTTAAAAGAGGAATGGAAAATTCAAAAATTAAAATTTATAAAGATTACGAATATAATATAGAGCCTACAAAACTAACAAAACAAATAGAAGAAATTACAAACTACAGAATAAGAAAGCAAAATTTAGAGGATGAAATAAAAAGGATAAAAAATTCAAATGATCCAAATAAAGAAAAAAAAATAAAAAGACTTGAAAAAAGATACACTTTGGGTGGTTTAAATTTTGACGCTGTCGTAATTGCAGATTTTGATGAAAGTCTAAAAAGTGTATCTACATCACTTTTATATACTGACGTACTTCCAAAAAATAAATATTTTATAACTTTAAATCAATGGTTTGATGAAAGTTTGTTAAATGAAACTGATATCCAGCCTTTATACTATCCATCAATAAATAAAGAAAATTTTGATAGCTACAAAATAAAGTACTATAACGCATTTAACGAAGATCCAACTCATTTGTCTTTACTAAGTTATGACCTTATTGGCTTGGTTTATTATTTATCACTAAACTCAAATACAGAAAATTTAAATAAAATTTTTAAGAAAAAAAATTCATTCAAAGGAAAAATAGGAGTCTTTGATATTCAAAATAATAAAATAAATCATAGACTTAATTTTTATAAAATTGAAGATCAAAAACTTATAGAAATTTTCTAATTTTTTTAAAAGCTTGATATCTATGATCCATTTTATACTTTTGAGATGGCTTCATTTCTCCAAAAGTTTTTCTTTTTCTTAAAGGAATAAAAATTGGATCATAACCAAATCCATTCTTTCCTTTTGGTTTGTCTGAAATATATCCCTCTACTTTTCCCAACACACAAACAATTTTTTTATTTAAATATGAAATAGAAAGTGCACAAATAAATCTTGCTTTAATTTTTTTATTTTTCCAATTTTTATCTTTTTTATTAAGCTCTCTGTAAACTTTTCTTATAGCTTTATTAAAATCCCCATGCTTTCCACCCCACCTTGCAGAATAAATGCCGGGATTTTTGTCTAAAAAATCAATCTGTAAACCCGAGTCATCAGCCAAGCACATCAACCCTGTTTTTTTAGAAAAGTATTTAGATTTGATTAATGAATTTTCTTTAAATGTTTTTCCATTTTCTACCGGGCTCTTGAGATTAAATTCGGATGTAGAATGAATTTTAATGCTTTTTGGCAACAAACTCTTGATTTCACGTAATTTACCCTTGTTATTAGTGCCAATGAGTAATTTATCAATTTTTTGTTTAGACATCTAGAAATTATCAAAATCCTTACCATATAAGAGGCTATGGAAAAAGAAGAAAACCAAAATAGCACTTCTACTGATCAAAACCAGGACACTGTAAACGAAACTGAAAAACCTGAGAAAAATTTAGTCGAAGAAAATAAACAAGAAACGGACCAAGAACCTAAAAAGGAAATTAAAGAACCAACTCCTGAAGAAAAAATTGCTGAACTTGAAGATAAAGTGGCAAGAACTTTAGCTGAAATGGAAAATCAAAGAAGAAGATTTGAAAAAGAGAAAGAAGATGCATTTGAATATGGTGGTTATAGTTTTGCTAAAGAGGCATTAAATTTAATTGATAACCTAGATAGATCAAAGCACGTACTTGAAAGCGACGACAAATTAAAAGAAACTGAAGCATTAAAGAAGACATTAGAACATTTAGACATTATTAAAAAAGATTTAATCTCAATATTCGAAAAAAATAACATTAAACAAATCGATAGCCTTAACAAAAAATTAGATCCAAACTTTCATCAAGCAATGATGGAAATAGAAGATGATACAAAAGAACCAGGAACAATAATCCAAGAAATTCAAAAAGGCTTTACTATAAAAGATAGATTACTCAGGCCTTCATTAGTAGGAGTTTCAAAAAAAGTCACAGAAAAAGAGGAAAAAACTGAAGAAAATCAGGAAAATCAAGAAAATAAATAATTATGAGATCAACTTGTAGTTTCACATTTAAACCCTATATGACGAAGGAGAGACATTAAAATTATGAGTAAAATTATTGGAATAGACTTAGGAACAACAAATTCATGTGTTGCTATTATGGAAGGAACACAGGCTAAAGTTTTAGAAAATGCTGAAGGAGCAAGAACTACTCCGTCAGTTGTAGCATTTACAGAAGAAAACGAAAAATTAATTGGACAACCAGCAAAAAGACAAGCTGTTACAAACCCAGAAAATACTATCTTTGCAGTTAAAAGATTAATTGGAAGAAATTTTGACGATCCAACTGTGAAAAAAGATGTGGAAGCTGCACCTTTTAAAATAGTTAATTCTGAAAAAGGTGATGCTTGGATTGAAGCAAAAGGTGAAAAATATTCACCATCACAGATTTCCGCTTTTATTTTACAAAAGATGAAAGAAACAGCTGAAAAATATTTAGGTCAGGCAGTTACAAAAGCTGTGATTACCGTCCCGGCATACTTTAATGATGCACAAAGACAAGCAACAAAAGATGCTGGAAAAATAGCTGGTCTTGAAGTCTTAAGAATTATAAATGAACCAACTGCAGCATCACTTGCATATGGTTTGGACAAAAAACAAAATAAAAAAATTGCTGTATATGATTTGGGTGGAGGAACATTTGATGTTTCTATTTTAGAACTCGGTGATGGTGTGTTTGAAGTTAAATCAACTAATGGTGATACTTTTTTAGGTGGTGAGGATTTTGACAATGCTGTTGTTGATTACTTGGTTTCTGAATTTAAAAAAGACAATGGAATTGATCTTAAATCAGATAAACTTGCCCTACAAAGATTGAAAGAGGCTGCTGAAAAAGCAAAAATAGAATTATCTTCTGCTGAACAAACAGATATAAACCTACCTTTTATTACAGCAGACAAAACAGGTCCAAAACATATTAATTTAAAGATGACTAGAGCAAAACTCGAGGCTCTTGTTGAGGACTTGATTGCCAGAACAATGCCTCCATGCAAAACTGCATTAAAAGATGCTGGAATTACTGCAAGTGAGATTGATGAAGTGGTTATGGTTGGTGGTATGACTAGAATGCCAAAAGTATTAGAGGAAGTTAAAAACTTTTTTGGAAAAGATCCTAATAAAAGTGTTAATCCTGATGAAGTAGTTGCTATGGGAGCTGCTATTCAAGCAGGTGTATTACAGGGTGATGTTAAAGATGTGCTTCTATTAGATGTAACACCGCTATCACTTGGTATCGAAACACTTGGGGGTGTTTCTACAAAACTTATTGATAAAAATACAACAATACCGACTAAAAAAAGTCAGGTGTTTTCAACTGCTGAAGATAATCAGCCAGCTGTATCTATTAGAGTTCTACAGGGTGAGAGAGAAATGGCAACTGACAATAAAGCTTTGGGTAACTTTGAATTAGTAGGTATTGCACCAGCACCAAGAGGTGTGCCTCAAATTGAGGTTACATTTGATATTGATGCTAATGGTATAGTAAATGTTTCAGCAAAAGACAAGGGAACTGGCAAAGAACAAAAAATTCAAATTCAAGCTTCAGGTGGACTAAGTGATGATGAAATTGAAAAAATGGTTAAAGATGCAGAAGCAAATAAAGAAGCTGATAAAAAGAAAAGAGAGTCAGTCGACGTTAGAAACCAAGCAGATACTCTAATTCACTCCACTGAGAAGAATTTAAAAGAGCATGGATCAAAGATTTCTGATGCAGAGAAAAAAGCAATTGAGGATGCATCAACTGCTGTAAAAGAGGCATTAAAGGGTGAAGATATTGAAGATATCAAGAAAAAAACTGAAACTTTAGTTCAGGCTTCAATGAAACTTGGAGAAGCGATCTATAAATCACAACAAAGTGCAAAACCAGAATCTGGAAAAGATGACGGTGGAGATGATGCAGGTAAAAAAGACGAGAATGTTGTTGATGCTGATTTCGAAGAAGTAAAAGACGAGAATAAAGAAAAAAGCGCTTAAACTGACATTTAATTGTCTGGGGTAATTTGATGGCTAAAAGAGACTATTACGATGTCCTAGGCGTTAATAAAAGCGCAAGTCCAGAAGAATTAAAATCTGCATACAGAAAATTAGCTGTTAAATATCACCCTGATAAAAATCCAGGAGACTCCAAAGCTGAAGAGAAATTTAAAGAGGCTAGTGAAGCTTATGGAATACTTTCAGACAAAGAAAAAAAACAAAATTACGATAACTTTGGTCATGCGGCATTTGAAAATGGTGGTGGCAGACCAGGTGGAGGTTTTGGTGGTTTTAGTGGAGCAGACTTTTCAGATATTTTTGAGGATTTCTTTGGAGATTTTGGTAGAGGTGGAAGATCAAGAAGTAGAAAATCAAATAATAGAGGTTCAGACTTAAGATACGATTTATCTATTTCATTGGAAGAAGCTTACCATGGAAAAAAACAAGACATTAAATTCTCAACAACAGAACAGTGTGGTACATGCAAAGGTAATGGATCCAAACCAGGCTATTCGCCTGACAGGTGCTCATATTGTGGTGGTAATGGTAGAATAAGATCCAATCAAGGTTTCTTTACTGTACAACAAACTTGTCCTCAATGTAATGGAAACGGTGAGGAAATAACCAACCCTTGTAGTGATTGTAATGGCCAAGGTAAAAAACAAGCGTCAAAGAAAATTTCTGTAACCATTCCAAAAGGTGTTGATGACGGAACTAGAATTAGGCTTGCAGGAAAAGGTGAAGCAGGAACAAGAGGTGGAGCGACAGGTGATCTTTATCTATTTATTAATGTGAATTCTCATAACTTATTTAAAAGATCTGATGAAAATTTATTTTTTGAATTTCCACTTTCTCTTGCAGACGCAGCATTAGGAACAACAATAGAAATTCCAACTATAGATGGTGGAAAAGCTAAAATTAAAATTCCTGATGGAACTCAAAATGGTAAACAATTTAGATTAAAGGGTAAAGGTATGCCGTTTATGAGAAGAGGCGATTTCGGAGACTTATATGTTCAAGTTAAAACAGAGGTACCTGTATATTTAAATAAAAAACAAAAAGAATTATTAGAGCAATTTAGAGAAATTGAAAACGATAAGTCAAACCCAAGTATTAAAAAATTTTTTCAAAAAGCAAAAGATTTCTGGAAAAACTAAAAGACTAATCTTCTAAAAAAGGTTAATATTAGCTAAATGAAAAAAATTAATTTAGCGATCTCTGGTTGTATGGGAAGGATGGGCCAGCAATTAATTAAGTCTTCAAAGAAAAATAAAAATTTTAAACTAGTTACACTTACAGAAAATAGATTAATAAATAAAAAATTTAATGGAGTTAAACCTGAATTAAATTCTGACAAAGCTTTTAAAAAAACTGATGTAATTATTGACTTCACAGTACCGAATTGTACTCTTGAAATTCTCAAAATAGCTTCAAAACTAAGGAAAAAAGTAGTAATTGGGACTACTGGCTTTACTAGAAACCAAGAAATTCAAATTAAAAAATATTCAAAAAAAATACCTATTTTAAAAGCTGGCAATATGAGCTTAGGTGTAAATTTATTGATGTATTTAACTGAAGTTGCATCAAAATCATTGAATGATGAATACTTGAGTAAAATATTTGAAGTTCATCACAAACATAAAAAAGATTATCCATCTGGCACTGCATTAATGCTTGGTAAAGGAATTGCTGATGGAAAAAATAAAAATTTATATAATTTAATTGGTAAAAAATTCTTGAATAAAAAAACTTTTTCTTATGGAAAAAAAATTAATTTTAATTCAATTAGAAAAGGTGAAATTATTGGTGAACACGAAGTGAAATTCTCAAATGGAAAAGAAATTATAACATTAAACCATGAGGCTTTTGATAGGGCTCTTTACTCCGATGGGGCTTTAACTGCTTCTAAATGGTTAATGAAAAAAAAATCAGGTCTATATTCTATGAGAGATTTGCTTAAGTTTTCATAATGAATGAAAAACGAAAAGCAAAAATCATCATTAAAACTTTAAACAAAATTTATCCAAAAGCACCTGTTCCTTTAAAAAGTAAAAATACTTTTACGCTATTAATTTCTGTACTACTTTCTGCTCAATGTACTGATGTGAATGTTAACAATGTAACAAAGGATATATATCCAAAATACTATAAGCCAGAACACTTTGTAAAATTAGGAAGGAAAAAAATTGAGAAATTAATAAAAAAAATTGGTATTTTTAGAATAAAAGCCAAAAGCATTTATTTGATGTCAAAACAAGTGTTAGAAAAACACAAAGGTAAAGTGCCTAGAACTTTTAAAGAACTCGAAAAATTACCTGGTGTGGGCCATAAAACAGCTAGTGTTGTGATGTCTCAAGGTTTTGGATATCCAGCTTTTGCCGTTGATACTCATATTCATAGACTTGCACAACGATGGGGTTTAACAAATGGAAAAAATGTAGTTCAAACTGAAAAAGATTTAAAAAGAATTTTTCCTAAAAAAACTTGGTCTAAACTTCATTTACAAATAATTTTTTATGGTAGAGAGTATTGTAAAGCAAGAGATTGTTATGGTCTAAGCTGCAAAATATGCACTACTTGCTACCCAAATAGAAAAAAACCTGTTATTACCAAAAAAGCTTAATATGAAAATTTTAGGAATAGGAAATGCAATTGTAGATGTTATTTGTAAAGTTGACGATAGTTTTATTATTAAAAATAACCTCACAAAGAGTACAATGAAATTATTTTTTGATGAAAATGAATTTAAAAATTTATTAGTAAATCTTAAAATTGAGAAAACAGTTTCTGGTGGATCAGTAGCAAACTCAATAGTTGGTATATCTCAACTTGGTAATAAAGTTGGTTTCATAGGTAAAGTTTCTGATGATGAATTTGGTAGTAACTATGAAGAAGGACTAAAAAAAGAAAATGTAGAATATTTTTATAATAAAAAAAAAGAAAAATTACCTACAGGAACTTGTCTAATATTAGTAACTCCTGACTCAGAAAGAACGATGTGTACTTTCTTAGGAACAGCTGGAAAAATTAATGAAAACGATGTTAGTTCCGATGCAATTAAAAAATGTGAGATAATATTTTTGGAAGGCTACTTATGGGATGAAGGAGAGCCTAAAAAAGCATTTAATAAAGCTATAAATAATGCAAATAAAGTTGCTATGTCACTTTCAGACCTATTTTGTGTAGATAGACATAAACCTCATTTTTTAAACTTAGTTAAAAATAAACTTGATATAACTTTTGCTAACGAACAAGAAATTACTTCGTTAATTGAAGCAAAAAGTTTTGGTGAAGTTGTAAACTTTTCAAAACAGCTTAATAAATTAGTGATTGTAACTAGAGGAGAAAAAGGCGCAGTTGCAGTTAATGGTAATGAAGTTGTTGAATGTGCTATACAAAATAATCTAAAAATTGTTGACCTTACAGGTGCAGGTGATCTTTTTGCCGCTGGTTTTTTACATGGGTATATCAACAAATTTTCTACAAAAGAATGTCTCATAAAAGGTACTGAGATGTCTTCGAGAATAATACAGCAAATTGGAGCAAGACTTTAGGTTTAATTTTTCTTTCTTTTAAAACTTCCCCTGCCTTTTTTCGGCTTAATTATTTTAGGTTTATACTTTTTAGTAAATAAGTCTTTAGCCATTGGATTTTTTTTATTTGATTTGATAACCATTTTTCTCACTAATTATAAATTCATTATCACCAAAAGTTTTTAGAACTTTTTTTCTTAATCGATAAATATGAGTCTCAACAGTATGAGTTTCTATATCAGATTGGTAACCCCAAACGTTTTCTTGTAATTCGTCAATACTAACAGGTTTGTTTGATTTAGATAAATAAATAATTGTATTAATTTCTTTTTCAGTCAACTTAAGCTTGGTTTTTTTTAATAGTATCTTCCTTGAATTAAGATCAATAGTATAATCTTTTATTTTTACCTCTGATTGGCTGTTAAATTGTATTTTTAAAAATTCAATGTTTATCTGTTCAATTAATTTTAAAATTTTGATTGGTATTTTTTTTAAAACAAATTGATTAGCTATATCTGGGTATTTTATATTAGATAAAATTAAATAATTATTTAAATTTTTTACATTTTCATTCAGAGATTTTTCACTTTCAGCAAATTTAAGCTTAAAATTTAAATCCAAACTAAGTTCTTCAAGAATACTGTATAATGCAGTAAACTTATAAATAATTAAATTTTGAGTACTCACAAATAAGAGAATATGACAATTTTTGTAAAAAATAAACATACTCTTCAAATCGATGAATTTAAATTTAAGTGTTGTATTGGTAAAAGAGGTTCTACTAGAAACAAGAAAGAAGGAGATAAAAAAACGCCAAAAGGAACATTTAAAATTGAAAATCTTTATTTTAGAAAAGATCGTAAAGAGAAGCCACTAACTTTGTTAAAATGTATCGAAATTAAAAGAAATATGGGTTGGTGTGATGATATTCGTTTTCCAGAAAAATATAACAAACTTATTAAAGCTAGAAAAAAAATCAAACATGAGAAGTTAAAAAGAAAGGATTTTAAATATGATCTATTAATTCCAATTAAGTATAATTTTTTAAGACCTAGTCCAGGCAAAGGTAGCTGTATTTTTATTCACCTAACAAAGAATTATAAACCTACAGCTGGATGTGTTGCTTTAAAAGAAAAAGATTTCTTAATAATGCTTAAATTAATTAAAAAAAATTCAAAAATAAAAATTTATTAAGACCTCTCTCCAAAAATACTAGATCCAATTCTTACATAAGTTGACAGATGTTTTGCTGCTATAAGAAAATCCGAAGACATCCCCATACTTAATTCAGTAAATCCAAAGTTGCTGTTTAATTTATTCATCTCATCAAAGTATTTTTCAGAGTCAATATTTGCTGGTGGAATGCACATTAAACCAATTAAATCTAAACCGATTTCTTTACAGTATAAAACTAGCTGACTCAGCTCATTTTTACTTATCCCAGATTTTTGATTTTCATCTCCAATATTCACCTGTAAAAATATCTTTATTTTCTTATTTATTTTTTTTTGTTCATTTAAAATTTTTTTTGCAAGTTTTTCACTGTCAACTGAATGAATATAATCAAATAATTTGACTGCAAATTTAACTTTATTTGTTTGTAATTTTCCAATCATATGGAGTTTTATTTGTGAATTTTTTTTTTTAATTTCTGTCCATTTTTCAACGGCTTCCTGAACTTTATTTTCGCCAAAATCAATATGTCCATGATCAATAAGAGGTGAAATTTTATCAATTTTAAAAGTCTTAGAAACTGCTATAATTTTAGGGTATCTGTTAATATTTAATTCATTAAGATTGTTTTTAATTTTATTTTCAATGTCTAATAAATTTTTTACTATATTTTGCATATCAATATGATCAATAAATATTACTTTATAAGCAAACTTGACACAAATAGTATCGATAAACAAGACAAACAAACCATTATTATTTTCAGGAATTATTCTAAAATAAATCAAAATGAATCGTTAATTCTAAAAATAAAAAAATATTGTAAAAAAAAATCAATTAAACTTTATTTATCTAACAACATTAGGTTAGCAATTAAACTAGATTTAGATGGAGCTTATATTCCTGCGTTTAACACTAGTTTAAAACACTTATCATATTCGTTTAAAAAAAATTTTCAAATTATTGGCTCAGCACATAATCTTAATGAAATAAGAATTAAGGAAAGTCAAAAGGTTAATAAAATATTAATATCTTCTTTATTTAAAAAAAATAAAAATTTTTTAGGAATTAATAAATTTAAACTTCTTTCAAAACTAACTAAAAAAAAAGTTGTAGTCTTAGGTGGAATTTCAAATAAAAATATAAAAAAACTTGCTCTTCTAAAACAATCAGAATTCGCTGGAATATCTTTTTTTGAATAAAAAAAAGGCCCCTAAAAAGGGGCCTTTTAAATAATTTGTATCTAAATTAATTAGAATGCAAATGCTAGAGACATACCGTAACCAGATCTGTTATCGGCTGCTGTTCCAGCAATGTTGTCAACTGAGTTTGCGTTAGCAGTTAATGTCATTGAACCCATTACGTAAGATACTGAAACACCAGTAGCTTCTTGGTCAGACTTAGTACTATCTTCATACTCAATTGTAGACATGTTGTATGAAACTGACATTTCATCACTTACTGCATACGATAAACCAATCGCTGTGAAGTCTTTGTCAGCGTTTGCAGTTTCTGAGTCAGACTCAGAAGCTTGGTAACCTACAGAAAACGCATCCATAGTATATTTCACATACATGTTAGTGATATCAATAGATGCCGCTGCTGAATTATCTTCACCAGTTGCTGCACCAATTGTTAAACCTTCAACACCAGTGTATGCAAAACCATAGTCTGATGAACTTTCAACTTCAGTTGAACCACCAGATGGAGTGTATGAAGCTGACACAGATAAACCGTCCATTAGGCTTCCATTAGAATAATGGAACATATTTGCTCCACCAGTTCCACCAGGAATAGCACTAGCTCCTGTTACATCATCCCAAGACTCTTCGTTTGCAGTTGGTGTTACGTCATCAATTGCATTAAGAACTGAACTTCCACCAGTACCGAAGAAAGTTAATGTTCCAGTATCACCCATATCAAGTTTTACTGATCTAGTATCAAACACTTGGTCTGACGCTACATCGTCATCGTTAAGAGCTTGTACTACTGTAACATTAATACCATTGTCCATTTCTCCAGACATAGTGAATGTTATACCGTCGTTCATTGACCAGCCGTTACCAGTACTTTGCTTCTCTTCACCAGCAAAGCTGATTGAAGCACCACCAGAAACAGCAACGTCTGCAGCGTTAGCTGATACAGATACCAAAGCACCTGCTAATGCAGTTAACCCTACTTTTTTTAAATTGTTCATATTAATTACTCCTTATTTTTATGTTATTATTAATAATAAACATTGCATTTATATTGAATTTCTTTTCAAATTTTCTAATTACATTTAAAAAAATGATTTTATTTTGATAGTGTGGTATTTTTGCAACATCATAAATTTGCTCAATTTTCTATATTTTTCAATATTTTTAAACTATATGTTTAAAAATAATTAATTTACTTCTAATATTTTACATGTTTTCGAAAAAAATCATTAATATAGCCCTTTTTCTATGTTTTGGGACACTTTTGCTTAGTTCCTGTGCTCCATTCAATTCTGTGGATGCAAAAAAATATCCTCCAGATCCTAAACTTAGAGTTAAAAAAAATATGGAAGAAGGCAGAGGCTTTAGGTTAATGGATCAGGTAAAAAAAAGGACTGGTGGAGGAAATTTTGAGTTTGCTAGCTCAAATGAATTATGGAGAGCATCATTGGATGCTTTAGATTTTATGCCATTAGCATCTGTTAATTATAGCGGTGGAATTATTATCACAGACTGGTACTCAAATACCCAAAATACCGAGAATATTAAAATTTCTATAAGATTTTTGACAAACGAAATTAGGAGTGATGCATTAGATATAAAAGTTTTTAGAAAAGTTTGTAATGAAATAAATAATTGTAAAATATCTGAAATCAGTGGAGAAATATCAAAAGAATTAAAAAGAAAAATTCTTAAAACTGCAAAAATTTATGAAGCTCAAAAAAAAGATAAAGACTTCAAGCCCTATGACCCCCCAAAGTTAGGTAACTAAATTATAATTTAATTTCTGTGGAAAGATATAATTTTAAATTAATTGAAAAGAAATGGCAAGAAAGGTGGGAGAAAGATAAATCTTTTTCAACCAAAGTAGATAAGAATAAAAAAAAATTTTATTGTCTTGAAATGTTTCCATATCCATCAGGAAAAATTCATATGGGCCATGTAAGAAATTATACCATTGGAGACGTCTTAGCTAGATACAAATCCCTTCAAAATTATAATGTCTTACATCCAATGGGTTGGGACTCCTTTGGCATGCCAGCAGAAAACGCAGCTCGACAAAACAATTTAGATCCAAAATCTTGGACTGAAAAAAATATTGCTACGATGAAAAATCAATTAAAAAAATTAGGATTATCTATAGATTGGGATAAAGAAATATCTACCTGTTCACACGATTATTATAAACATCAGCAAGAATTTTTTTTAGAACTATATGATAAAGGTTTAGTTTACAGAAAAGAAAATTATGTCAACTGGGACCCAGTGGATCAAACTGTTTTAGCAAATGAACAAGTAATTGAAGGTAAGGGATGGAGATCAGGAGCTCCCGTTGAAAGAAAAAAACTAAATCAATGGTTTTTTAAAATTACAAAATTTTCAAATGAATTATTAGATGGTTTAAATGGCCTTTCAGATTGGCCCAATAAAGTGAAGATAATGCAACAAAATTGGATTGGTAAATCATATGGTTGTGAAGTAAATTTTAAAATCAAGTCAAATAAAGACATAAAAAATATTAAATGTTACACAACAAGACCTGATACCTTATTTGGTATGTCTTTTCTTGCGCTATCAATTGATCATCCGATTGCAAAAATTTATGAAAAAGATCCTAATTTTATGAGTTTTAAGCAAAAGTGCTCAAGAACAGGAACCACTGAGGAATCTATTGCTGTTGCGGAAAAAATTGGATTTAAAACTGATTTAATTGCTATTAACCCATTAGACGAAAATATTCGGGTGCCTGTTTATTTTGCAAATTTTGTTTTGATGGATTACGGTTTAGGTGCTGTATTTGGTTGTCCAGCTCATGACCAAAGAGATTTAGACTTTGCAAAAAAATATAATCTGAATATTACACAAGTTGTTAAACCTGAAAATGAAGATAACTATAAAATTACAGACAAAGCATATATTGGTGGAGGGGAGTTAATTAATTCTAGTTTCTTAAATGGTTTAAAAGTTCCTTCTGACTCCATTAAAGAAACAATTAATTATCTTGAAAAGAATAATCTAGGAGAAAGAAAAACTAATTTTAGATTAAAAGACTGGGGAATCTCAAGACAAAGATATTGGGGCTGTCCAATACCTATTGCTTATGATGAGAAGAATAATCCTATCAAAATTCCTAAAGATTTACTTCCTGTAAAATTACCAGAAGTTAAAAAGCTTGATAAGACTGGAAACCCTTTAGAAAAAATAAATGAATGGAAAAATATTGAAATAAATGGAAAAAAATATACTCGAGAAACTGATACATTAGATACATTTGTTGACTCATCTTGGTACTTTTTAAGATTTTGCTCACCTAAAAATTTAAATTATGGTTTTAATAAAAATGAAGCAGATTACTGGATGCCCGTAGATCAGTATATTGGAGGAGTGGAACATGCCATATTGCATTTATTATATTCTAGATTTTTTATGCACGCACTCTCATTCAAAAACGAGAGCTTTAATATTAAAGAGCCATTTAAAGGTTTATTTACTCAAGGAATGGTTTGTCATGAAACATACAAAGACAAAAATAATAATTGGATCAACCCGAATGAAGTGGTCACCATTAATGGTAAAAAATTTTTAAAAGAAGATAATAGTCATGAAATAAAAGTGGGTCCATCGGAGTCAATGTCCAAGTCAAAGAAAAATACAATTGATCCTGAAGATATTATTAAAAGTTATGGTGCTGACTCTGTTAGGTTGTTTATCTTATCAGATAGCCCTCCTGAAAAGGATGTGCAATGGTCAGATGAGGGAATAAATTCTTCATTCAAGTTTATTCAAAAATTATGGGTTCTAAATCAAAGGATACTAGAGGAAATTAAAACTGATCATCCAGAAACGAATGAAAATGAACTAAAAAAAATATCAACGAAATTTATAAATAATGTGCAAAACAATATAGAAAATTTTAGTTACAATAAAATAATAGCAAATTTTCATGAAATATATTCGGCTCTAAACAAAATTATTAATAATAAAATTGATAAAAAAAGCTGGATTGAAAATTATAAGAACATTTTAGTAGCTATGAATCCTGTTATTCCTCATTTTTCAAGAGAATGTCTAGAAAAATTAGAAATTGAAAACATTGAAAAAAATATTTATTGGCCAGAGATAAGTAAAAATGTTTTAGTTGAAGATGATGTAAATTTTGTAATTCAAATAAATGGAAAAACAAGAGAAGTTTTAAAAATTAAAAAAGGAATAAATGAAAGAGATTTATTAATATTGATTAAAAAGAATGAAAAAATTAATAATTACATTAAAGAAAAAACAATTAGAAAAACAATCTTTATTGAAGACAAATTAATTAATATAATTATTCCAAATTAATATGTATAAAAAATTAACTTTATTGATAATTATAACAAGCCTATTGTCTCACTGTGGGTTTACACCATTACATTCAAATAAAAAAAGTATTAATTTTTCAATAGAGAATATTTTTTTAGAAGGTGACAGAACAATTAATAATTATTTAAAATCAAACTTAAAACAACTTCAAGGAAAAGATAGTCAAAAACAATACAATATCAAATCAAATACAAAATTTACAAAGAAAATTTTATCAAAAGATAAAACAGCTAAAATTACAGATTACGAATTATCAAGTAATAGTGTTATACAAATTATTTTTCGTGATAAAGTTATCAAAGAAATTATTATTATTGAGAGAAAAAACATGAATAATATGAACGATAAACTTGAAGAACAAAAATATGAAAGAGTGATAAAACAAAATTTTGCATCATCAATAACAAATAAACTAATTACAGAAATATCATTGATAAATGATAATTAAATCCTTTGAGATAAATAAAATAGATATAAAAAAATCACCATATATTCTCCTTTATGGAAAAAATGAAGGTTTGAAGAAAGAAACAACAAATGCTTTATTAAAAAATAAAAATAATATTTCAAACTATGAAGAAAAAGAGGTTTTAGATAATTATAACTTCTTTTTAGAAAATCTATTTTCAAAATCTCTTTTTGAACAAGAGAAAATTATAATAATTAAAAGAGCTACAGACAAAATTCTAAAAATTCTGAACGAAATAATTAATAAAAACTTAGAGGATTTAATTTTTATAATTTACTCTGATAACTTAGAAAAGAGGTCAAAACTAAGAAATTTTTTTGAAAAAGATAAAAAATGTATTTGCATAGCATTTTACCCAGATAACGAGCAAACATTAACTAAATTAGCTTTTAATTTTATAAAACAAAAAAAAATTTTAATTGCGAACTCAAATTTAAATTTAATTGTAAATAGATGTAATGGAGATAGAGAGACATTGCTAAATGAATTAAACAAGATTGAATTATTGAGTAAGAGCAGAAAGAAAATTACACAAGAAGATATAGAAAAATTAACAAATTTAATAGAAAATCATAGCATAGCAGATCTTATTGACAACTGTCTGGCTAAAAACACTAAACAAATTTTAAAAATTCTTAATGAAAATAATTTTAACAACGATGACGGTATTATAATTTTAAGATCATTTTTAAATAAATGTAAAAAAATTTTTATACTTAGTGATGAATTTAAACGAAATAAAGATATTAATTTAACGATATTAAATGCAAAACCACCAATATTCTGGAAAAATAAAGAAATAACAAAAAAACAAATCTTACTTTGGAGTCCAGAAAAAATTAAGGAAATTATCTTTAAAATTTACGATATTGAGCTTGTTTTAAAAAAAAACATGAATAACTCAATTAATATAATTACAGACTTTATTTTAGAACAATCAAATTCAAAAACTAGTAATTAGATTTTATTATATCAATTATTTTATTTAATTGATCCAAATCTTTGTATTCAAAACTTATTTTACCCTGGTTTCTCTTATTATTTTGAATATCAACGTTTAAACCAATTTTATTTGAAATAGACAATTCGAGTGCAATAATATTTGTATCTTTGTTTGTGCTTGATTTTTTTTTATTTTTAAAAATTTTAACAAAATTTTCTGATTGTCTTACTGACATTTTTTTTTCAATAATTTTGTTCGCAACAAAACTAGCATTTTCTAGACCAACTAAAATCTTAGCATGACCAGCGGTCAATTTTTGACTTTCAATCAATTTTATTACATCATTCGGTAAAGTAAGAAGCCTTAATGAGTTTGTTATATGGCTTCTGCTTTTGCCAATAAATTTTGATACTTTCTCTTGATCATAAGAAAAATCATCTATCAAACGTTTATAACCCTGCGCCTCCTCAAGAGGATTAAGATCGTGCCTCTGGACATTTTCTACGATTGCAAATTCCAAAGATTTTAAATCGTCGACCTCAGTAATAACAACAGGAATATTGTGCAAACCGGCTCTTTGTGCAGCTAACCACCTCCTCTCTCCGGCAATTATTTCAAATTTTGATTTATCGTAATTTGATTTTCTAACTATAATAGGTTGGATCACCCCTCTTTCTCTAATAGAATTAGTTAAATCCTCCAAATTATTTTCATCGAAAATTTTTCTTGGCTGATATTTATTTGGCACCAAGTCACTAATTGATAAAAGATTTTTTTGAGGCTCTACTTTTGTTTCACCTATTAACGAAGATAAGCCTCTACCTAATCCTTTTTTTATTTTATCCATTAAGCAGCACTACCTATTGTTGACTCTTGATTGATGAATTCATCAGTAAAACTAAAATAAGATTTACTGCCTGGGCAAGATTTATCATAAATTAAAACTGGCATGCCATGAGAAGGGGCTTCAGATAATCTTACGTTTCTTGGTATAACTGTTGAATAGACTTTTTCAGTAAAAAAGTCCCTAGCCTCTTTCTCAACTTGAGATGAAAGCTTATTTCTTTTGTCATACATGGTTAAAAGTATACCCCTGATTTTCAAATCTGGATTTAAACTTACTTTTATTCTTTCGATCGTTTTCATTAGCTGCGTTAAACCCTCTAAAGCAAAAAATTCAGTCTGAAGTGGTACCAATAGAGAATTTGAACTTACAAGTGCCATTACTGTCAACAAGCTTAATGAAGGTGGGCAATCTATCAAGACATAATCATATAATCTTCTAGAATCGTTTAAATATGCGGTTAATTTTGTCTTTAGTATAAAAGCCCTATTACTATCATCAGCTGTCTCCACTTCTAAACCCGATAAATCTACATTTGATGTGATAATATCTAAATTTTCGAACTGTGTTTTTTTAATCACCTCAGTAATTTCTCTAGTTCCATTCAAAACTCCATAAATTGTATCACTTGAGTTATCCATATTAGATAATCCTAGACCTGTAGTAGCGTTGCCTTGAGGATCTAAGTCAATTACTAAAATTTTTTTATCTATTTGAGATAAGCCAGCTGCAAGATTTATGACTGTAGTGGTTTTTCCGACCCCACCCTTTTGATTAATAACTGAAATAATTTGCATTTAATTTTTTTTACGATCCTTTTAATTTTTTTTTTTAATTTTTTTAATATTTATTAAAAAAGAGTCTTCACTTGTTAAACTTTTTTTTTCTATATAATCCAGCTCCCATTTTTTTTTAGAATTTTCAAAAATTTTTTTTCCACTCTTCCCCATAAAAAAAATTAAATTTTTATATTTTGAAAAATTTTCATATACTAAATCTAAAATTACGGGCATTGGTTTAAATGCTCTTGACATTATTGTACCTGTTTCTAAATTTTTTGTTTCAAAAATATTTTTTTGAAAAACTTTTGTGTTTAAATTTAATTTTTCTGAAACCTCCTTTAAAAAACGGCTTTTATGGTAGCTTTTTTCATACAAGTGCACATTCATATTATTTTTCATATTTTTTAGTATAATTGCTACAATTATTCCAGGCATACCCCCTCCTGAACCTATATCCGTGGTTGTATTGCAATTTAAATCAACAAAATCAATTATTTGCGCGGAATCTAAAATATGGCGTTCAATTATAGCCTTTTTTGATGCTGTATTTTGACTAATTATGTTGATTTTTTTATTTTTTTCAAGAATCATGGATATATAGTTTTCAAAGTCCAAAAATGTTTCACGTGAAACATTTAAGTGATTGATTTTAGAATAAGAATTTAAAATTTCTTGATCCATTAAGCTATATGCTTAATAGACTTTCTTTTGACATGTGACAACAAAATATATACAGCTGCTGGAGTAATTCCATCTATTCTTAAAGCTTGACCCATTGTTTTTGGCTTTATTTCCTTAAATTTAGCTTTTACCTCATTAGACAAACCTGAAAGTCCATCATAATTGATTTTATCAGGGATAATTAAATTTTCATCCCTCTTAAACGCTAAAATATCAGCTTTTTGCTTCTTTAGATACCCTCTATAATGAGCATTTATTTCTACCTGTTCGTCAATTTCTTTACTAAAAAAAGGTATATCAGGCCATATTTCCCTAATTTTACTCATATTAATCCCTTTTTGAGTTAGAACTTCGCTAGATGATCTCAATATTCCGTCTTTTGCTATTTTTATTCCAAATTTCTCTACTTTAGATGGTGATATTTTAGATTCACTCATTTTCAGATTTATTTGTCTAATTTGTGCAAATTTACTCAAATATACCTCTTTTCTCTCATCACCTATTAAACCTATATCAATTCCCTTTTCAGTTAATCTTTGATCAGCATTATCAGATCTCAAACTTAATCGATATTCCGCTCTTGATGTAAACATTCGATATGGCTCAGCTACTCCTTTGGTAACCAGGTCATCAATCATTACCCCAATATAGGCGTCTGATCTATCAAGTATAAATGGTTCTAATTTTTTAACAGACAAGGCAGCATTTACTCCTGCTATAAGGCCTTGTGCAGCTGCTTCCTCATATCCTGTTGTACCATTAATTTGGCCAGCAAGATAAAGATTGCTTATTTTTTTAGTCTCAAGGGTTAAGAATAGCTCGCGTGGATCTATATAATCATATTCTATGGCATATCCTGGTCTTAATATAGTAACATTATCTAAACCACTGATATTATTACATATTTCTTGCTGCACGTCAGCTGGAAGTGACGTGGAGATACCATTTGGGTAAATTGTGTGATCATTTAGACCTTCTGGTTCTAAAAATATCTGGTGACGAGCTTTATCTGCAAATTTCACTATCTTATCTTCTATAGACGGACAATATCGTGGTCCCACCCCCTTTATACTGCCAGAGTACATAGCACTCTTAGATAAATTCTTTTCTATAATTTTATGAACCTTCTCATTTGTGTATGTCATTCGGCAGGAAACTTGTTTGTTCATATTTTTTTTTGTTAAGAATGAAAAAAAATAAGGATCGTCATCTGCAAATTGTTCTTCTAAGTTTTCAAAATTAATTGTTCTTGCATCTAATCTTGGTGGAGTTCCAGTTTTTAATCTTCCAATTTTAAAATCATATTTACTCAATTGTTCGCTTAAACCTGTAGAAGGTTTTTCATCGTATCTACCAGCAGGAGTTCTTTCATCACCTATATGTATCAAACCATTCAAAAAAGTCCCTGAAGTGAGTATTATCTTATTAGATAGAACTTTCTTACCTTGCTTAGTTTCAAATCCACTTATAGAATTTTTGTCAAAAATAAACTTTATAACAGGATCAGAAAAAACTCTTAAATTACAATAGTTTAGCAATTTTTCTTGCATATATTTACGATAAAGAGATCTATCTGATTGAGTTCTTGGTCCTCTGACTGCTGGCCCTCTACTTCTATTTAATAATCTAAATTGTATACCTGATTTGTCTGCTACATCTCCCATAACACCATCAAGGGCATCTATTTCTCTAACCAAATGACCCTTGCCCAAGCCTCCTATTGCCGGGTTACAAGACATCTCACCGATAGTTTCTATTTTATGAGTAAATAGGGCAGTGTTCACTCCAAGACGAGCAGAAGCTGCTGCAGCTTCACAGCCTGCATGACCTCCTCCAATTACAACTACATCAAATGACAAATCATTTTTCATAATCCAAATCTATATGTGATTATATAATTTACAAGATAGGCTTAAATTTTTGTAAATAAGCCTTATTTATCAATGTTTTTTGATAAAAAAAGAGCAAAAATACAGCAAAATGGGGTATTACTTGCCGATACAAAAATCGTTGAAAATACTACCTAATATCTCTTCAACATCGACTTTGCCAACAATCATACCTAAATGTCTAGTAGCTAATCTTAAATCTTCTGCGGCTTTATCAAAATCCTCGATTTCCTTTTTTTTATTAAAAT